>CAZQTH010000013.1:0-35524 GCA_964596175.1 uncultured Clostridium sp. | reverse complement strand
AAATAACCCAAAATCACATAAATTTACAAAGTCAAAAAACTGGGCACACCAAATACACCAATAAATACATCTCAAAACCAGATTTACCAACACTTTGCGAGCTTTACTCATAACCCGAAGGTATTGAATAATAAATTAAAACTTTAAATTTTGTCAAATATTTTATCTATTTTAATGAATATCTTAAATGTAAAAAATTTATAATAAGACACATAAAAAATGACTTTTTTAGAAGATGTTTTTTAACAAATATTTAACTAAATTAGTATCTATTATTAAGTCTCTTGCCAAAATTGTTATACAAAAATTATGCAAATTGAGTGTTGACCATAAAAAAGATATGATATATTATAATAAAGGAAAAATATTAAGAAAAATTAATCAATAAAGTAAATGGAATTAATTATTTTTTCTACAATTAAGTTATAAAATTAATGTTTAAAATGGAATAATAAAATAAATTTAATACAAAAAATTATAATTATATAGCTGCAGTTGCACTATCAATTATATATAATTGATTTAAAAAGAAATAACTAGGATATAATTAATATTATAGACGAAAATTTAGATAACTTAGAGTAAAAATATTTACTTTCCAGATAAAAATAATAAAATTTATTAAGAAATATTGTAAAATTAAATCAGTTATAATAGAATGTAACAAGGAGGAAGAAATGATTTATACAATAACATTTAATCCAGCATTAGATTATATAACACAAGTTGAAAATTTTAAGATTGGTGAAATAAATAGAACAAAAACGGAAACAATATTACCAGGGGGAAAAGGACTTAATGTTTCCATTGTACTAAAGAACTTAGAAATTGAAAATACGGCATTAGGTTTTATAGCTGGATTTACAGGAGAAGAATTAATTAAAGAATTAGAAAAAAAAGGGGTAAAAACAGATTTTGTTAAAGTAGAAAAAGGATTTACTAGAATTAATATAAAAATTAGTTCCAATAATATAAATATAGTAGAAGAAACAGCAATAAACGGAATTGGCCCACAAATTGCAAAAAAAGATATGGAAAAACTGTTTGATAAGTTAAATAAAGTTACACCAGAGGATATTGTTGTTTTATCAGGAAGTGTGCCTAAAAATATAAGTAAAGATATATATAAAGAAATATGTGAAAAACTTAGTGAAAATAAAATTACATTTGTTGTAGACTCTACACAAGAGTTATTAATGAGTGTATTACAGTATAATCCTTTTTTAATAAAACCAAATAAAGAAGAATTAGAAGAAACACTAAATTGTAAGATTGAGACCAAAGAAGATATTTTAAATGCAGCTAAAGAATTAAAAAAACGAGGAGCACAAAATATTCTAGTATCTTTAGGAAAGGATGGAGCGTTATTATTAACCAAAGATGATAATGTATTATTTTCAAAAGCACCAAAAGGAAAAATTATAAATACAGTAGGTTCTGGTGACTCAATGGTCGCAGGTTTCCTTGCAGGATATTATAAAACAAAAGATTATGAATATGCATTAAAAACAGGGGTGGCAGCAGGAAGTGCTAGTGCTTTTTCAATCGAACTTGCAACTAAAAATGATGTGGAAGTACTATTAAAACAATTAGTTTAATCCATTGTATAAAAAATTGAAGCATAATTTATGCTACATTTTTATAATAAAATATTAAAAAAGAAAGGAGTAAAAATATGAAAATTACAGATTTACTTAGTGAAAAATCCATCATGTTACGAGGAAAAGCAAATAACAAAGAAGAAGCAATTAATCAATTAGTAGACTTAATGATGAAAAACGGGAACATTCAAGACAAGGAAGAGTACAAAAATGTAGTATTAAAAAGAGAAAAAGAAGGAACAACAGGAATTGGAGAAGGGATTGCTATTCCTCATGGTAAAACAGATGCAGTAGTAAAGCCTGGACTATCTGCAATGGTAATTCCAGATGGAGTAGATTTTGCTTCATTAGATGGAAATCCAGCTAAACTATTATTTTTAATTGCAGCACCAAATACAGAAGATAATGTGCATTTAGAAGTTCTAAGTAGATTATCTACACTATTAATGGATAATAATTTTAGACAAGCATTATATAATGCAAAAACTCCAAAAGAATTTTTAAAATGCATAGACCAAGCTGAAAATCAAAAATTGGGAGAAGAAAAGAATAAAGATGAACATTATGAGATTTTAGCAATCACTAGTTGTCCAACAGGAATTGCCCATACATATATGGCAGCAGAAGCTTTAGAACAAATGGGAGAACAACTAGGACATAAACTAAAAGTAGAGACTCATGGATCATCAGGTGTGAAAAATAAATTTACGAAAGAAGAAATCAAGAATGCAAAAGGGATAATAATTGCAGCTGATACAAAAGTTGATTTATCAAGATTTGATGGTAAAAAGTTAGTAAAAGCGAAAGTAGCAGATGGAATTAATAAGCCAAAAGAACTAATTGAACATGTATTATCATCAAACGCAAAGGTATATCATTCAACCTCGAAAAATGTAAATGAAGATAATAATGAAGAAAAAGAGAAAACAGGAACAAAAATATATAAACACTTAATGAATGGTGTTACACATATGTTACCATTTGTTGTGGGTGGAGGAATTTTAATAGCAATATCATTTTTATTAGATGATTATTCAATAGATCCTTCAAACTTTGGAACTAATACACCTATTGCAACTTTCTTTAATACAGTAGGACATGCAGCTTTTGATGTAATGTTATATATACTTGCAGCCTATATTGCTATGAGCATTGCAGATAGACCTGGTTTAGCAGTTGGTTTTGCAGGTGGAATTTTAGCAGTACAAGGAACGACATTTACATCACTAACAAATAGCGATGTTACACTAGTAAGTTCAGGATTTTTAGGAGCGTTAATTGCAGGATTTGTAGGAGGATACATTGTTCTAGGATTAAAGAAATTATGCAGTTATTTGCCGGATAGTATAGAAGGTATAAAAACAATCCTTTTATATCCTGTATTTGGAATATTAATTATGGGAGCATTTATGCTATTAATAAATCCATATGTAGCAGCAATTAATACAGCAATAAATAATTATTTATCTTCAATGAGTAGTGCAAATAAAATAATATTAGGATTAATATTAGGTGGAATGATGGCTGTGGATTTAGGAGGTCCTATTAATAAAGCAGCATATACATTTGGTACAGGAATGTTAGCATCAGGACAATATGAAATCATGGCTGCAGTTATGGCAGGAGGAATGGTACCTCCACTTGCTATTGCATTTTTAGCAACAGCATTTCCAAGAAAAATTCATAAAAAGGATAAACAAGCAGCATATGTAAATTATATTATGGGATTATCATTTATATCAGAAGGAGCAATTCCTTTTGCATCAGAAGATCCACTAAGAACAATTCCATCATTTGTTGTGGGATCAGCAGTTGCAGGAGCACTTTCAATGTTATTTGATTGTACACTTATGGCACCTCATGGTGGAATATTTGTAGTAGCAACTATAGGACATCCTGTAAAATATTTATTAGCCATTGCAGTTGGAACTATTGTCTCTACTCTTATTATGGCAATGTTAAAAAAGAATTTACCTGAGTATGAAAAGGCAAAAGAATAAAGAAAGGAATGTAAGATTATGGTTAAAGATAAAATTGTATTAATAAATGAAACTGGACTACATGCAAGACCAGCAAGTGAATTAGCAAAACTAGCAGGGACATTTAAAAGTACAATAAAATTATATGTTGATGGAAAAACTATTGATGCAAAATCAATACTTGCCATTATGGCTGCTGGAATAAAATATAATACAGAAATTGAAATTGAATGTGATGGAGAAGATGAAGAAAAAGCTTTATCAGAAATCAAAAAAGGTTTTGAAAATAATTTTAATGAATAAAAAATAGGTTTATAGGTTTATCCGTAAAACCTAAATACATACATGAGGAAGGATATATATGCTAAAAGGAAATAGTGTTTCAAGTGGTATAGGATTTGGAAATGTAGTTATATTGAAGAAACTAGAAAGAAACATAGAAAAAAAAGTTATACAAAAAGAGCAAGTAGAAGAAGAGTTGAAAAGAGTTCACAATGCATTACAAGAAGTAACTTGTGAAACAGAAAGTCAGATGAAAAATATTAATGGTACAGAAGCAGATATTATGCAAGCATATCTTATGATATTACAAGATCCATCATTAATTTCAGAAACAGAAAATGCTATTAAAAATTCAAATTACAATGCAGAATATGCTGTAGAAGTTGGATTTAATAGTGTAATACAAATTTTTGAGAATATGGATGACGAATATATGGCTTCAAGATCTAGAGATATTTTAGATATAAAAAATAGAGTGTTAGGAAAATTGCTTGAAGAAGAAAATATCGATTTAACAAAATTAAATCCAAATACAATTATCGTTACGGAAGAATTAACAACTTCTGAGACTGCAAAATTAGATTTTAAGAATATATCTGGAATTGTAACTGAACTAGGAGGAGAAAATTCACATACATCTATTATGGCAAGAACACATTCAATCCCAGCTATTGCAAAAGTAAAAGATGCTACAAAAATATTGAAAAATGGTGATAACATTGCAATAAATGCTACATCAGGAGAAATTTATATTAATCCAACAGAAGATGAAAAGCAGAGATTATTAGAGTTAGAAAAACAATTAGAAGCGGAAAAGGTAGAATTAGAAAAATATAAAAAACAGGAAAGTATTACGAAAGATGGGATGAAAGTTAAACTGTATGCTAATATTGGACTGCCAGCAGATGCAAAAGTTGCACTAAATAATACAGCAGAAGGTGTAGGATTATTACGAAGTGAATTTTTATATATGGATAGTGATACTATGCCATCAGAAGAAAGTCAATTTGTAGCATATAAAAAAGTAGCAGAAATAATGAAAAACAAAGAAGTAATTATAAGAACCTTAGATATTGGAGGAGATAAAAATTTAAAATATCTAGAATTAGAAAAAGAAGCAAATCCATTTTTAGGATATAGAGCTATTAGGTTATGTTTGGATAAACCAAGTATTTTCAAAACTCAATTAAGAGCAATATTAAGAGCAAGTGCTTTTGGAAAATTAGCTATTATGTTTCCAATGATATCTTCTATAGATGAATTAAGGGCAGCTAAAAAAGTACTAGAAGAATGTAAAAAAGAATTGGATGATGAAAATGTTGAATATGATAAAAACATTCAGGTAGGTATTATGATAGAAATTCCATCAGCAGCACTAATTGCAGATAAATTAGCCAAAGAATCTGATTTCTTTAGTATAGGAACAAATGATTTAATTCAATATACAGTAGCTGTAGAAAGAGGAAATGAGAAAATTTCTAAGTTATATACAAAATATCATCCAGCAGTAATACAATTAATCAAAAAAGCAATTGATGGAGCACATTCATCGAATATTATTTGTGGTATGTGTGGTGAAGCAGCAGGTGATCCAACTTTTATTCCACTTCTAGTTGGACTTGGATTAGATGAATTTTCAATGAATTCAAATAGCATATTAAGAGCTAGACAGACAATAAATAAGTTAAACTCAGAAGAGTGCAGTAAACTTAGTGAAGAAATTATGGAAATGGTATCTTCAGAAGATGTAGAAAAGAGGTTAAAAGAATTTAGTAATCAATAAATTTTACAGTATAAAAATTAATTATTTGTTAGATTGAACGAGCTATTTGAATTAAACTTAAAAGCATAATATAAAACTCAAGGTTGAAAAAACTTTGAGTTTTATATTATGCTATAGAATTTTTAATTTATAGTAGGGATGCATTTCGTATAAAAACTTGATGGTCAAATTATATAAATATTCTTGACATTGTGAACTTTTGGGAATATACTAAGCGTGTGGAAGAATATATATAAATTTTGTAAAAGGAGGCTAAATGAATATGAGTAACATGATAGAAATTAGATGGCATGGTAGAGGTGGACAAGGTGCAAAGACAGCTTCATTACTCTTAGCAGATGCAGCATTTAATACTGGAAAATATATTCAAGGATTTCCTGAATATGGACCAGAAAGAATGGGAGCACCAATTACTGCTTATAACAGAATAAGTGATGAACCTATTACAATTCATAGTAATATCTATTATCCAGATTATGTTGTAGTAGTAGATGATACATTGCTTGAATCAGTAGATGTAACAGCAGGATTAAAAGAAAATGGAGCAATTCTGATAAATACAACAAAGCCATCAGAAATACTAAAAAAAGAATTAAAAGAGTATAAAGGTGATGTTTATACATTAGATGCAAGAAAAATATCTTTAGAAACTTTAGGAAGATATTTTCCAAATACTCCAATGTTAGCAGGGATTGTAAAAGTAAGTGGAATAATGACAGACGAAGAATTAATAGAAGACATGAAAGAATCTTTTAAACATAAATTTGCTAAAAAGCCAGAAGTGATAGATGGAAATATGAAAGCTTTAGAAATGGCTCTAAAGGAGGTTAAAAAAATATGACAAATATAGATTCTAATACACCAATGGAGAAAATGACTCCAGGTGGAGATATTTATGAAGCTGGAAATGCTAGAGAGTTTAAAACAGGGGACTGGAGAAGTGTAAGACCAGTATTTTTAAGTGATAAATGCAAGCAATGTGGACTTTGTTTCCCAGTTTGTCCAGATGATGCTATACCAGTAAACAAAGAAATGAAAAGAGAAGATTTTAATTATGATTATTGCAAAGGATGTGGAGTCTGTGCAAAAGTTTGCCCATTTGGAGCAATAGAAATGAAAGAAGAAGAATAAAAATAGAAAGGAAGTAAGAATATGAGTATAAGAGAAAGATTAAGTGGTAATGAAGCAGCTGCAACAGCTATGAAACAAATTAATCCAGATGTAGTAGCAGCATTTCCTATAACACCATCTACAGAAATACCTCAATATTTTTCAACATTTGTAGCAAATGGTGCAGTTGATACTGAATTTGTTGCAGTTGAAAGTGAGCATAGTGCTATGTCGGCTTGTATTGGTGCAGAAGCAGCAGGAGCAAGAGCAATGACAGCAACATCTGCAAATGGACTTTCACTTATGTGGGAAATGATTTACATTGCTTCTAGTTTAAGATTGCCAATTGTTTTATCATTAGTAAATAGAGCTGTATCAGGACCACTAAACATACATAATGACCATTCTGATGCAATGGGAGTAAGAGATAGCGGATGGATAATGTTATTTTCAGAAAATAACCAAGAAGCATATGACAATACATTAATGGCACATAGAATAGCGGAAAATGAAGATGTAATGTTACCATTAATGGTATGTCAAGATGGATTCATCACATCACATTCTATTGAAAACATAGAATTAGTAGAAGATGAAAAAGTAAAAGAATTTGTAGGAGAATATCATCCAAAACATTATTTATTAAATCAAGATGAACCAATTGCAGTAGGACCACTAGATGTTCAAAGTTATTTATTTGAGCATAAAGCACAACAAGCAGAAGCTATGAAAAAAGCTAAACAAGTAATTCTAGATGTAGCAAAAGATTTTGAAAAAATGACAGGTAGAAAATATGGACTATTTGAAGAATATAAAATGGAAGATGCAGAAGTTGCAATTATTTGTATGAACTCAACTGCAGGAACAACAAAAGCAGTTGTAAATAAATTAAGAGAACAAGGTAAAAAAGTAGGATTGTTAAAACTTCGTGTATTTAGACCATTCCCAGTAGATGAAGTAGCTGAAGTTTTATCACATTTAAAAGCAGTAGCAATACTAGATAAGGCAGATTCTTTAAATGCAGCAGGTGGAGCATTATTCGAAGATGTAACATCAGCTATGTATGTGAATAAAAAATTTGTACCATCTGTAAATTATGTTTATGGAATTGGTGGTAGAGATACAAGAGAAGATGAAATTGAAAAAGTATATAATGATTTATTTGAAATTGTAAAAATAGGAGAGGTTAAAAATCTTTATAGATATTTAGGATTGAGAAAGGAGGCTGAGGACTAATGCCTTATAATCTAAAAGAAGTAGTAGCAAATAAACCTTCGAGATTTACATCTGGACACAGAATGTGTGCTGGTTGTGGAGCTCCACCTGTAGCTAGAATGATAATGAGAGCTTTAAAACCAGAAGATCATGCAGTAGTTTCAGTAGCAACTGGATGTATGGAAGTTTCAACATTTATGTACCCATATACATCTTGGACAGATTCATTTATTCATACAGCATTTGAATGTGCAGCTGCAACAGTATCAGGAGCTGAAGCAGCATATAAATCTATGAAACAACAAGGAAAAATAGATAATACAACAAAATTTATTGCATTTGGTGGAGATGGAGGAACTTATGATATAGGTATTCAAAGTTTATCTGGAGCAATGGAACGTGGACATGATATGGTTTATGTATGTTATGATAATGGTGCATATATGAATACAGGTATTCAACGTTCATCAGCAACACCACATTTCGCAGATACAACAACATCACCAGCAGGAACAGTAATTCCTGGAAAAATGCAACAAAGAAAAGATTTAACAGCTATAATGGCAGGACATCACCTACCATATGTTGCTCAAACTATTGGGTATATGAATTTTAAAGATATATATGAAAAAGCAGAAAAAGCAATCTATACAGAAGGTCCATGTTTCTTAAATGTATTAGCACCATGCCCAAGAGGATGGGGGTATCCAACAGATATGCTAATGCAAATAAATAAATTAGCAGTAGATACTTGTTATTGGCCTTTATATGAAGTAATAGATGGTAAATATAAAATTAATTATAAACCAGCTAAAAAATTACCGATAGAAGAATTCCTAAAACCACAAAAGAGATTTAAACATATGTTTAAACCAGGTAATGAGTGGATGATTGAAGAATTTCAAAAAGAAGTAGATAGAAGATGGCAAGAACTATTAAACTTAGAAGAAGTAACAAATAGAGATTAATATGTGGATAAGACTTTCAGGGAGGTGAATAAAATGGCATATAAAATAACAGATTCATGTATTTCTTGTGGAGCTTGTGCTGCTGAATGTCCAGTAGGATGCATATCACAAGGAGAT
The DNA here is from genome assembly GCA_964596175.1 of uncultured Clostridium sp. Classification (GTDB taxonomy): domain Bacteria; phylum Bacillota; class Clostridia; order TANB77; family CAG-508; genus CAG-269. Next base: position 26,469 of record CAZQTH010000013.1, on the reverse strand, counting down.
AGTAAATTTGACATTGATACTTCTGCTTGTATCTCATGTGGTACATGTGCAGGCGTTTGTCCGGTTTCAGCACCAGTAGAAGAATAAAATTTAAAAACCTTCTTTAGCATTATTGCAAGAAGGTTTTTATAAATTTAAAATTAAATGTATTTAATATAGTATTTTTCGTTTGTTTTTAGTTTTTTATCTGAAATCTCTTTTATAAAATCTTTTCCATTAAATACATATCTTCTTCATTTAATTCTTTTTTTCCATCTTTATATCTATATCCAAGTTTGTAGTAAAATTCATGAGCTGTTATAGATGCAGGAATTATAAGCTTTTTAATAGGTAAATTAGTTGCATATTTTTCAATTTCTTCAATTAATTTCCTGCCAACGCCTTGACGATGATTTTCTGGTTTTACAAAAACGGTTAAAATCCAATATTCATCATCATTATACCAAGATTTTTCTAGCCCAGCAGTACCTACAACATGGTCATCTATTAAAGCAAGAAATACTTTTTCTCTTTTGTTAAAAGTATTTTGTAATTTTTCAACTGTAAAATCTTTAGTCATTTTCTGTACTCTTTCTATTCCGTAGTCTCTGATATTAACAGTTAATAAATCTTGAATAATCAAATCAGATATTTCTTTAATATATTTTTCGTTATATTCTATTATTTTTAACATTTTGTTTCTCCAAAATTAATGTATTTTTTTACTTACAATATAGTCTCTAATTGTATAGTCATTCTTTAAATAAAAGTTTAAAGCACTTTTATTAGGACCGAAAACTTCAATATTTATTCTTTTACAATTAATACTTTTAAAATAATTTTCCATTTCTTGTAAAAGTAATTTTCCTATTTGATTACCGCGAAATGAATTTTTTACGATTAAATCTAATACATTACCTATTTTAGAACAATCATTTGTTAATTCATCTATTTCATCGTTTAATTGTACGACACCAGAAATTATTCCAATAATCTTTTCATCTTCGATTGCTAAAATGATTTTTCCATTTTGTTTATTAATAAATTCTAAATTCATTTTAAAGTAATCATTTCTATAATTATCTGATAATATTTGAGTATGCCAATCATCTATATCAATAAGATAATTTTGTAGTTCTACTAATAAATCTTTTATTTGTTCATCATAAATTGGATTGTATTCTATAATTTTCATATAATAATTCTCCTTTAAAAATATTTTTAATAAGTACTATTTTCTAACTAGTTTAATAAAATTAAAAAGTCATCAAAATAGTTATCTAAAAATTTATCATGATTCATTAGGTTTTCTATTTCATCAGCCGAAAACCAATAAACAGAATTAACTTCTGATTCTTGTAGCTTTAAATTTTTAATATCAGGAATATCAATTTTTATATAATAATCGTCACAGAATTTCCTTATTTTATATTTGCATGCAATAATTTTGAAATAAAATTTTTATAAAATTACTATACTTAAAATTATAGTTTCTTTAGAAATAATTTAAATGTTTATTTTAAATTGATAATTATTGTATATATTATAGTTATATAGATTATGAATTTTTTGCAACAAAAAACTAAAGATAATTGCTATCTATAATAAATACCGTGTTTTAGTTTGTTTATGTATATTCTAAAAATATCAAGACTCTTTTTTATTATTATCTTTATCATTTTCTTTTTTCTTTTTTTTCACAACTTTAGGAACGACAATGTTTTTTGGTTTTTTGCTTGATGGATTAGGAGTACCAACTTTTAAATGATCATAAGCAGGAGAAATATCTAAATTAGAACCATCTCCATTAACAATTTCAATTTTTTTATTTTCATCCATAAAAATTACCTCCGAAAAGTGTTTTTTATATATTATCACAATAAAATTAAAAAGGCAAGATTATCCAAAAATATTGACATATAGCTAAATTCATGAAATAATAGGAAAGAACTTTAAATAATGATAAGAAGGGGTAAATATGCAAATTAATGAAGCAAAATCAAAAATAGAAGCAATACTTTTTGCAGCAGGAAGAGAAGTAACTAAAAATGAATTAATGTTAACTTTAGAATTATCAAGTGATGAAATTGATGAGATTATAGAAATAATGAAAAATGATTATAATAAGGAAGAAAGAGGTATTGAATTAATAAAAATAGATGATTCTTACCAGTTATGTACTAAAAAAAATATGTATGAATATATATATCCTGTATTAGATAAAAGGAATAAACCAAAATTAACAACAGCAGCATTAGAGACCCTATCAATAATTGCATATAATCCACAAATAACAAGAGCAGAAATAGAGGCAATAAGAGGAGTTTCGGCAGATGCTTGTGTATATAAATTATTGGAATATGGATTAATAAAAGAAGCTGGAAAAATAGACTTACCAGGAAAACCAATGTCATATACAACAACAAATGAATTTTTAAAAATGTTTGGTTATTCTTCATTAAATGACTTACCAGAACTTCCAAGATATAAATTAGATGAAAATAAACAAATAGTAATAGATGATTTAATAGAAGAAAGTGAAAATAAAGAAGGTCCAGCGGAGGCTCCAATGCCCGAAAGGGAGGAGATAGTAGAAAAAGTTAATCAAGAAAATAATTAGAAAGAGGGATTATTATGAAATTATCACAAACTGGAATGGGAACAGTAAAATTAAATAATATAGATGAAATGTATCCAGGACAAAGTATATTATTACAAACTGGACAAATAGTACAATATGGAGCAGGACTATTTGGGTATAACACGGTACCACTATTGTTAAGAAGAAAAATTGAGCAAATAATTGTAGAAACATTAAATAAATACGGATGTATCGAAGTATTACTTCCAACATTACAACCAGATACTCTTTGGAAAGATTCAGGAAGATATGATGAATATGTAAATGATGGAACAATGTTAATTACTGAATCAAATAAAGGAACATTCTGTCTAGCTCCAACAGGAGAAGAAGCAATGTTAGAATTTGCAAGAGAAAAATTAAAATCATATAAGAATTTACCTGTGACATATTATCAAATTAGTGAAAAATTTAGAAATGAAATTAGAACAAGAGGATATTTATTAAGAGGAAAAGCATTTCCAATGCTTGATGCATATAGTTTTGATGTAGATTCAAAAGGAATGGAAAAGTCTTATGAAAATGTGAAAAAAGCATTTTTAGAAATATTCGAAAAGATTGGTTTAGACGTAATTTCAATTGTTGCAGATAATGGTGCAATGGGAGGAAAAAAATCAGAAGAATTTATGCTAATATCAAGCCAAGGAGAAGACAAAATATTATATGATGAAAAAGCAGAAATTGGACTAAATACTGAAATATTAGAAAAAGAAAATTATGAGGAATATCTAAAAGAAGAATATGGAATAGAAGATATATCTAATTTTAAAGAAATAAGAACAATGGAATTAGGACATATATTCCAATTAGGAACTAGGTATTCAGAAATGATGAATGGAAAATATGTAGATAAAGATGGAAAAGAAGTATTATATTATATGGGATGTTATGGAATAGGAGTGAGTAGAACATTAGCAGCTTTATATGAACAATGTTTATTAAAAGATAAAAATGGAAATCCTTGTGGATTCTATTTACCAGAAAAAATAGCTCCATATAAAGTACAAATAATTCCTAAAATGGACGATGAGGAAAAAGTAAAACTAGCAAATGAAATATACACAACATTAAAAAAAGAAGGAGTAGAAGTAATATTAGATGATAGGGAAAACATTAATATTGGAAGTAAAATAAAAGATTGTAAAATACTTGGAACTCCAAATTTGCTTATAATTGGAGATAAAACAGATGGAAATAGTTTAGAATTAGAAAATAGTAAAACAGGTGAAAAAATTACAGTAGAAAGAACTAAGCTATTAGAAGTATTAAGAAAAAATTAATTCACTTAAAAAACACATTTAAAATACTTTTTAGAAACAAAATATGGTTAGTATAAGTATATATTAAATAAGAACATACGTGAAACCATAAAAAGGAGTTGAATGTGTATGAAAATTAAAGAGGAAAGTACAGATTTGATTGACCTGAAAAATTTTCTAGACTATGATAGTAAAGTAGAAGAAAAAGATGCAACATTCAAAAAAATAATGTTTATTTATGAAATGGCAATTAAAGAATTAGAAACAAAAATAGATATTTTTAAACAAGAATTTAAAACATTTTATGATTATGATCTAGTTGACCATGTAAATACTAGAATTAAATCACTTAAAAGTATTATGCAAAAAATGAAGAAAAAGGAATGTAAATTAACATATAAAGATATGATTGAAAATATAAATGATATTGCAGGTATACGTGTAGTATGTCCATTACAAAAAGATATTTATTCGATTAAAAATTTAATACAAAATATACCAGGAGTAGAAACTTTAAAAGAAAAAGATTATATATCTAATCCAAAAGAAAGTGGATATTCAGCATATCATATAATTTTAGGAATACCAGTAACATTATCTAGACAAATTATCTATGTTAAAGTAGAAGTACAAATAAGAACCATGGCAATGGATTTCTGGTCAAGTTTAGAACATAAAATGAAGTACAAACCTAAAGAAAAAATAACAAAGAAAAAGTCTAAAGAGTGGGTGAATTGTGCAAAAACAATTAATAAAATAGATGAAAAAATGATGTTATTAAATGAGTAAAATTAAAGTAGACACATGAAACAATAATTCATGTGCCTATTTATTTTTTCAATTGTATATAATTATAAAAAAATATGTAAACAATATTAAGAAAGTTCATATTTTTTCAAAATATAGGAAGGATTTATGTAAAATACGTCGAATAATATATGTATGTAAAGAAATGAATTTGTGAGAAAGTGAGGGGAAAATGCCAAGATATAGCGATGAAACAATAGAAGAAGTTAGACAAGCTAATGATATCGTAGATGTAATTTCACAATATGTGCATTTAAAAAGAAGTGGAAGAAATTTCTTTGGATTATGTCCATTCCATAATGAAAAATCACCTTCTTTTTCTGTCTCACCAGATAAACAAATATTTCATTGCTTCGGATGTGGAGTAGGAGGCAATGTTTTTACTTTCTTAAGCAAAATAGAAGGAATTAATTTTGTAGAGGCAGTACAGACATTAGCAGAAAGATCAAACATACAATTACCAACATTTGAAAATCAGGGAGATAATGCAAGAGAAGAATTAAGAGCAAAAGTATATAAAGTAAATGAATTTACAGCACAGTATTATCATGAAAATTTATATAAACCAACTGCTAAAATAGCACAAGAATATGTAAAAAGAAGAAAACTAAGTAATGAAACATTAAAATCTTTTAAAATAGGTTTTTCAGGAAAATTTGATGAATTATACCAAGCATTAAAAAAAGAAGGATTTCAAGATGTAGAAATATTAGAATCAGGGTTAGTAAATAGAAATGACAATGGTAGATATATAGACAGATATAGAAACAGACTAATGTTTCCAATATGTGATGGAAGAGGAAGAGTAATAGCTTTTGGAGGAAGAGTACTTGATGATTCTAAACCAAAATATATAAATTCACCAGAAAATATAGTTTTTAGCAAAGGGAGAAATCTATTTGGATTAAATGTTGCTAAAAAATCTAAAGACATAAGAAAAAGATTATTAATAGTGGAAGGTTATATGGATGTAATATCATTACATCAAAGAGGAATAGACAATGTGGTAGCACCACTAGGAACAGCATTAACACAGCAACAAGGATGGATTCTTAGAAAAACATCAGAACAAATAATATTAAGCTTTGATTCAGATGAAGCGGGACTAAAGGCTAAGATAAGAGCAGTAGATATATTACAAAATATGGGATGTGATATTAGAATTTTGCAGATGGAAGGTGCAAAAGATCCTGATGAATATATTGTAAAATATGGTAATGCGAGATTCCAAAATATAGTAGATAAAGCTCTTTCAGTTATTGAATTTAAAGTGAAGTTGCTAAAACAAAACTTAGATTTAAATAATACAAATGACAAAATAAAATTTTTAAATGAAATAGCAAAATTAATTTCAAAAATTGATAACAATATAGAAAAAGAAGTATATATTGAGAAAATATCCAAAGAATACGAAATATCAAAAGAAGCAATTTATGCTGAAGTAAACAAATTAACTTATGAAAATAATCAAGGAGAAAAGGTCCTAAATAAAGCAAGACCAATAGTAAGACATATACAAGAACAGAAAATAAACGTATCAGAATCAGTAAAAAAAAGAGAAAATACAGTACTTGCGATATTACTTAATGGTGATATAAATATTTACCAAATAATAAAACAAAACATAAAAGTAGAAGATTTTAAAGATGAAACAAATAAAAAAATAGCAAAAAAATTGTATGAAGAACTAGAAAAAGGAAATAGTAATATTAATGGAATTTTGGACAGTTTAGGAGAAGAAGAGCAAAATCATATAACAGAAATTTTAGCAGATGATTATGAAATAGAAGATGTTGAAAAAGCTATAGATGATGTTATGAAAAGCTATGAAAAAGATAAATTAAATAATAGAAAGTTCAAAATTTTAGAAATATTAGAAAATAGGAATTTAAATCAAGATGAAAAAATCAAATTAGGGAAAGAGCTAAGTGATATAATTGTCAAATTAGCTAAAATGAAATAGGGGTGAAAAGAAAAATGGCAAATAAAAAAGAGGATTCAGAAACAACAAAAATAACTAAACAAAAAGTAGAAGAAAAAAAGAAAGTAACAAAAAAAGTAGAGAAGGTTGAAAATAAAGAAGTCAAAGAAAAGAAAGCAAAAAAAGAAGAAAGACCTAAAAAAGTTGAAAAGAATGAGACAGAAGAGAAAACTAAAGTAAAAAATGAAACAAAGTTAAAAGAAGAAAATGAAAAAGTAAAAGAGGAAAAAGTTCAAGAAGTTGCAGATAAGAAAGAAGAATTAGATGAAAATAAAGATGATGAACAAATAAAAAATGAAAAAGTGAATAATATATTAAAAAAGGCAAAAGAACAAGGAAAAATAACATATGGTGACTTAGCAAAAGAATTAGATGATGCAAATCCAGATCAAATAGATAAAGTTTTTGATGCCTTTGAAGAAATGGGTGTAAGTCTAAATGATGATTTAGATGAAGAACCTGATATTGAAGATTTAAAAGAAGTAGAAGACTTAAAATTAGATGAAATAACAGATACAAGTTATGAAGGAATAAATGTAGACGATCCTGTAAGAATGTATCTAAGAGAAATAGGAAGAATTCCTCTTTTAACATTTGACCAAGAATTAGACTTAGCAAAAAGAATATTAAACGGTGAAGAAGAAGCAAAACAGAAACTAGCAGAATCAAACTTAAGATTAGTTGTAAGTATTGCTAAAAAATATGTAGGAAGAGGAATGTTGTTTTTAGACTTGATTCAAGAAGGAAATATGGGATTAATAAAAGCAGTAGAGAAATTTGATTATACAAAAGGCTTTAAATTCAGTACTTATGCTACTTGGTGGATTAGGCAAGCAATTACAAGAGCAATTGCAGACCAAGCAAGAACAATAAGAATTCCTGTTCATATGGTAGAGACAATAAATAAATTAATAAGAACTTCTAGACATTTATTACAACAATTAGGAAGAGAACCAACGCCAGAAGAGATTGCAGCAGAAATGGAAATATCTGTAGAAAAAGTAATGGAGATTCAAAAGATAGCTCAAGACCCTGTATCATTAGAAACACCAATTGGAGAAGAAGATGATAGTCATTTGGGAGATTTTATACAAGACGAAGATAGTCCAGCACCTCAAGATTCAGCAGCTTACACAATGCTTAAAGAACAGCTAGAAGAAGTAATGAATACACTGACACCAAGAGAGGCAAAAGTATTGAAGCTAAGATTTGGTTTAGAAGATGGAAAAGCAAGAACGTTAGAAGAAGTTGGACGTGAATTTGATGTAACAAGAGAAAGAATAAGACAAATAGAAGCAAAAGCATTAAGAAAATTAAGACATCCAAGTAGAAGTAAGAAATTAAGAGACTATATGACTTAAAACAAAATGAACGGAGGAGAGAATGGAACAAGTAGTAAATTTTTTAGAAACCGTAAAGGCGGTAGAAGTCGTTGATATAATAGTGGCTATATGTTTGATAATATTATTTAAAGTATTAAGCCCTAGTATATCATATATGATAATAAAATTATTTAAATTTAATGCTAAGAATAAAAAAGCAATAAGAGAAAGTGCATTTTATATTCCATTAAAAGTATTTATTACAATACTTGGAGTATATCTTGCAGTATTATTCTTAAAGAAGCCACTTAATATACCAGACAATGTAATGGATTTTATGACAAAAGCTTTCCAAATAATTAGTGTATTATCATTTGCAAAAGCTTTAGCAGAAAGTTTTACAATGAAATCCACATTAGTTAAAAGATTAAGAAAAAACTGGAAAAATGATGTGGATGATTCAATGCTTGAGTTTGCTTTAAAAGTAGTAAGAGGCATAATTTATGTAATAGCACTATTTGTGATACTTGCAATTTTACAAATAAATTTAAATGGATTGGTTGCAGGAGTAGGAATAGGTAGTATTATAGTAACACTTGCTGCACAAGATACAGCGAAAAATATCTTTGGTGGAATAGTACTATTTATAGATAAACCATTCAAAGTAGGAGATTGGATAAAAATATCTGATTATGAAGGTTCTGTGGAAGATATGACCTTCCGTACTACTAGAATTAGAAGTTCTGAAAACTCTATAATAAATATTCCAAATTCAACAATAGCAGACTCAGCTGTGATAAATTGGAGTAAATTGGAAAAAAGAAAATATAAAATTAATTTAACTTTTTCTTTAGAAACAACATCAGAACAAATTACTCAAGTATCTAATAGAATAAGAGAAATGTTAATGAATAATCCAAGTGTAATAAATAATGATACAACAGTAACATTTAATAATATAGCAAATAATGGCTTGACATTATTAATAGATATATATGTTACGACAACAGCATATAAGGAATATTTAGAAGTAAAAAATGAAATAAACAAAAATATCATGAATATAATACATAATTCGGGATTAAAATTATCTTCTCAAGCAACTATGGTATATATGGATTAAATACAAAAAAAGATTAAAATGAGGTTTTTAAAAAAATAGCTAAAATCTCATTTTCTTTTTTAATTCACATTATAGACATAATTATCAAATATAATATATAATATATGAAAAATAAGAGAAGGAGTAAAAAAATGGTTAATGATTGTATTTTAGTTGTAGATGATGAGCAAAGAATGAGAAAATTAATAAAAGACTTTTTAACAGCTAAAGGATTTAGTATATTAGAAGCAGAAGATGGAGAGAAAGCTTTACAAGTTTTTGAAGAAAACAAAAATAAAGTAAGTCTTATTTTATTAGATGTTATGATGCCAAAATTAGATGGTTGGTCTGTTTTAAGACAGATAAGACAAGAATCAAAAGTTCCAATTATAATGCTTACAGCAAGAGGAGAAGAGCAAGATGAATTATTTGGATTTGAACTAGGTGTTGATGAATATATTTCTAAGCCATTTAGTCCTAAAATTCTAGTTGCAAGAGTAGAAGCGATACTAAAAAGAACTAATCAAGATCCAAAAGAAGTAAAGGATTATGATGGAATAGAAATAGATAAAGAAGGAAGAACTGTTACAGTAGATGGAAAGCAAATAGAATTAAGTTTAAGAGAGTATGAATTATTAGTTTATTTGGTAGAAAATGAAAATATTGCATTATCTAGGGATAAAATCTTAAATAATGTATGGAACTATGATTATTATGGAGACTCAAGAACAATTGATAGTCATATAAAAAAAATAAGACATAAACTAGGGAAAAAAGGAAAATATATAAAAACAATAAGAGGAATAGGATATAAATTTGAAACAAAATAATAAAAAGAGGGAAAAGAGATGAGTAAAAAATTCAATCCTTTTAAATCAGTTAGAGTAAAAGTTTTCCTCTCTTTATCACTTATTATAATAGGAATTATAATATTTTTGATACTAGTAAATAACTTTGTATTTGGAAGATTTTATTTATATAGTAAACAAAGAGCACTAGAATCTGTTTATGAAACTGTAAATGATTATTATAATAGTGGAGAAGATGGAGACTTAACTAGCGAATTGGAACAAATTGCAATAAAAAATAATTTTGATATATTAATTAGAAATGATCAAAATGTAAATGTATATACATCTAATAAAGACTTTTTTTCAACATTTGGTCAAATGAGTGAAATGACTAGTAGATTTGATACAGATGAAGGAGAAATAATAGATGAAACTGATACTTTTATTATTAGTAGGATAAAAGATAGCAAAAATGGTGTAACTTATATATTGTTAGCTGCAACTCTTGATAATGATTATTTATTATATGTAAGAATCCCTATAAACTCAATACAAGAAAGTGTAAATATCTCAAACAATTTCTTATATTTAATGGCGGGATTTGCAATTCTTATATCAGCTGTTATAGTATCATATGTATCTAGAAAATTTACAGATCCTATACTTGAATTAAACTCAATTGCAAAAAAAATGTCAAATTTAGATTTTAGCCACAAATATAGAACAACAAATGCTGATGATGAGATAAATAATTTAGGTAAAAGTATAAATACAATGTCTGAAAAATTAGAAAAAACAATTAAACAATTAAGAGAAACAAATATAGAACTAGAAAAAGATATAGAAGAAAAATCTAAATTAGATGAAATGAGAAAGAGTTTTATTTCAGATGTATCTCATGAGTTAAAAACACCAATAGCTTTAATACAGGGATATAGTGAAGGCTTACTTGAAAACGTAAATTCAGATGAAGAAAGTAAAAAATTCTATGCAGAGGTTATTTTAGATGAAACTAATAAAATGGATAAACTTGTAAAAGAATTACTAGAACTTATGAAACTTGAATATGGTAAGAGAGAATTTAATGATACTGAATTTAATATTGTAGAAGTAGAAAAAGAAGTAATAAGAAAATCACAAATGATGTTAGAAGAAAAGAAGGTAGAAGTTAAATTAGAAACATCTGAAGAGATAAATGTACTTGCAGATGATTTTTATATTGAACAAGTAATTACGAATTATTTTACAAATGCAATAAAACATGTTGAGGAAGTAAATGGTCAAAAAATAATAAAAATAGAGAATGTTGTAGATCTTGAAAACAATAAAGTACGAATAAAAGTATTTAATACTGGAAAGCAAATACAAGAAGAACATTTAAATAGAATATGGAATAGATTCTATAAAATTGATGAGTCAAGAAATAGGAATGATGGTGGAACAGGAATAGGTTTAGCTTTTGTAAAGGCAGTAATGAGTAATTATGGAAATAGCTATGGAGTTGTAAATAAAGAAGATGGAGTAGAATTCTATTTTGAACTTGAATTAAAAATATGAGACAATTAAGAAAACTTAATTGCCTCTTTTGTTATTTTTTGTCGAATATTGCGATGAAAAGTTCTTTACAAATTATAGAAAATATGATATTATACATAAAGAGTTAACTCATAACATTTTTAATCGATTTAATTTTTTATCTTAACAATTCCAAAAAAGGAAAATTAATCAATAGAGGAGGAAATATATAGAATGTTTCGATATAGTTCTATATATATTAATGTACTGACTTTTTTTATATCAGTAATAGTCTTTGTTAGTTCTCAATTATTTTTTTCAAATTATGATACTTTTGCTAAGAAAAGTTCATTAAAAGCAAGTTTTGAGGTCGAAAATAGCATTCAAGAAACAAATACCAATGAAAATGAAGCAATAGAAGAAAAAACAGAAGAAGAAAAAAGTATATGGTATTTAGAAATACCTAAGATAAATTTAAAAGCAGATATAAAAGAAGGGACAACAGAAGAAATAATGGAAGATTACATAGGACATTTTGAAGAAACTAAAAAAGAGATAGGAAATATAGGTTTAGCAGCACATAATAGAGGTTATAAAAATAATTATTTTGAAAAACTAAAAGAATTAGAAGAAGGTGATAGTATATTTTATAATTACCAAGGAAAAATAAAAGAATATTTAGTTACAAAACATATAATTATAAAAGATACAGATTGGAGTTATTTAGAAAATACAGAAGAAAATAAAATAACATTAATTACATGTGTAGAAAATGAGCCAGAATATAGAAGATGTATACAAGGAGAGGAAAAAATAGAAAGTGAGGAAGGATAATTTGGTAAAAAATAATATAATTAAATTTAAGAAAAAAAATTTTATAAAAGATAATATAAGAAAATTATTTATAATAATTGCATTAATAGTTTTAAGTATTTTGGGATTTATTAATTCTGTATATGCAGAAAATATAAGTTCAGCACATATTTATATGGTTGGAGATTGTGGAACTTTACTTACATATCAAGGAAATCCAATAAAAGTAAGTTATGTGGAATATACAGAAAACGGAGTTCATTATCCTGCATATTGTTTAGATAAAACAAAACCAGGTGCAGAAACACAAGAATATACAGTTTCAGTAAGTAATAGTATAAGTGATGTTGGTTTATGGAGAATAATTATAAATGGTTATCCATATAAAACAATAGAAGAATTGGGAGTTGCAAACAAAGAAGAAGCTTTTACTGCAACAAAACAAGCAGTTTATTGTTATATACATGGAAATAATCCAGATGATTATGGAGCAATTGGTGAAGCTGGACAAAGAACACTTAACGCTCTTAAGAAAATAATAAATGATGCTTCAAACTCTAGTGAAACAAAAATATCAAGTACTATAACTATTAATAGAAATGATGAAGAATGGAAACAAGATGAGTTAGATAAAAATTATTTATCAAAAACTTATAGTATATCTGCAGAAGCAGAAATATCAGAATATAAAATAACTATATCAAAAGAAAATGGAGCAGACTTAGGTGGAATAAAATTAACAAATGAAAACAACGAAGAAAAAACTGAATTTATGCCTGATGAAAAATTTAAAATATTAATTCCAATCAAAAATTTAACAGAAGATGGTAAAATAAATATAAATGTAGAAGCAGAAGTAAAAACAAAACCAGTATTATATGGTACGGCACCAGATAGCAGTTATCAAGATTATGCGTTAACTGCAGCAACCTATGAAGATGGGACAGGAAGTATAAGTGACTCATATTACAAAAATGAAACAACAATTATAGTTATAAAGAAAGATCAAGAAAGTAATGAGGTTTTACAAGGAGTAGAGTTTGAATTATTAAATGAAAATGAAGAGGTAGTATATACAGATTTAAAAACTGATGAAGAAGGAAAAATAGAAATACCAAATTTAGTACCAGGAACTTATTATTTAAGAGAAACCAAAACAATTGATGGATATGAACTTTACGACCAATTAATCAAAATTGATATAAAATTAAATGAAGAAGTTACTGTTACAGTAAACAATAATAAAGAAGAAATTCCAGAAATAGAAACAATAGAAGAAAAAAGTAAGGAAGTATCAAGTTTAGAAGTTAAAAAATTACCTGTAACAGGTATGTAAAAGATAAAAGTCAAATAGTAATTATTATGTAGCTACTATTTGACTTTATTTTAGAAAAAATTTAGAAAATTTTTAGTAAGTATTGTGTTTTAGTTGAATTTATACTTTGTTTTTGATACAATATATATGTAATATTTTAATAAAAAAGGAGAGTAGATTTTTTAATGTTAGCACAACTCATTGTTTTAGTAATACTAATTTTTATTAATGCATTTTTTGCAGCAAGTGAAATTGCTTTTATTTCATTGAATGATGCTAAAATAGAAAAACAAGCAAAAGAAGGAAATAAAAAAGCAAAACAAATAGAAGGGATGTTAAAATCACCAAGTAAATTCTTGGCAACAATTCAAATAGGGATTACACTTGCAGGATTTCTATCAAGTGCGTTTGCATCAGACGCATTTGCGGCAAGATTATCACCAATTCTTTATGATTTAATGCCATTTTTTAGTTTAACTGTATGGAATAATATATCAATCATATTGATTACAATAATATTATCGTTCTTTACATTAGTATTGGGAGAACTAGTACCAAAAAGACTAGCTATGAAGCATTATGAAAAAATATCTTTTGGAAGTATAGGAGTAATACGTGCAATTTCAATTGTAACGTCACCATTTGTAAAACTATTAACTTTTGTTACGAATGGTATTTCAAAATTATTTGGAGTATCTGAAACAGACCAAGAACAAGTAACAGAAGAAGAAATCAAAATGATGGTTGATCAAGGTGAAGAAAGTGGAAATATTAAAGAGGAAGAAAAAGAACTAATTAATAATGTATTTGAATTTAATGATATAACAGTATCAGAAATTATGAGACACAGAAAAGATATATTTGCAGTTGATATAAATATAAGCAAAGAAGAATTAATAGAAGAATTAGAAAAAGAAGAATTTCGTTATAGTAGAATACCAGTATATGATGAAACAATAGATGAAATTAGAGGTATTCTATATGTCAAAGATGTATTAAAAAATGTTGATAAAAGAGCATTTAAAGTAAAAAATGTAATAAAAGAAGCTTATTTTGTATCAAAAAATAGATTAATCAATGAAGTCTTTAAAGAGTTACAAAAAAATAAAACTCAAATTGCAATAATAGTTGATGAATATGGAGGAACAGCAGGATTAATTACAATGGAAGATATTCTAGAAGAACTAGTTGGAGATATTTATGATGAGTATGATAAAGAAGAAAAAGAATATGAAAAAATAGATGATAATACATATTTATTATTAGGAAGTCTTCCAATTTATGATGTAAATAAACTATTAGATGCAAGAATTCCAGAAGGTGATTATGATACACTTTCAGGATATTTACAAGAAGAATTAGGAAGAATTCCAAAAGATGAAGAAAATCCAATTATAGAAACAGATAGAGTAACATATAAAATTGAAGAATATGAAGATAAGAGAATAATTAAAGTAAAGGCTTGTAAAAATAATATTGAAGAAGATGATGACGAAGCTAAAGAAGAAGTAGAAGAATAGAAAGGATTTTTAATATGAAAAGAAATTTTATAATTCGTAACATCATAATTGCAGTAATAATAATAGCGATTGTTGTATCAGTTTCTGTGTATCTTATACGTAAAAATGCTAGACAATATGAAATAGAGGAAGTAAGTCAATATAATTATTTTGTTTTAATACAAGATGATTTATCGGGAGTTATGGACAGAGAACGGAAATACAATAATTGAGGTAAGTTATGATGAAGTAAAAATACCAAACCCTGAAAAAGCCTTATTTGTGTGCTATGAAGGAAGTAGTACAAAAATATTAAATGAAAATAATGAAGAAATATTAACAGAATATCAAAATGTAGAACCAATACAATTACAAAGTATTACAAGTGATTTAATGTATGAAAAAAGTGTATTAAGATATGAAGAGGATGGAAAATATGGACTTATAGATTTTGAAGGAAAGAAAATAACAAATGCTATATATGAATCAATAGAAGGATTATATTATAAAGAAGGTGAACTTCTAGTTTGTCAAGATGGAAAATATGGAGTAATTAATATAAAAGGAAATAAATTAATTGATATTGAATATGATAAAATCACTGTAGATGGATATTATACATCTGAAAACAAATATACATATGCAGGTTATATAATATCTAATACAACAGATGAAGGATATAGATATGGCTATATCAATTATGATGGGAAATTATTGTTAGATCCAGAATATAACCAATTATCTAGAGTAAACGGAATTAAAGATGATGATAATGTTTATATATTATGTGCTAAAAATGGGCAGTTTGGAATTATGAAAAATGATGAAGAATTAATTCCAAATGAATATCAATCAATAGAATATGATCAAAGTAATAACTTATTTACGCTAGAAAGAAGCAAACAATATGGTATTGCAAACTTAGAGGGAGATATTATTGTACCAACAGAATTTAGCCAGATAGATATAACTGGAATATATTTATATGCATACAATAGTCAAGGAGTTACAGTATATAATACTGAAGGAACACAAGTAAATATAGATTCAGATATTGCCATATTAAATACTTCTAACGAAAAATACAGAATAAGAATTGATAACAGAGAAGGTACAAAATATGGAGTAATTGATAAAAATGGAGAACAAGTAATAGAAGAAAAATATAATTATATAGAGTATTTATTTGATGATTATTTTATTGTGAGTAATGAAGAATCAAAATTAGGAGTAATTGATAATAAAGATGAAGTAAAGGTAGAAATTAATAATGATTCACTTCAAAAGATTGAAGGTACTAATGTAGTTAAAGCAACTATAACTAGTGATAGCCTGACAAAATTATATTCAAGAGATATGACAGAAGTCTGTCAAATGGTAAATGCAAGTGTAGAGATAGTAAATAATTACATCAAAATATATAATGATACAGAAACTAGATACTTTGATACAGAAGGAAATGAAGTGGAAAATACAGAAGTTTACCCAAACAATAATTTATTAGCTAAAAAAGACGGTGACAAATGGGGATTTGTAGATAGAAATAATAATACAGTTGTAGAGGCAAAATATGATAAAGTTACAGAGTTTAACGAATATGGATTCGCAGCAGTAAAATTAGATGGAAAATGGGGAGTAGTAAATTCATCAGGTGAAGAAATATTAGCACCAACTTATACATTTAATAATGGAATAGAGCCATATTTTATAGGTAAATATTATAGAGTGCAATATGGTTATGGAGAATATTATTATACTGATCTAAATAATACAGAATAAACAAATAATACAATATCAAAATGAAATATATAAAGTTACTAGAAATAGTAACTTTTTTTCTGTTTAAAACATAGAAAAAAGTAAATAATATAAAAAGAAAAAATAAATGAAAAAGTGGTGATTATCTTGTTTGGATTAGCTTTATCAGGAGGAGGAATAAGAGGAATAGCTCATGCAGGTGCATTAAAAGCATTTGAAGATTACGGTGTAAAAATAGATATTATAGGTGGAACAAGTTCAGGAGCATTAATTTCTTCTTTATATGCTTTAGGGTATTCTCCATATTATATATATCAAGTATTTAAAATGTATTCTAAAGAAATAATAGGATTAAATTCTAGTTATGTATTTTCTGGAATTAGAAGTAAGTTGTTTGGTAAAAAAGGTGGAATAACAGGTTTAAAAACTGGAGTAAGTCTAGAAGAAACATATGAGAAATTAGCACATAGGAAAGGTATTTTTGAAGTAAAACAAATAACTGGTATGAAATTAGTTATAACAGCAGTTGATGTAAAAGATGCACAAGAATATATATTCACAAATTATGTACCAGATGTGGAAAACAAAAAAAGATATATAACAGATATATCAATAGGAAAAGCGGTAAGGGCAAGTAGTAGTTTTCCAGCGATATTTTGTCCTTGTGAGTTTAAAGGTCATAGTTTTTATGATGGAGGATTATTAGATAATGTACCTGTTTTGGAAGTTAAAAAACAAGGTGCAGATAAAGTAATTGCAATAAATTTTAAAGCAGATGATATTAACAGTTCTAGTAATATTATGGATTTAGGAATGAGAACATTAGATATTATGGGAAACAAAATATCAGAAAAGAGTCTTAACTCAAGTGATTATGTTTTAACAATAAAAACAGATAAAACAGGATTATTTGATATTGATAAACTAGATAGTTGTTATAAGTATGGTTATGATACAGTAGTAGAAAATATTGAAAAAATTAAACAAGTTTTAGAAAAATAATGAATATAATATTTAATAATAATATTTCTATTATATTTTAAATTTTTGGAGGAATTTGTTTATGAAAATTAGATATTTTGATCATGCAGCAACTACTCCTGTAAAAGAAGAGGTTTTAAATGAAATGCTTCCTTTTTTAGGTGAAAAATTTGGAAATCCATCATCATTATATAATTTGGGAAGAGAATCTAAAAGAGCAATTGAGGATGCAAGAAAGAGAGTAGCTGAGTTGATAAACTGTGAACCTAAAGAAATTTATTTTACAGGAGGGGGATCTGAAAGTGATAATATGGCAATAAAGGGAATTGCATATGCAAATTCAAATAAAGGAAAGCATATAATAACGTCAAAAATAGAACATCATGCAGTTTTACATACGTGTCAAAAACTAGAAAAACAAGGGTTTAAAGTGACATATTTAAATGTTAATAAAGATGGAATAGTAGATTTAGAAGAACTTAGAAGAGCAATCAGAAATGATACTATATTGATAAGTATTATGTCAGTAAATAACGAAATAGGAACAATTCAGCCAATTTACGATATTTCCCGAATCGCTAAAATGTATAATATTGTGTTTCATACAGATAGCGTACAGGCATGCCGGACATATTCATATAGATGTAAAAAAAATAGGAATAGATATTTTATCATTATCAGGACATAAACTATATGCACCTAAGGGAATAGGTGCTATTTATATAAAAAAAGGAATAAATATAGAAAAATTAATAGATGGAGGTCACCAAGAAAGAGATAAAAGAGCAGGAACAGAAAATGTTGCAGGAATTGTAGGATTAGGAAAAGCTTGTGAAATAGCAAGAACAGAGTTAGATAAAAATATGAAATATTTACAAGAACTAAGAGATTACTATATAGAATTAGTTGAAGAAAAGATACCAGAAGCGGTTTTGAATGGATCAAGAAATTTAAGAGTTCCTAGTAATAGCAATTTTTCTTTTAAAGGGGTTGATGCACAAAGTTTGCTTTTAAAATTAGATGAAAAAGGAATATGTGCATCAAGTGGTTCAGCATGTTCATCTGGAGATACTTCGCCATCACATGTACTAAAAGCAATAGGATTATCTGACGATATGGCGAAAGGAGCGTTAAGAACAACTTTCGGAGAAGAAAATAACAAAGAAGATGTAGAGTATTTAGTAGAAAGTATAGAAGAAGCAATAAAAGAGCTAAGTTAATCTTAGCTCTCTAAAACAGCAATTGCACATTTTATTCCATCAACAGCTGCTGACATAATTCCACCTGCATATCCTGCACCTTCACCACAAGGATATAGTCCTAAAATATTAGAAACTAATTTTTCATTCCTTGGAATTTTAATAGGTGAAGAACTTCTAGTTTCTACTCCTGTTAAAATGCTATCTGAGTCTGCAAAGCCTTTTAATTTAGTATCAAAATAAGGTATGCTTTTCTTTAATGTATCTGTTACAAAATCAGGCAAAATCTCTTGTAAATTAGATAGAGTAAATCCTGGTAAATAACTAGGTTTGACCTTTCCAATAAATTCTGATTTTTTATTGTTTAAAAAATCTTCTACTCTTTGGACAGGTGCAAAATAATTTTTACCACCTAAATTAAATGCTTTTTCTTCTAAATCTTTCTGAAAATAAATCCCAGAAAGAGGAGAATTATCTTTAAAATCATCAGGAGTAACATTTACTAAAATAGCTGAGTTTGAATTTTCGCCATTCCTTAAGAAATTGCTCATCCCATTTGTAACAATAGTATTTTTTTCACTAGAAGAAGCAATAACAACTCCGCCAGGACACATACAAAATGTGTAGCATGAACGACCATTAGATAAATGGTAGGAAAGCTTATAATCAGCAGGAGGTAAATGTAATTTACTATCACCATATTGTACTTTGTTAATATCTTTTTGTAAATGTTCAATTCTAACACCTACAGAGAAATTTTTCTTTTCCATATTGATACCTTTTTCAAATAGTTTTTGGAAAGTATCCCTTGAGCTATGCCCAATTGCTAAAATTACATGAGAAGCATTTACTTCATAAGTAGAATTTATATCTTTACAAAGAATAGAAGAGATTTTATTATTATTAATATTGAAATCAATAACTTTAGTATTAAATAAAAACTTTCCACCTTTTGAAATTATATATTCTCTCATATTTTTTATTATTTTAACTAATTTATCAGTACCAATATGAGGCTTGGCTAGATATAAAATTTCTTCAGGAGCTCCAAAGTTTACAAATTCTTTAAGGACTTTCTTACAAAGAGGAGAATTTATACCTGTTGTTAGTTTTCCATCTGAAAAAGTTCCAGCACCACCTTCACCAAATTGAACATTTGACAAAGTATCTAATTTTCCAGTTTTTCTAAATAATTCTACTTGATTCTCCCTTTTTTCTACTGGAGATCCTTGTTCAATAACAATTGGTGAAATTCCATTTTGAACCAAAGTAAGAGCAGCAAAAAGACCACTAGGACCACTTCCAACTATAATAGCCTTTTTGTTGTTTAAATTTTTAATATTTATTTCTGGCAAGATAATCTCTTTTACTTTGTCAAATTTTTTGTATTTGTTTTCGTTTTTTAGTTTTAAATCAATAGAATAATTATAATGGACATTATCCTTTTTTCTAGCATCAATAGACTTTTTAACAATATGCCATTCTAAAATATCTAGTTTATCAATTTTAAACTTTTTAATTATAATATTTATTAAGTTATTATCATCTAGGTCTTCGTATATTTTAATATTACTAATTCTTATCATATTTTGCTCCTCATAAGTTTTAAGAAATTATATACCTTATTATAGCATAAAACAGAAAACTATGCTATAATGAACAAAATTAATAGAATAATAAAAATAAAAAAGGATGTAGTCATATAATGGAAGAATGGAAAGATAGAACTGAAAAATTAATAGGAAAAATAGCTATAAAAAAATTAGAAAATGCAAAAGTAATTATATATGGAATAGGTGGAGTTGGTTCTTTTGCAACAGAAGGGTTAGTAAGAGCAGGTGTAGGAAATATAGTATTAGTAGATCCAGATAATATATCTTTTTCTAATATAAATAGACAAATACATAGCAATGTAAATACAGTAGGGCAGAGTAAAATATCTGTTATGAAAAGAAGAATTTTAGAGATAAATCCTTCTGCAAATGTAGAAATATATAATCCAAAAGAATTAGAAATAGAGGAACAAGACTTGATAGATGATACCTTTTCATATGTTATAGATGCAGTAGATACTGTTAAAACTAAAGTTAATATAATAGAAAAAGCAAAAAAAGTAGGAATTCCTGTTATATCCGCAATGGGAGCAGGAAATAAGTTAGATGTAACTAAGTTTGAAGTGGCAGATATTAATAAGACAGACGTATGCCCACTAGCAAGAACAATAAGAAAAGAATTAAGAAAAAGAAATATAAAAGATGTTAAAGTAGTTTATTCAAAAGAAGAACCTGTAGTTAAAGAAAAAACACCAGCAAGCATATCTTATGTTCCTTCAATTTGTGGGTTAATAATTGCAGGAGAAGTAATAAAAGATATTATAAAAAAATAGAGGAAATATATGAAGGAGAATAAAGTAACAAAAGTAATTAATTTCATAATAAAGATATTTTGGATTTTTGTTATAGGGAGTGTTTTTGGTTTTGTAATAGAAATGTTATATGCAACAGTATATACAAGAACATTAGTAATTAGACAAGGACTTATTTATGGACCATTTATACAAATATATGGAATGGGAGCAGTTGCATATTACTTTTTGATACGAAGGTTTAAAGAACCAAAAGAAGCATTTTTTACAGGAGCAATAATGGGAGGCGTTTTAGAATATTTATGTTCTTTTTTCCAAGAGATATTTTTTGGTACAATTTCTTGGGATTATAGTGAGTTTTTATTTAATCTAAATGGAAGAATATGCCTTCTTTATTGTGTATATTGGGGGATAATAGCAGTAGTATTTTTAAAGGTAATTTATCCTTGGATTGAAAAAATAGAACCACTTATATATAAGAAAAGTGTTAGAATTTTAACGGTATTTATGGTAATATTTATGACTTTTGATATAACAATATCAGCCTTAGCTGTAAATAGACAGCAAGAGAGAAGAGAGGGGATATCACCGAAAAATGATTTAGATGTATTTTTAGATAAAGCATATCCAGATGAATTTTTAGATAGGATTTATAATAATAAAAAAAATGTAGACTAAAAATAAGTATAACCTAGAAATAGGTTATATTTTTTTGTTTTAAAGCTATTTTTTGGGGTAAAGTCAAAAAATAGCTTTAAAAATATAGGAGTTCTAACAATAAAAATATGAGAATACAATTAAACAAAAGTATCTAAAAATAAAAGGAGAAAAAAACAGTATGAAAGGTGTATCAATAGAGGAGCGTAGTGTAATACTCGCACATTATATTATAGAATCAAAAGATACGGTAAGAGGAACAGCTAAAAAATTTGGGATTAGCAAAAGTACAGTACATAAAGATGTGTCTGAGAGACTAAAAAAAATAAATCCAGCTTTAGCAAAAGAAGTAAGAGTAGTTTTAGATGAGAATAAAGCAGAAAGACATATAAGAGGAGGCTTAGCAACCAAAAGAAAATATGGACATTAAATTACATATATCACTTTTCTACAAAATAAGACATAAAATATATTAGCCCTATTTTATGAGGTGAAACAATATGATTAAGGTTAGAAAAGGAGATATTGTAGGAAGAAAATCATATGGTAATGATATATATTTTAAAGTTAGCCATATAATAGAGAAAACAAATGAAAAAATAGCTATATTAAATGGGCTAGTAGAAAGAATAGAAGCGGATAGTCCAATTTCAGATTTAGAAGTAATTTCAAATGAAGAAATAAGGAAAAGATTAGAAGAGTTAGATAAAAGAATATTTATATCAGGAGAAAAAAGAAGCAACAGCAAAACAATATCTGGTAAAATACTTCATTTAGATGGAGATAGAAAATATAGTGAAAAATCTTATAATTATTATAAAAAAGTAGGAGTAAATTCTATTGTGAAAAATATACCAGAATATAAACAACCAAAGGTAGTAAGACATTTGCTTGAAATATATAATCCTGATATATTAGTAATTACAGGTCATGATGGTATGTTGAAAAAAGGGAGTAGATATCATGACATTTATAATTATAGAAATTCTAAATATTTTATTGAAACTGTAAAAGAAGCGAGAAAATACGATAAAGAAAAACAAAAAAAATTAGTGATTTTTGCAGGTGCATGTCAAAGTTATTTTGAAGCTTTAATATCTGCAGGAGCAAACTTTGCATCCTCACCTGCAAGAATACTAATAGATTTTCTAGATCCATTATTAGTAGCAGAAAAAATAGCAACTACGGAAAAATATAAATATATAACAATAGATGATATTGCATATGAATTAAGGGATGGCAAAGATGGAATAAGTGGAATTGGAGCAAATGGAAAACTTAGGAAGTTAATGTAAAACTAAATATAAACCAACTTAACATTCGTGTAATATAAATGTAACATAGTTGTAATATTTTCAAAATAAACTCATGTAACAGACTTGAATAAAGGATTAAGAGGATTCGACAAGAAAATATGTTCTTTGACAAAAAAGCCTAAAAATGCTATAATCAACCCATCTTAAGGAAGGTGATAGCATGATTTGTAGATTAGATATAGCAAATCTAAAAACTGATATCTTAGAGAAAGAAGGACAAAAGATAATAGTAAGAGGTTCTTTAGGAAGAAGTAAAGCCTTTGAAAAAGAAGCTACAATAGAAAAAGCTTATCCAAATATTTTTGTAGTTAAATATGAGGAAAATAATAGAAATGTAACTTATAGTTACACGGATGTTTTGACAAGAACAGTAGAAGTTGAAGTATTTGATGGAGAATCTTATTCACCGTTAATTCCGCCAGCTCCAGATCCAAAACCAAAAAAAACATCATTATAATATAAAAGAAAGCAGAAGCAATTCTGCTTTTTATTTTTGTTTTTTAGAATAAAATAATAACTTCTTTAATATAAATGAATAAAGAATATTAAAGGAGGTTTAAGCAAATGGTTGTAGAAACAATAAAAGAAAGTTTATCAGTAAATAAATTAGTTGCGACAAAATCAGAAGTTATATTTGTGGAAGGAGATATGATAGTTCCAGATTCTAAACCTGATATTTTGAATACAATTTGTACAAGTGGGGTAGTTTGTATTTATAAAAAAGAGATGTCGGAAGGAAAGATTAGAGTTGATGGTAATATTAATACATATATAATGTATATGTCAGAAGATGAAAAAGATAAAGTAAGAGGTCTTACAACTACACTAGATTTTTCGGAAAATATACAAATTACAAATGTAAATGAAGATATGAACTGTAAAGTAACTACAAAATTAAAGAGTATAGAAGCCAAAGTAATAAATGGAAGAAAAATAGGAATAAAAGCAGCAGTAGAAATAGAAGTTAAAGTATATTCTAATGAAACAATAGCAATTGTAAATAGTATTCCTAATGGCGAGGGAATACAAACTTTGCAAGAAAACTTAACAGTAAATTCATTAGTAGGAATGGGAGATAATAAAATTTTTGCTAAGGATACAATAAATATAAATACTGAGGATAATTTAGCTGAAATATTAAAAACAAATGTTATCATAGGAAATAAAGATGTAAAAATTAGTTATAATAAAATACTAACAAAATCAGATGCGGAAATAAAAATAATGTATTTAACAGAAGATAATAGAATAGGAACTGTTAGTGCAAAAATACCAATTGTGGGGTTTATTGATATTCCAGATGTAACAGAAGAAAATATCTGTGATATTGAATATGAAATAAGAAATATAGTTATAAAACTAAATTCAGTAGAAGAACACTCTATATATGTCGAAATAGAAGTTGGAGTTATGGCAACTGTATATGAAGAAAAGGAAATTAGTTTAATACAAGATTTATATAGCCCAGTAGAAAATTTAGAATTTAACCAAAGAAAAATAACAACTATTAGAAACAAACAGGAAAATAGAGATAATTTACAGATAAAAGAAAAGGTAACTTTAGAAAGAATTGGAGATAGAAGTATAATAGATGTAGATGTTGTACCTAAAGTAGAGAAAGAACATAAAAAGGATAACAGAATAATATACGAAGGAGAACTAGAATTAAGTTTTATTTTATCTAATAGTGATTTAGAGGTTGATATAAGCACAGTAAAGATTCCTTTTGATTATAGTGTTAATAATTTGGAAAATGTAGAGGAAATAGTAACTGAAATGGAAATTCAAGTATTAAATCAAGATTTTATTATTCAAGATGGAGGAATTGTTACTGCTAATATAGATTTAGAAATGAACTTGGATTCATATAGAACTTCAAATCTAAATGTAATTGATGAAATTCAGACAAATGGAGAAAGGGAGGAAGAAGACTATAGTATAATAATGTATATTGTGAAAAAGGATGATTCTTTGTGGAAGATTGCAAAAGCATTTGGAAGTACAGTAGAAGATATTGCAAGAACAAACGGAATTGAAGATGAAAACTTAATAATACCAGGACAAAAACTTTTTATACCACATTATACTAGAGTTCCCAACATGACAAATGTATAAAATATATTCAAGACCAAGAATAAGGCTTCCAAAAGCCATTACAAATAGAAGAGATAAAGGTAAGAAGTTCTCTAAAAAAATGGCAATAATAATTATAATACTTATAATTGCTTTTTGTACAATGAAATATGTTTTAGATGCGGTTAATCCTATTTTTGACACTCTATGTGAATCAAAAGCAAAATCAATTGCAACAACAGTTACTAATGAGCAGACACTAGAAGTGATGAAAGATTATACATATGATGACTTGTTTACAGTTGAAAAAGATGCAAATGATAATATTACCATGATAAAATCAAATATAACCAACATGAATGAGATAACATCCAAGATAGCAATAAAAATACAAGAGGAATTAGATAATAAAGGTAGAGAAGATATACAAATAGCACTTCGGAAGTTTCACAGGATGGAAGTTATTATCGGGAAGAGGACCAGGAGTAAAGATTAGGATTTCTTCAATAGGAAATGTTGAAACTACTTTAAAAAGTGAATTTACCTCGCAAGGAATAAATCAAACATTACATAGAATATATTTAGAAGTTGTATGTAATGTTAATGTTTTAACACCATTTAAGGATATAGAAAGACAAATAACTAACCAAGTTTTACTTGCTGAAAATGTAATAGTAGGAAATATTCCAGATAGCTACTACAATTTAGAAGGGTTAAATGAAAGTAATGCACTGGAAGTAGTAGAATAATGTTAATAAATTAAAAATAAAAGAAGAATTTTGAACAATAAAAAACCTCAGAAGTTTTGAAACTTCTGAGGTTTGATATATTTTGTAAAAAATTCTTTTTATCTTTTTGTAAATTTCAAAGGTTGAAATACCAATATTTAGAGGACTTTTTGTATATTATAAGTTTATTATGTATTAGACTTAAATAGAACTTTTAAGAGTTTTTATAGAAAATTTTATTGTAAAAGTATAACCATATTTATTATGCTTAACTAGAAAAATAGATAAGCATTTTTTAATGATTTTACTAGCCTTTTATATATTATTTTAGGTTAAATGCTATACCTTAAATGTATAAAAGGTGGTAA
>CAZQTH010000012.1:0-36718 GCA_964596175.1 uncultured Clostridium sp. | reverse complement strand
GAAAAAACTAATCTTACATATATTGAACCACATAGAGTAATAATTAAAAATATTACTTTCTTAATTTTTAATTATTCTAATGATGTATATATTACTAACTTGACTAAAAAGATTAAGTTATAGAAAACATATTTAACAATACTAGAAAGAAAGACAAAGAAATATATAGTGATAAAAATGAGAGAGCATACAAATAGGTGTGTAAAAGAAGCAATAGATAAACTAGAAGAGAAATATGGAGAATATTTTAAAGAGATATTTAAAACAATGACGACAGATAATGGACATGAGTTTTTAAACTATGATAATATAGAGAGGTTAAAAAAAGATAGAAGGAAGAAAAGGACAAAAGTATATTATACAGATTCATATAGTTCGTGGCAAAAAGGAATGAATGAGAACTGTAATGGAATATTGAGGAGGTTTATACCTAAAGGAACAGATTTAGAAACAATAAGTGAATATAAATTAGAAATAATATTAGAGAAAATAAATGGAAAGCCAAGAAAAATATTAAATTTCACATCAGCAGAAGAGTTATTTAATATAGAAATAAATAAAATAAAAAGTGTAGCTTAATAGAAAAATGTATATTAGGTTTTTGTTGCAATAGAATTTTGAATGGACAAATAGCAAAAATTGTAAAATATAGTTAAAAAGATGTTGACAAAAGAAGAGAAAGTAATATAAAATAATTAGTATAAGATAAATAAACAAAAGAGGAGAAGAAAACATGAAAAAAGTAGAACATGTAAGCGTTGCAGCTGTAGAGAGAGAGAGAGAGAGAGCTATACTTTAGAGAATTAAAGGATAGTATTATTAGTGATATATACAAAAAGATAGCAATAAAAGCCTAAAATAGTAGGTTTTTGTCGCTATCTTTTATGTTTTTTAAAGTTTTCATATTTAAAGTAATAAATAAATCAAAAGAGGAGGAAAGGATAAATGAAAGAAAAACTAAAACAACAGAAAGGAATCACATTAATAGCATTAGTAATAACAATAATTGTGTTGCTAATCTTAGCAGGAGTAACAATTGCAACATTGACAGGAGAAAATGGAATATTAACAAGAGCGAGCGAAGCCAGTACTCAGACAGAAATTGGAGCAGAAAAGGAAGGAATATCAGTAGCATATACAGGAGCTTTAGCAGGAAAAAATGGTGAAACCAATGTAAGTGCGGATGATATGAATGAAGAATTTTCAAGAAATAATACAAATGCAGAGGCAAAAGATGGAATAAAAGTATATTTTCCAGATAGTCAAAGGTGGTACAAGATAGATAGTAATGGAAATATTACAGGACCATATGCAAGTGAAGATGAAATGGGAACGACATTAGGAGATGTATATACAGATGAAATGATAGGACAAAACATAACATATTCATCTAATGGTCAGTCTAATTGGATTGTATTTGGAAAAGATGAAGACGGAAATATATTAATTACAACAGAGTTGCCAATTGATGGACAATATGAATTAAATGGAAGTGCAGAAAATTGGTTAACATATGAAGAGGATTTGCATAATGCATGTTCGGGATATGGAGGAACGATACAAGGAACAGAAGTAACATCACGCAGTATCACAATGGAAGATATCAATTATGTAGCGGGATTTACAGAACCAGAGTTTGAAACTTATACATTTGGAGAAAGTCAAGATTATGCAAATCATCAGGTGAATTATTATTTTCCAAGTGAAAGTGCAGCAAGTTCAGGATATTGGCAACAGCCATCAAGCTCCAATGCAGCTACATTTGAAAATTATTGGTATGGTTATTATTGTAATTGGAATGATAACATCTATTATTATTGGGGAGCTGATATAGATGGGAATTATGAGGAAGCGACTACAAGAGGTATTAATACGGAAAATTGCCAGTATATCTGGGGAGGTAATACAGAAGATACTTGCTATAACGAATATTTAGTCGCTTCTCGTGCGGTTGAGGTCAACTCTGACAACGCGAACTTCGGTGTGGCTCACGTTTGTAACAGCGGAGTGGGCCCGGACTACTACTGCGGCTTGTGCAACTCGAATGCAAGCGGAGGCAATGACTACGGCGAGATTGGTTCGTTTGGCATCCGTCCAGTAGTGGTTCTACCATCTAGTCTCCAAGTAGAAGAGCAGTCTGGTGGTATATATGACCTAGTTCAATGAGAAAATATTAAAAGATAGATAAATATACTCAAGGCAAGGAGACCTTTGGTCTCCTCCTTGAGTAATGGGAGTAAAAATGAGTGTCATTGATACAATTAAAGTAATCAAGAAAATCGAAACCAAAAGAATTGTAATGGTAAGAATTGGAAAATTTATGTATACATATGGTAAAGATGCTTGTATAGTATCATATATAATGAAATATAAAGTAAAAAAGATAGATGGAGAAATTTATGTTTGTACATTTCCAAGACATAAGATAAGTGTAGTGGTAGAAATGTTAAAAAAACAAAAAATTCAATATCTTATAGTAGATAAAAGAAATTCATATAGGGTGGATGAAGAGAGTAATAAAGAAGAATTAAATCAATATGATAATATATTACCGGTAGCTGTAACATATGTAAAAAGAAAACAAAAAATTGATAATATATATTTGTTGTTAAATATAGAAAAGGATGAGATTGACGAAATAATTATATTATTGAAGAAGGATTTTCATGAAAGAAGAAAAATTTAAAGTTATACAATATATAAGAGAATTAATTATTAATATTGATACAAATTTGGACAATTTCCCTAAAAAAGATATAGAATTAAAAAATAGAATTAGAAATACGAGTTATGACATATTAGAATTAGCTTATGAAGCAAATACAGCTAGGGAAAAGGAAGAAAAAATATCTTTATTATACAAATTAATTGCTAAATTAAAAATCATAGATTTTTTAATAAACTTATGTTACGAAAAAGAAATTATTAATAATAAACGATTTTTAAAATTTGGCGAGAGAATAGATGATATATCCAAGTTTACAAATGGTTGGATAAAATCTATAAATGGGCATATATAAGAGGTAGTTGCTTCTCGTGCGGTTGAGGTCAACTCTAACAACGCGAACTTCAATGTGGCTAACGTTGGTAACAGCGAAGTGAACACGAACAACTACAACTTGTGCAACTCGAATGCAAGCGAAGGCAATGACAACGGCGAGATTGGTTCGTTTGGCATCCCGTAGCTTCTACAAACTGTGGTTATATAAATAATGTTTATGTAAGAGATAATGTAGAAACAATATATGTCCAATAGTATTTATACTATAAAGGAAAATAGATAAATATACTTGTTAGTAATGATTCTATCATGAAGGGGAGTGTATTTTAAAACTATTTTAGGCAGTAATTTTTACTGCTTTTTATTATAGCAAAGAGAAGAATTGTGTTTAACAAAAATAGAATTAAAAATGAGGAAAATAGATGAAAAGAAAAAATAATTTATATCAAAATATGTGTTCAATAGAAAAAATTGAAGAGGCATTTAACGAAGTGTGTAGGAATACGAAAAATAAACGAAAAGTAGAAATATTTAAAGAGTATAAATGTTTATATATTTCTAGGATATATTCTATTCTAGAAAAAAGGGAATACAAGCCAGGGAGATATAATATTTTTAGAATATATGAGCCGAAAGAGAGGATTATTATTAGTCAAAATATGCAAGATAAAGTTATCAATCATCTTGTAACAAGACAAATATTATATCCTGCACTATTACCTTGTTTAATAAACGAAAATGTAGCTAGTAGAGAAAATATGGGGACAAAAAGAGGATTAGAATATTATTATAGATATATCAGAATTTGTAGAATTAGATATTCTTCATTTTATATTTTGAAATGTGATATTAGTAAATATTTTGCTAGTATCAATCATGAGATTTTAAAACAAAAATTAAGAAGAAAAATAAAGGATAAAGAATCGTTAAAAATTATTGAAGATATCATTGATAGTTATGAAATAGGATTAGAAATTGGAAATATGACATCGCAATGTTTAGCCATTTTCTATTTAAATGATATGGATCACTTTAATATATAATTTAAAAATAGGTATATTTATTGAAAAATTATGTAAAACATGATATATATAATATAAGTATCTTGCTAATAAGCAAGTTTTGAATATATAACTTTTAACAATAATTATTGTAAAGGGGGCTCTTACTATGGAAGTACAATGAATAGATTTGGAATTATGAGGATTGGAAAACAGGTATGGAGTAACTCGTAAACTAATTTGTTGAGGAGGAAAAGCGTATGGCAAAACTTACATTTTTTGATGTCTTAAAAAATAACTTGAAATGTGCTTTTTGTAGAGAAAAGGGTTGCCCTGTAAGGTATATGCCCGAAAGTAACAGTGTTGTTCGGTGCCATTGGACAAATTGTAGAGAATATGATTGCCCTGTAAGGTATATGCCCGAAAGGACAAGAGTTATTTGTTGCCATGGGACAAAAACGATTAAAGTATGTAAAAAAGACTGGGAAGCAAGTGCAAATGCAGTGGAAAAATGGTTATATTCCGAGTATGATTCCATGATGAAAAGGCACAAAGAGTACAAGATGAAAGAAAGTTAGCCAACAGACAAGCAAAATGTATCATCTTTTAAAGGTGGTACATTTTGTTTTTTAGAAATTTATTGTAAGTTATTGGAATTTATGAAAAATAGGATATACTTTAGTAAATTGATTGATATTTGTATCAATCATGGGGAGTGCTAAAAAGTTGTAGACAACTACTTCGTTGGTACCAAATATAAAATTCTTTAAAATAAATTTAGAAAATAAATATATTGACTTTTTTAATAGTAGAATATATAATTCAGTTACATAATGTAAATGTTTTCTTAGAAGAGAAAGGATCATCATGAAGACAACCATTATAGGTATTCAGAAGTTTTTTACTTTTGAAAATGAGGATGGATATGAAATTACAGTAAAAGGTTTTTCAGATGGAGTTGTTGATGTTGATATTCCAATGGGAATATCAACAATAGGAGAAATAATGATACTGTCTAATCCCGTAGATAAAGATGATGAATTTATCCGTTTTATAGCGGGATGTTTTGCAAAAGATTCTAATTTCAGAGAAGAGATATTCAGAGCCTATGGATGTACTTCAGATACAGAATTCCATGGATTCAGACTTATGATTGACGAGGATTCTTGTCTAATTACAAAAGAGAATTCTTCTTTCTTTAAGATTAAAGACACTATAGAAGATTTTATTTTTAAATTTGCACAGAAGATACTAGATGAAGCTAATGCAGAGGTTTCAGAATTTTATGAAAAAGTAGATGCTTTGGATGAAGTTCTTAAAAGTGTAGAAACAATAAAGTTCAAAAGTGATAAAGCAGAAGAACTATATATGGATGATTTTGAAAAGAAAGAAGAAGAACTGACGGGATTTGGAGTAAATTTTGTTGCATATGTTCAAAATTTCATAGGAAAAGGTAGAAGTATTCCTGAAATTGTACAAGAGTCAGTCAATAGGTTTGAAGAAATAGGAGAAGACCTCAACGAAGGAATAGATGAAGTGAGATTTGTATGTGAATATTGTAGATATGGAGATGAGATATATGAGGCTTGTCTTGATATATTAGCAAAAAGGTTTAATGATGAACTAGAATATTTCTAAGAAAATGCTATGTGAAAGTTAAATAACTTTCATTAAAAAGAAATTTTTCTTTCCCTCTACTAATAGAGGGTTCTTTTTATTTTTGTAATAATTGAATTATAAGGTGAATAAAATAATAATGTGAACATTTTGTGAAAATTTTAAAATAGCTATTGACAATTAGCAAAATAGGGTATAAAGTATTAGCAGTCAAACACGAAGAGTGCTAAAATAAAGGAGGTAATATAAATGATTAAACCATTAGGAAGCAGAGTATTAATAAAAATGAAAGAAGGCGAAGAAACAACTAAAAGTGGAATTATACTATCAGGAGGGGCACAAGAAAAACCACAAATAGCAGAAGTAATTGAAGTTGGTCCTGGAGAGATAGTAGATGGAAAACCAGAAGAAATGAAAGTTAAAAAAGGTGATAATATAATAGTTTCTGAATATTCAGGAACAAAAATAAAATATCAAGGTGTAGATTATATAATAGTAAGACAAGATGATATATTAGCAAAAGTAGAAGAATAAAAAAGTTTATTTAGGGAGGAATGATATAAAATGGCAAAGATGATTAAATTTGGAGAAGATGCAAGAAAATCTTTATTAGAAGGTGTAAATAAATTAGCAGACACTGTTAAAGTTACATTGGGACCAAA
Organism: uncultured Clostridium sp.; assembly: GCA_964596175.1. GTDB lineage: Bacteria > Bacillota > Clostridia > TANB77 > CAG-508 > CAG-269. The sequence continues at coordinate 30,437 of CAZQTH010000012.1, read as the reverse complement.
AGGAAGAAATGTAGTTCTAGATAAGAGTTATGGAGCACCACTAATTACAAATGATGGGGTAACAATAGCAAAAGAAATAGAATTAGAAGATAAATTTGAAAATATGGGAGCTCGTTTGGTAAAAGAAGTTTCAACAAAAACAAATGATGTTGCAGGTGATGGAACAACAACAGCTACAGTTTTAGCTCAAAGTATGATTAAAGAAGGTGTTAAAAATGTAGCAGCAGGAGCTGACCCAATGGCTATAAAAAGAGGTATTGATAAAGCAGTAAATACAGCAGTAGAAGGACTAAGAGAAATTAGTTCAAGTGTAAATGGAAAAGAAGATATAGCAAGAGTTGCAAGTATATCTGCAAATAATGAAGAAATAGGAAACTTAATTGCAGATGCTATGGAAAAAGTTTCAAATGATGGAGTTATAACAATAGAAGAATCTAAAACATCAAATACAGAATTAAATGTTGTTGAAGGTATGCAATTTGATAAAGGATATTTATCACCATACATGGCAACAGATACAGAAAAAATGGAAGCTGTTTTAGATAATCCATATATTTTAATTACAGATAAAAAAATTAGTAATATCCAAGAAATATTACCATTATTAGAAAGTTTAATGCAAGAATCTGGAAAATTATTAATAATTTGTGATGATATGGAAGGTGAAGCTTTATCTACATTAATCTTAAATAAATTAAGAGGTGTTCTAAATGTTGTAGCTGTTAAAGCTCCTGGATTTGGAGATAAAAGAAAAGCAATGCTTCAAGATATAGCAACATTAACAGGAGGAGAAGTAATTACATCTGATTTAGGATTAGAATTAAAAGATGCAACAATAGCACAAATAGGTAGAGCAAAACAAGTTAAAGTTCAAAAAGAAAATACAATTATAGTAGATGGTGCAGGAGACAAACAACAAATAGCAGATAGAGTTGCACAAATAAAAGCACAAATTAATGAAACACAAAGTGATTATGATAAAGAAGGATTACAAGAAAGACTTGCTAAAATCGCAGGTGGAGTTGCAGTAATTGGAGTAGGTGCAGCAACAGAAGTTGAAATGAAAGACAAAAAATTGAGAATAGAAGATGCTTTATCTGCAACAAAAGCAGCAGTTGAAGAAGGTATAGTTGCAGGTGGAGGAACAGCACTTTTAAATGTAACATCTAAAGTTAAAGAACTAGTAGATACATTAAAAGACGGAGAAAAATTAGGAGCTGAAATAGTATTAAAAGCACTAGAAGAACCAGCAAAACAAATAGCTAGAAATAGTGGATTAGAGCCAGCAGTTATAGTAGAAAAAGTTAAATCTGAAAAAGAAGGAATCGGATTTGATGCAGCAACAGAAACTTATGTTGATATGAAAAAATCAGGAATTGTTGACCCAACTAAAGTAACAAGAAGTGCACTTCAAAATGCAGCATCAATTGCTTCTATGGTACTTACAACAGAAAGTCTAGTTACAGACGTGCCAGAAGATGAAAATAGTTTAAAACATAATGATGCAGGAGCAGGAATGGAAGGAATGTATTAATAAATAAAAATAGAGGAAGTTACAAATGTTTGTAACTTTCTCTTAAATTTTTAACCAATTTTTAATTACATCTTCTGAAACATTCATATTATTATAACCAATACCGATTTTTCTATTGGCCTTTTTGTTTCCATGGCAGTCTGTGCCAGCAGACATAAACAGATTATTTTGTTTGCAGTAATTTTCTAAAGTTTTCATTTGCACAGAAGTAAAAGCAGAATAATAAACTTCCACACCATCAATTATATTGTTAGTTCTTAAGTTATCTAAAAAATCAATATAATTATCTAATGAATATAAATATAAATGTGCTATAAAAACCTTTCCACCACACTCTCTTATTTTATTTGAAACAACTTTGGCAGTTGGATATTGAGTAGAAAAATCTCTATATAAAATAAAATTAGGGTTACAAGTAGATTTTCTAAAAATAATATCACTGCTTATCCATTCTTCATTTGTAAAGAATTTTTTATTTTCTTCATATTTAGTAAAATCATCATAAATAATTTTTACAGGAAATTTTTTTATTTCATCATACTGTAAATTAGGTGTTGTTCTTATATTATTTTTTTTGCATAAATCTAGCAGTTCGTGAAATTCTCTCTTATAGCCTTCTATTTCATCTTCTTTAGTATATATTTTTTCTATCCATTTTTGTAAGCTAAAAGCATCAAAATCATATCCTAAGAGTTCGATTTTAACATTATCAAAAACACAATTTAGTTCTGAACCTGTTATAATTTTTCCGGAAAAATATTTTTTAATATCTATATCTTTTAACTTTATATGAGGGAGAGCTGTATCATGGTCTGTAATTGATAAAGTAGTAACATTATTTTTTTCAGCAATAGAAAGTAATTCAAGAATACTCCATGTGCCATCTGAAAAAGTAGTATGTGTATGCAAATCTATCATTTTATCACCTAATTTATTTTCTTTAAATTTTCAAAATTATATATTAAAAAAATGTTTTTGTCTACTATAAAAAAACAAAGGACGTTAAAGTCATATAACAAAATATAAGAATTATAACTATAGACAAATGAGCATTCTATAATTAGAATAATATTGAAAAAATGAACTGAAAGTGTATATGGAATTGATAATTATCTAAAAATAGTTAAAGGTTATGTTCGAAATTTATAAAAATAAATATTCTTGATTATTGATTTTTTCTAAAGGTTAATGTATAATAAGCCTTGTATTCATATGCCAAAATAGCTCAGTTGGTAGAGCAACGGATTCGTAACCCGGAGGTCAGCAGTTCGATTCTGCTTTTTGGCGCCAGATACTAAAAATCTTGTAATTACTTATAAAAGTAAAATGCAAGATTTTTTCTATTTTATATAATTTGTTTTTTCAATAAAATAAATGGAAATGGGTACACAGATTTGGAAAAGTATGGTATACTATTAAACAATGAGATGAAAAGTAAAAACAAGGAGGAAAATCTTATGGCAGATACAAAAATATCAGATGATATAATCTGGATAGGTGCAAGTGATAATGAGTTAAAATTATTTGAAAGCCAGTATGTATTAGAACATGGAATGAGCTACAATTCATATTTAATAAAAGATGAAAAAAATGTAGTATTAGACACAATAGATGAACATGTAACTGATATTTGGAAAGAAAAGTTAGAAAAAGCCTTAGGAGAAGAAAGACCAGATTACTTAATAATTTCACATATGGAGCCTGACCATGCTTATAATATAGGAGAGATTGCAAAAAAATATCCAGATATGAAATTAGTAGGAAACCAAATGACATTTAATATGCTGGGAAACTTCTTTAGTGATATAGATTTAAGCAGTAGAAAAGTAATTGTAACAGAAGGAGACGTTCTAGATATAGGGAAACATAAATTACAATTTTTTATGGCTCCTATGGTTCATTGGCCAGAAGTGATGGTAACGTATGAGCAAACAGAAAAAATATTATTTTCAGCAGATGGATTTGGAAAATTTGGTTCATTAGATTATGACGAAGAATGGGATTGTGAAGCAAGGAGATATTATTTTGGAATAGTAGGAAAATATGGAGTACAAGTGCAAGCTTTATTAAAAAAAGTAGCTACATTAGACATAAAAGTGATTTGTCCACTTCATGGACCTATATTAAGAGAAAATCTAGAATATTATATAAATAAATATGATGTATGGAGCAAATATGAGCCAGAAGAAGAAGGTGTATTTGTTGCAACAGCAAGTATATACGGAAATACATTAGTAGCAGCAAAAGAAATGGTAAAGATTTTAGAAGAAAAAGGAGCAAAAAAAGTTGTTATTGCAGATTTAACAAAAGAAGATTGGGCAGAGGCTATAGAGGATGCTTTTAGATATTCTAAATTAATAGTTGCAGCATCTAGTTATAATATGGGAATATTTCCACCAATGGAACATTTTTTAAAACATATAAAAGATAGGAATTATCAAAAAAGAACAGTAGGAATAATAGAAAATGGTTCTTGGGCACCATCATCAGGAAAAGGAATGAAAGCAATTTTAGAAGGAATGAAAGATATAAAAATAGTGGAACCAATAGTTACAATTAAATCAAGAATGAATGAAAAAAACAAAGAACAAATGGAAAGTTTAGCAGATGAAATATTAAAATAATATTAAATCAGGACACATCTTATTATAAAACATAATAATTAACTTGGAAGGAGAACAAGACGTGGGATTTTTTGAAAAATTAAAACAAGGAATGAATAAGACTAAAAGTTCATTTGATGAGAAAATAAATAATGTATTCAAAAGTTTTAGAAAAGTTGACGAAGATTTTTTAGACGAATTGGAAGAAATTCTAATTATGTCAGATATCGGAATGGATACATCAGTACAAATCATAAACAATTTAAGAACTAGGATAAAAAAAGAAAAATTACAAGATGAGGAAGATGTAAAAAAAGCATTAAGAGAAGAAATGCAAAAGATTTTAGATGTAACAGATATAAGTCTTCATCTAAATACAAAACCATCTGTAATTCTAGTTGTAGGAGTAAATGGAGTAGGAAAAACTACTTCAATTGGAAAGATTGCAAATAGATTAGCTAAAGATGGGAAAAAAGTAGTAGTTGCAGCGGCAGACACATTTAGAGCAGCAGCAGTGGAACAATTAGAGATATGGACTAATAGAGCAGGGGCAGATATAGTAAAAAGGGAAGAAGGCGTAGATCCAGCATCTGTTGTATATGATGCAATAAGAATAACAAGAGAAAAAAATGCAGATGTATTAATAGTTGATACAGCAGGAAGATTACACAATAAAAAATATTTAATGGATGAATTAAATAAAATTCAAAAAGTAATAAATAAGGAAATGGCTGAATGTGATAAAGAAGTATTATTAGTGATAGATGGAACAACAGGTCAAAATGCTATTTCACAAGTAAAAGCTTTTAAAGAAGAAGCAGATATAACAGGATTAGTAATTACAAAATTAGATGGAACAGCAAAAGGTGGAGTTGCAATAGGAATAGTTTCAGAAAACAAAATTCCAATAAAATTTATTGGAGTTGGTGAACAAATAGATGATATGGAAGTATTTAATTCAGAAGATTTTGTAAAGGCTATAATATAAAGGGGATTGTTAACAAAAGGAGGTAAAAAAGTGGATAAAAATACCCAGAAACAAGAAATTGAAACAGAAGTCAAAGAAAACAAAAATTTAGAAACAAAAGAAAAAGAAATTGCAAAAAAGAAAAATAGTAAATCCAGGATGCTACTTGTAATTCTATTTTTATTAATATTTGCAGTTGTCAGTTATATTCAATTAAGAGGAAGTTATTTAGAATATTTAGAATTAGGACAAGATTATACAAGTATTTTTAAAACAAATATAACTTATCGTTATACAATTATGGCTGTTAATTTCTTTGTTTTATATATAATGATATATTTTACAAACAGAGGGATAAAAAAAGGACTAAAAGTATTTTTTGAAAAAGAAGATAAAAAGATGCCAAAACTTCCTAACAAATCATTAGCATTAGTAATATCCACTATAACAAGTTTTATTGTATCATCTGTATTTATGCAAAAATTAATGCTTGCTACAAGTGGAGCATTATTTGAAATACAAGATCCAATATTTGGTTTAGATATTTCATATTATATGTTTATTAAACCTTTCATTGAAACATTAGTATTATATATTGTAATAGTATTTGTTTGTTTATCTATATATATGGCACTTTATTATATTATAGTATTTAATCGTTATTTTGATGGTGTTGATGGTAAAATGCTTAAAGAAAGTTTACTGATAAAAAAATTACTTAGAAATGTAATGCTAATAGTAATAGGAATTGCAATTTTAACAGTAATAAGTACTCAAAATGTTATGTTTGGAAAAATATTAACAGTAGGTGATGACATAGAGATAAATGGAGCAGGAATGACAGAGGCAACAATACAGGTTTGGGGATATATAATATTTGCATTCATAATAGTAATTTTTGCCTATAAAGCAATAAGGGCATTTAAAAAAGGAAATACAAATAAAGTATTAAAAAATTTAGCAGTAATACCAGGATATTTAGTTGTTTTATTTATTGCAATGCTTGGATTTGATTTAATATATGTTAGTTCAAATGAATTAGATAAAGAAAGAGATTATATTACAGCAAATATAGAAAGTACAAGGAAAGCTTATAACATAGAAATAGAAGAAATAAGTATAGAAAGTTCAGGAACAATAACTCAAGAAGAAGTGGATGAAGCTTCAAATGTAATAAACAATATACCAATAATAAGTAAAGATGCAGTATTAGAAACATTAGAAAGTAGTCAGACAGAAACAGGATATTATGTTTATCCAAATGCCACACTTGCAAAATATAGTATAAATGGTGAAGATACTCTTGTATATTTAGCACCAAGAGAAATTACAAACTCAGGTAGAACTTATAGTAATAAAACTTATGAATATACACATGGAATGGGAGAGATTATAGTATCAGCAACAGAAAGTGACGAAACAGGAAATATAGAATATATACAAGATGAAGTATCAGGTTCAGATGAAGTAATAGAAATTTCAGAACCAAGAATATATTTTGGATTAGAAACTGATGAAACAATTGCAACAAATACGAAAAATAAACAAGAATATGATTATACAGATGAAGATGGAACAGATCAAGTATCAACTTATTCGGGAGAAGCGGGATTAAACTTAGGATTTTTAGATAGATTAGTACTTGGAATTTATAAAGGAGATTTAAATTTAGCTTTTTCAAGTGAAATAACAGAAGATAGTAAAATACTAATAAATAGAAATATAATCGAAAGAGCAAAAAAAGCGATGCCATATTTAATTTATGACGAAGAACCTTATACTGTTATTACAGATGATGGAAGAATAGTATGGGTATTAGATGCATATACTGTATCATCTAGTTATCCATTTTCACAGTATACAACAATAGTTCATGATGGGATAAGTGAGGATATAAATTATATAAGAAATTCAGTAAAAGTAATAATTGATAGCTATGATGGAACAATGGACTTCTATATAACTGATAGAACAGATCCAATTGCTATGGCTTATAGAAATATATATGATGGACTATTTAAAGATTTAGATGAGGAAATACCAGAAGATATATCTGAACATTTTGTTTATCCAGAATATTTATATAATGTACAAGCAGAAGTACTAAAAGTATATCATAATAGTAGAACAGATGTAATATATAGAGGAGATGACTTATGGGATATTGCAAAATATAGTACAAGTGTAACAAGTAGTACTAATACTACAGGAACATATATGGAGCCATATTATACAATGGTGAAAACAAACAATGGCGAACAATTTGGATTAGTACAAATATACACTCCAGATTCAAGACAAAATATAATTTCATATCTAGTTGGTACAAATGAAGATGGAGAAAATGTATTGAGATTGTATAATTTCTCCGCGGACAGTAACATAGTTGGACCAATGCAACTCGATAAACAAATACAAGAAGATGAGACCATTAGTTCTGAATTGGAATCATTAAATGTAACAGGAACAAGGTTAACGAAACAAATGATAATAGTGCCAATTAATGATACATTATTATATGTGGAACCTATTTATCAAACAATGCTTAATGAATCTGATGTTCCAATTTTGAAGAAAGTAATAGTAGCGTCGGGAAGTAAAGTCGCAATAGGTGATACTTTAACAGAAGCTTTACAAAACTTACTTTCAACATATGCTACAGATATAGAAATAGAAGATCCAGAAAATGTTGATAGTCTTATAGATGCAATAATAAAAGCCAATCAAAATTTAACAGAATCGAATGAAAGTAATAATTGGGAATTAATGGGTAGTGATATTGCAAGACTTCAAGAATTAATTAATCAACTACAACAAACAATAGAAGAACAAGAGGAAGACACAAGCCAAGTAGATTCAAATACAGTCGACTCTAATACTACAAATGAAAGTTCAGTAGTTGAAGAAAGTAATGTGGTAGTCTATAATACTGTAGATGAATAATAAATGAAAAATAAATAAAAAAGAATAAAATAAATGTAAAAAATCCACCATATAAATAGGTGGATTTTTTATGTTGTTTAGAAAAAGAAAACAAAATGAAAATATTAATATATTAAATAAGTCAATATCTCACTTAAATAAAGTTCTTCAAGAAGGGAATTTTATTGAACTTACTTATTTATTAGGAAACAAGAAAGAAATGTTTATAAGAAATTTCCTTGCTGGAATATCAAGAGGAATTGGTATAGGAATAGGAGTAACTATTATTACAGCTCTTCTTGTAATGTTACTTCAAAAAATAGTAATGTTAAATATTCCAGTAATAGGAGAATATATAGCAGATATAGTAGAAATAGTGCAAAGAAGTAGATAGAATAAAAGAAGGGAAGGATTTTTGTCTCATTAATTAGTGCATAATTAATTTTAGTATGTTATAATCTAGAAAAAAAAGAGGTAAAGTATGGAAGAATTAAGAAAAGAAGATATAAAGAATATATTTTCTATAAGAGATAAAAATTCAAATAAAGGAGATTTTGGTTATATAGGTATAATGGGAGGTTCAATAGAATACTCAGGAGCTGTCAAACTTGCGAATCTAAGTAATTCTGCTTTAACTTCAGGTGCAGGAGTTGTAAGATTAATTGTACCAAAAGAAATAGCAGATGGAGTTATGCCATATTTATTAGAACAAACGTTATTTACAATTGATAGTAAAGATGGACATATGATATTTGATAAAGTGCAAGTAGATAAAGCTTTAGAAAAATTAAAAGCACTAGCAATTGGTATGGGATGGGGAGAAAGTAATAATAACGAAAAAATACTTAATTACATATTAGAGACAAAAGACATACCAGTTATAATAGATGCAGATGGATTAAATACTTTGGCTAAAATGGATAAAAGCATTTTAAATAAGACTAAATGTAGAGTAATATTAACACCACATCTAAAAGAATTTGAAAGAATAAGTGATTATGATTTTGAAGAAATTAAAAATAATTCACAGGAACTTGCAATTACATTTGCAAAAAAATATAATGTTATTTTATTACTTAAAGGGCATATAACTACTGTTACAGATGGAAAAACTACTTATTTAGTAAAAAGAGGATGTGCTGGGATGGCAACAGCAGGAAGCGGAGATGTTTTATCTGGTATTTTAGTAGGACTTTTAGGATATAATGAGCCAAATGTTTTAACAATATCAGCAGGAGCATATTTAGCAGGAATGGCAGGAGAACTAGCAGAAAAAGAATTAAACGACATTTCTATGAAGGCATCTGATACAATATCTAAAATACCAGAAGCAATCAATGAAATGAGAAAATAAAAAAATGGTTTTCGAACCATTTTTTATACTAATTTATTAAAAACTTTTTTTCCTTTTTTTAGAATTGCATAACCTTCTTTAAAATCTTCTTCTGATAATTGATAGTTTGTATCTGTAACTTTTTTGTCATTAAGAGTTATACCACCTTGAGTGATTAATATTCTTGCTTGTCCTTTAGAAGGAGCCATGTTACATTTTATAATTGCATCTAATATTGATATTTTTCTATCTTCTAATTTAGTAGTAGGCATATTATCTAAGTTTCCTTGTCCACTAAATAATGCATTTGAAGCTTCTTCAGCTTTTTTTGCTTCTTCTTCACCATGAACCAATTTTGTTATTTCATATGCTAGAATTTTCTTAGCATCATTTATTTTTTCATCTTTAAGGCTTGCAAGCTCATTTATTCTTTCAATAGATAAGAATGTAAGCATTTTTAAAACATTTTCAACACTATCATCTTCAACATTTCTCCAGTATTGGTAAAATTCATAAGGAGAAGTTTTATTAGAGTCTAACCATAAAGCACCCTTTTCAGTTTTACCCATTTTTTTACCTTCTTTAGTTGTAAGAAGTCTAAATGTTAAACCAAAAGAATCGTCTTTACCAATTTTTCTAATTAAGTCAACTCCGCCTATAATATTAGACCATTGGTCATTACCACCAATTTGAAGTTTACAACCATATTCATTGTATAAATGTAAAAAGTCATAAGATTGCATAAGCATATAGCTCATTTCAAAAAATGTAAGACCAGTTTCTAATCTTTGTTTATAACATTCAGCAGCAAGCATTTTATTTACAGAAAATAAGCTACCAATTTCACGTACAAATTCAACAAATTTTAAATTTAAAAGCCAGTCTGCATTATTAACAATAATAGCTGCATTTTCACCTTCAAAACTAACAAATTTTTCAACTTGTTTTTTAATGCAAGCAACGTTATTGTCTATTTCTTCACGAGAAAGCATTTTTCTCATATCTGTTTTACCTGAAGGGTCACCAATTGTTGCGGTACCACCACCAACTAATATAATTGGTCTATGTCCGCATTTTTGCATATGAGAGGCAACCATTAGTGAAACAAAATGACCGACATGTAAACTATCAGCAGTAGGGTCTATTCCAATATAAAAAGAGATTTTTTCTTTTCCTAATAACTTTTTTAACTCTTCTGGATGAGTAATTTGCTCAATATAACCTCTTTTATTTAGTATGTCAATAACATTTTCCATAAAATTATAATTCTTTTTTAGTTAAGTGTAATTCCGTTGAAACCAGTATTTTGGTTTTGACTAATACCATTTTGAAAATCTTTTTTATAATTTTCAAACTCAGGATATCCAACAAAACGATTCAAGTTTTTAACAGATATTCCTGTTTGATTAGAAATGGTATCTAAAGAATTATTAAAACCATTTTCATCTAAATAAGATGTAAATTGCATAAATTCAACTCCATCTTTTTTACTACATCTAGGGCAAACATTACCTTCTGAAACATAAAAACTTCCACATCTACTACATCTATTAAATTCCATTTAAAATCCTCCTTATTTTATCTTTTGACAAACTCTTCTAAAATCTACTACATTGTAACATAAATCAGAGTAAAATTAAAGAGTTTTTCCCTTTAAATCATTAAATTTTTCATAAAAGTTAGGTGCAACTTTTTGAAGTCTGATAGGTTTTAAGTTGCTGTCAGTAAAACAATGTTTAGTTTCACCTGTAAAAACAATTTCTCCTGTATCTTTCTCAGTAGCAGAATACCCCATAGTAAGTCTTAAACCATTAAATTCTTTAATATATAATTTAATTAAAATAACGTCATTAAAAGTCACATGATGTTTAAAGCTACAATTAATACCAAGAACTGGTATCATAACATTGTTATCTTCAAAAGCAGAGTATGGCATATCAAGTATATCAAGTAAGTAGCATCTTGCTTCTTCCATAAAACGAATATAGTTAGAATGATGAACAATACCCATTCTATCAGTTTCATAATAATTTATCTTTCTTTCGTAAATATAATCCATAAAAATCATTCCTTTCAGGGAGTAATTATATAAAAATAGTAAAAATATGTCAAATTAAAAAGAAATAAAAAATATATGTGAATTTGTATAAAAATGTGATATAATCGAAAAAAATAAATTGGAGATAAAAATGAAAAAAATAAATGGAATAATAATGCAATACTTTGAATGGTATATGAATTGTAATCAAAACTTATGGAATGACGTTGCTAAAAATGCTGAAAAATTAGCTAGATTGGGAATAACGGCCTTATGGTTACCACCAGCATATAAAGGAATAGGTGGAAAAGATGAGGTGGGTTATGGTGCTTATGACTTATATGATTTAGGAGAATTTGATCAAAAGGGAACTGTAAAAACAAAATATGGTTCAAAAGATGAATACTTAAATTGTATAAAAGTATTAAATCAAGCAGGGATAGAAGCATATGCAGATATAGTATTAAACCATAAAATGGGAGCAGATATGTTGCAAACAATACCAGCAAATAAAGTAGAATGGGGAAATCATAATATAGAAGAAGCAGAACAAGAAACAGTAAGAGTAGCAACAAAATTTATATTTCCAGGAAGAAAACATAAATATTCAGATTTTGAATGGAACTGGACACATTTTGACGGAATAGATTATGATGAAAAATCAAAAGAATATGCAATATTTAAATTTAAAGATAAAGATTGGAGTGCTGCAGTAGACGAAGAATTTGGAAATTACGATTATTTAATGGGAGCAGATATAGACTTTTCAAATAATGAAGTAGTAGAAGAATGTGATAAATGGGGAAAATGGTATTTAGAATTTACAGGAGTAGATGGATTTAGACTAGATGCAGTAAAACATATAAATGCTTTGTTTTATAGAGACTGGATAAAAAAATTAAGAAAAGAATCAAAACGAGAATTATTCACAGTAGGAGAATATTGGAGTGGAGACGTATCAAAACTACATAGATATATAACAGAAACAGAAGGAGAAATATCTTTATTTGATGTACCACTACATTATAATTTTTATAATGCATCAAAAAACCCTAATTATGACTTGAGTGAAATTTTAGAGCATACTTTACTAAAAGAAAACTCAAGTAAAGCAGTAACATTTGTGGATAATCATGATACACAACCAGGACAAGGTTTACAAAGTTTTGTGGAAGATTGGTTTAAACCTGCAGCATATAGTATAATCCTACTAAAAAGTGAAGGGTATCCATGTGTATTTTATGGTGATTTCTACGGAATACCACATGATAAAATAGAACCTGTGAAAGATTTGAATATATTAATAAAGTTAAGAAAAGAAAAAGCATATGGAGAAGAGCATGACTATTTTGATAATAAAAACTTCATAGGTTGGACAAGAGAAGGAGATGAAGAACATCTTCAATCAGGTTTAGCAGTTATAATATCAAATGCAGGAGATGGAGAAAAAAGAATGTATATAGGAGAACAATTTGCAGGAGAAAAATTTATAGATAGCTTAGGAAATTGTAAAGATGAAATTTTAATAGATGAACAAGGATATGGTAACTTTAAAGTAAAGGGAAAATCAACATCAGTATGGGTTGAAGAGTAATTTTGTGTTTGGGACGTCTCCTTTGAACATAAAATTTCGAAAAAGAAACATATCTATAAAAGAGTTTGTCTCAGAAACGAAAAAAGTCGAAAAGGAAACATCCTCCTATTGCAGAAAGAAAGGAGAAAAAATATGTCAAAGTTTGTACACTTACATATACATAGTGAATTTAGTTTATTAGATGGAGCAAATAGAATAAAAGATTTGCCAGTAAGGGCAAAAGAACTTGGAATGGATGCTATGGCTATAACTGACCACGGTGTTATGTATGGTGCAATTGATTTTTATAAAGCTTGTAAAAAAGAAGGAGTAAAACCAATTATAGGTTGTGAAGTATATGTATCTCCAAGAAGTCGTTTGAATAAAGAGCCTAATATTGATAATAAATATAATCATCTAATTCTACTTGCAAAAAATAATCAAGGATATAAAAATTTAAGTAAACTAGTTTCAATTGGTTTTACTGAAGGTTATTATTATAAACCACGTATAGATTTAGAGATATTAGAAAAATATCATGAGGGATTAATATGCCTAAGTGGCTGTTTAGCAGGTTCTCTAAACCAAGCTTTAATGAATGGAAATAATGAACAAGCAGAAGAAATTGCACTTTGGCATAAAAGAGTTTTTGGTGAAGATTATTATATTGAAATACAAAATAATGGTATAAAAGAACAAGTTTTAGCAAACCAGAAATTAGTACAACTTGCAAGAAAGTTAGACATACCTTTAGTTGCAACAAATGATGCACATTATCTAAAAAAAGAAGATGCATACAATCACGAAGTTTTACTTTGCATTCAGACAGGCAAAAGAATGAGTGATGTAGATAGAATGAGATTTGAAACAGATGAGTTATATGTAAAATCTCAAGAAGAAATGATAGAGTATTTTAAAGCATTTCCAGATGCAATAGAAAATACCGTGAAAATTGCTGAAAAATGTAATGTTGAATTTGAATTTGGACATACAATACTTCCTAACTATGATGTACCACCTGAATTTCCAACACATTTTGATTTCTTTAAAAAATTATGTGATGATGGTATTAAGAAAAGATACGGAGAAAATCCGAATAAGGAGATATTAGATAGAGCAGAATATGAAATTAATGTAATTAAAGAAATGGGGTATATTGATTATTTTCTAATTGTTTGGGATTTTATACATTTTGCCAAAACACATGGAGTATCAGTAGGACCAGGACGTGGTTCTGGTGCAGGTTCTATAATTGCGTATGCAATTGAAATAACAGATATAGATCCTATGAAATATGATTTGCTTTTTGAAAGATTTTTAAATCCTGAAAGAATTAGTATGCCTGATTTCGATGTAGATTTTAGTGATACACGTAGACAAGAAGTAATTGATTATGTGTCTGAAAAATATGGACATGACCATGTGTCACAGATTATAACATTTGGTACAATGGCTGCTAAAATGGTTATAAGAGATGTTGCAAGAGTTTTAGATGTACCATATTCAGAAGCAGATAGTCTAGCTAAGATGATTCCAAATGAATTACATATAACTATAAAAAAAGCATTAGAGCAAAATAAAGAATTACATGATAGATATGAAAGTGATGAAACAGTAAAGAAAGTATTAGATATAGCTATGGGATTAGAAGGTATGCCAAGACAGGCATCAACCCATGCTTGCCGGAATAGTTATTACAAAAGACCCTGTAGATACTTATGTGCCTTTATATGTGCGTGATGGACAAATATCAACACAATATATAATGACTACATTAGAGGAATTAGGACTTTTAAAAATGGACTTCTTAGGTTTAAGAACTCTAACTGTAATACAAGATACAATTGAAATGGTAAAAAAAGACAAAGGTATAGACGTCGAATTTGATAAAGAGATGTCAGACCCTAAAGTATATAAATTATGGCAAGAAGGAAAAACTTGTGGAATATTCCAATTTGAGTCTCAAGGTATGACAAACTTTATGAAAGAGTTACAGCCAGATTGCTTGGAAGATTTAATAGCAGGTGTTTCTTTGTATAGACCAGGACCTATGGATCAAATCCCAAGATATATCAAGGGTAAAAAACATCCAGGACATAATGAATATACACATCCAAGATTAGAGCCAATTTTAAATGTTACATATGGATGTATGGTATATCAAGAGCAGGTTATGCAAATAGTTCGTGATTTAGCAGGATATTCTCTAGGAAGAGCAGATTTAGTAAGACGTG
Source organism: uncultured Clostridium sp. (assembly GCA_964596175.1). Taxonomy (GTDB): domain Bacteria; phylum Bacillota; class Clostridia; order TANB77; family CAG-508; genus CAG-269. Next base: position 15,233 of record CAZQTH010000012.1, on the reverse strand, counting down.
CAATGGGAAAGAAAAAACTAGATGTTATGGCAAAAGAAAGAGAAGTTTTTATTCATGGACAAGTAGATGAAGACGGAAATGTAGTAGTTCCGGGTTGTGTAAGAAATGGTATAGATGAAGAATCAGCTAATAAAATATTTGATGAGATGGCAGAGTTTGCAAAATATGCATTTAATAAAAGTCATGCAGCTTGTTATGCAGTAGTAGCATATAGAACAGCTTATTTAAAAGCATATTACTTAGCGGAGTTTATGGCAGCAACATTAAATAGCTTCTTAGGTAACTTAGATAAGATACCTCAATACATTGACGAATGTAAAGATTTAGGTATTGAAATATTAAAACCAGATATAAATAAAAGTAACAGTAAATTTACAGTTGAAAATGGAAAAATACGTTTTGGACTTGGAAGTATTAAAAATGTTGGAATTGTTCCTGTAAATAATATTGTAAAAGAAAGAACGGAAAATGGTAATTTTAAAAATTTTACAGATTTTTGTGAAAGAATTGCAGATGAAGCAGTAAATAAGAAATGCATAGAAAGTTTAATTAAGGCAGGAACATTTGATGAGTTTGAACAAACAAGAAGCACACTTTTAGCATCATTTGAAGGAATAATAGATAGTATTCAAAGTGAAAAGAAAAAAGGATTATCTGGACAAGTATCTATGTTTGATTTAGGAAGTAAGGAAGAAAAAGAAGAACTAAACGAAATGAAATATAAGTTTGAGGAACATGAAGAGCTTCCAGAAAAAGAATTGTTATCACTAGAAAAGGAAATGCTTGGAATTTATATTTCAGGTCATCCTTTGGAAAAACTAAGAGAACAAATAGAAAAACAAACTAATATAAATACAATAGAACTCAAAAAATTGGATGAGCAAATGTCAACAAACTTAAGTGAAGAGAACATTCAAATCCAAAATGAAAAACCAAAATACCAAGATGGTCAAAATGTCAAATATGCGGGAATAATAACTTCAATAAAAAAGAAATATACCAAAAATAATAAAATAATGGCATTTGTAACAATTGAAGATTTATATGGGACAGCAGAAATAATTGTTTTTGAAAATGCTTATCTTAAAGCAGGAAAAAGTTTAGTAGAAGAAAATATTGTAATGGTAGATGGAAGATTAAGTGTAAGAGAAGATGATACTACAACTATTATTGCAAACGAAATTAAAGACTTTGGAGACCAAAAACAAAGGATTTTAACATTAAATATAACTAATTTAGATGAAGAAGATAAAGATAAGTTAAGAGGAGCAATATGTTACTTTCATGGAGATAAAAACAATATAAATGTCCAAATAAAGATAGGGGAAGAGTATAAACCTTGTGGACAGATGTATGTGACAGATGAAATATTAAAATTTTTTGAAGAATTAATAGGAACAGAAAATGTAATTATATAATCTGGCTACTTTTTGAGACAAGGCTAAAAAACAATATCTTAATATAAAATAAAAAATACACCTCTTTTTGAGATGTATTTTTTTATTTTTGCTATTCTAAAAACAGTTTGTTAAATTAAATCTAGTCTTTGTATTTTCTTATATAAATCTTTTTAGAAAATAAAGCAAAAAAATATATTAAAAAATAGAAAAAAGTGATAAAATAAATAAAAAATAAGGAGGATAACATGGAAAGAATAAGAGTAGCAGGTATTATAAAACTAGATAATGGTTTCGCATTTATGCATAGAAAAAATGTAAAAAAAAGAAAGGATATTCAAGATTATTATACATTCCCAGGTGGAGGACTAGAAGAAGGAGAAAGTCTAGAAGAGGGAGTAATAAGAGAAATTAAAGAAGAGTTTGGAATTACTGTTAAAGTAGTAAAGAGATTATATGAAATGGAATCAAAAAAATTTAATCAAAAGGAGTATTTTTTCCTTTGTGAATATGTAGAAGGTGTATTTGGAACAGGAAATGGTCCAGAGTTTAGCCATAATCCTAAATATGCAGATAGTGGAGAATATATACCTGAAATTGTTAAAGAAGAAGATATAGAAAATTTACTACTATTACCACCAGAGATAAAAGAGAAGTTTGTAAATGATTTAAGAGAGGGAATTATTAAATAAAAATGCTTGAGATTTAAGAATGAACGTTTTATAATTTTATATGATATAAAAAGATGACAATTTCTAAATTTTTACTAGCAAATGATAAATTAAATAATAATCTAATATACTCTACTTCTGTCTTAAAAAAAGACAGAGTTTAACTTTGTGTAAGGTTGCAATTATAATATAATATCAAAAAGTAAAAAAGTCTAGTATTTCTACTAGACAAAAATATTATAGATAAAAGTAGTAAGCATACAAAGAAATATTCCACAAACTGTAGGAAGCAAGAAACTGATAATAGTCCATTTAAGACTACCAGTTTCTTTTTTTATTGTAATAAGAGTAGTAGCACATGGAAAGTGTAAACAAGTAAATATCATGACATTTATAGCTGTAAGAATAGTCCAGCCATTTTGAATTAGTATTTGACCAATTGAAAAAGTGTCTTCCATATTTACTAAAGAATTTCCACCAAGATAGCACATTAAGATAATTGGAAGTACTATTTCATTTGCAGGTATACCAAATATAAATGCTGTTAAAATATATCCATCTAAGCCAAGAAGATTAGCAAATGGATTTAAGAAGTTTGCAATAATAGAAAGCAAGCTCTCACCATTAATTCCTATACTTGCAAAAAGCCAAATAACAAGACCTGCAGGTGCTGCAACACTAATTGCTCTTCCTAAAACAAATAATGTTCTATCAAATATTGAACGAATAAGAATTTTACCAAATTGAGGCTTTCTATAAGGTGGAAGTTCAAGTACAAATGATGATGGCATACCTTTTAAGATTGTTTTAGAAAGTATCTTAGAGACAAGTAATGCACAAAATATTCCAAGTAATATAACTAATATAACACTGAGAGTTGATATAATTGAAGATTCAAATCCTTGCATAGTTCCTGCAATAAATATTGTTGCAATTGAGATGAGAAATGGAAATCTACCATTACACGGAACAAAGTTATTTGTGAGTATTGCTATTAATTTTTCTCTAGGAGAATTTATGATTCTACAACCAGTAACACCAGCAGCATTACAGCCAAATCCCATACACATAGTTATCATTTGCTTTCCAGAACAAGAACACTTTTTAAAGAAACCATCTACATTGAAAGCGATTCTAGGGAGATATCCTAAATCTTCTAGAAAGGTAAATAGAGGGAAGAATATTGCCATAGGAGGGAGCATAACAGATATAATCCAAGTTAAAGTCTGATATACACCATTAATTAACATATCAGAGAGCCAAGCAGGGCAGTTAATAAAGTTAGCAAACATTATCAATTTTTCTTGTATCCATCTAAAAAAAGAAAATAAAATTTCTGATGGATAGTTTGCTCCTACAATTGTAATCCAAAATATAATTCCTAAAAATAAAAACATAATAGGAAAGCCAAAATATTTAGAAGTTAAGATTTTATCTATCTTTCTATCTCTTCCAGAATAATTAGTATTTTCATATGTACAAGCATTTTTACAAATAGATTCAGCTCTTGTCATTATAGAAGAAACGATAATATCTTTTAAATTTTCTTTTTTGTTTAAACTGTTTATTGACCTTGCTTTTACAAGTTTTAACTCCGTATTATTTATAAGAGAAATATTAAAAACTTTCTCAATAGACTTTAATATTTTTTCATCACCATCTAAAACTTTTAAAGAAATCCATCTTAGTAATTTAGAAGGAATTACTTTGTAGTTTTTTAATTTGTTTGAGATTAAGGAAATGGAGTCTTCAATTTCTCTTGGATAAATAACTAGATTAGGTTTAGGAATAATTTCTCTTTTGCACACTTGCATAATTGTATCTAATAAATTATTTAAAGTTTTTTTCTTTCTTGCAATAGTACCTACTACTGGAACACCTAATTCTTTTGATAGTTTATTTAAATCTATTTTTATTTTTTTCTTTTTTGCTTCGTCTAATAAATTAACACAGACAATTATATTATCAGTAATTTCCATTATTTGAAAGACAAGATTCAAATTTCTTTCTAGACATGTAGCATCTAGAACAATAACAGTGGCATCAGGCTTCTCAAAACAAATGTAATTACGAGCAATTTCTTCTTCTTCAGAATAAGACATGATGGAATATGTACCTGGAATATCTACAAATAAGAAATCCATATCTTTATAGTAAGAATGGCCGAGAAGCACTGCTAACTGTTTTTCCTGGCCAATTACCAGTATGTTGGTGCATACCAGTTAAACTATTAAAAATTGTAGATTTTCCAACATTAGGATTTCCTGCTAATGCTATAGTATAAGATTTATCTTTTTTAGTTGTAAGTAAATGAAGCTTATTAGAAGAGTTTGTAAGACTCATAAAAACCACCTCAAAAATTTATATAGTATAATCTATGACTAAATATAAAAAAAAGTTACAAATTAAAATGAAACTTTAATAAAAGAAGAATCTTCATCTCGAAGAGCAATTAAAGTTCCTCTAACTAAAAAAGCTTTAAGACCTTTTGAAGGACTATCCAAAACAGGAATAATAGTAGTTCCTTTAACTAAACCTAAATCTAATAATCTTCTTCTAATATTTCCGTGTGCAGTTTAAAGAGGTAATAATACCTTTCTTGTTAATTGGCAAATTATTTAAAGTATTTTCCATAATATATCACCTATAATCTCTTTACTTTATTATATTTTGTCGAAAAAAGAATTGTGCATATTGACAAAATAAATTAAATATGAAAAAATGAAACAGGTAAAAATAAAGTTAAATGTTAGGGAGGAATAATAATGAGTAGATTAAGAGGATTTGAGGTAGCAAAAGGATTTGAAGACCAAGGAATTAATTTACCAATAAGAAAAACAAAATATTCAGCAGGATATGATATAGAAGCTGCAGAAGACACAGTGGTTCCAAGTTTTAAAAAGGGAATGAATCCAACACTTATAAAAACAGGATTAAAAGCATATATGCAAGATGATGAAGTACTTATGTTATATAATAGAAGCTCCAATCCTAAAAAGAAAGGACTAATTCTTTCAAATAGTGTAGGAGTAATTGATAAAGATTATTATGGAAATGTAGACAATGACGGTCATATTATGTTTGCTTTCTATAATATTAAAGATGAAGATATTACCATAAAAAAAGGTGAGGCAATAGGACAAGGAGTATTCCAAAAATATTTAGTAACAGATGATGATACAGCTAGTGGAGAAAGAAAAGGTGGATTTGGTTCAACTAGTAAATAGGACATAGAAAAATTTTAAAAAAGTTTTTTTGAAAAAATATTTTCCTAGAGCATCAAGGAAAACAGAGAAAATATACATAAAGAATTAAAGGTAAAGGCTTTGACTTTTACCTTTTTTTGTAGTATAATAGAAATGGTTAAAAAATCCAATAAAGTTATTTTTAAACATAGTTTGACATAACTTTATTATCTTTTTTTCGCCGATAAATTTAATATGCTGAAAGGAGTGGACTTACATGTTTAATGTAGGAGACAAGATAGTATATCCAATGCACGGTGCAGGAGTGATAGATGCTATTGAAGAAAAAGATATTTTAGGAGAGAAACAATCTTATTACATATTGAAGATGCCTGGTGAAGTTAAGGTTATGGTACCAACAGCAAAAGCAGAGGAAATAGGCGTAAGAAATATTATAGATAAAAGTTCAGCAGATAAAGTAATAGGTGTACTAGAGCAAGATGAAACTGCAATGGATAAAAATTGGAACAAGAGATATAGAGATAATATGGAAAAAATGAAAAGTGGAGATATTTATGAGATTGCAGATGTTGTAAGAAACTTAAGCTTTAAACAAAAAGAAAAAGGACTATCTACAGGTGAAAAAAAGATGCTAAATAATGCAAAACAAATATTGGTTAGTGAATTAGTTTTAGCAGAACATGCATCACAAGAAGAAGTAGAACAACTAGTTGAAAATAAGATAAATACTTCATATAAAATGTTTAGAACAGAAGATATAGGACCAGAAAGTGTGGTAAATAAATTTATTCCATTTGATGGAACAGGTACAGATGAATAAAATAAATGTCGTATAGGTAATGCTATACGATTTTTTTATTTTATTAATATGATAAAAAAAAGAATGCTCTTTGGATTGAAACCAAAGAGCATTCTTACAATAGGAAATTTCCTATTGTTTACTTAAGGACCGTCTAAAAAATCAAAGAGGTAAATCCGATAATACCGGCCACACTAAGACTTATGATGAAAAGAAAGCTAAAAAGACAGCCTCCACATCCTGGTCTTCTGTGCCATCCTCCATGATATGGTGGAGGTGGAGGTCCACCGTGTCCACCATGATGAGGTCCACCGGGGCCACCATGAGGCCCTCCTGGTCCGCCTGGTCCTGGCATAAACATGCCTCCTTTCTATAACGTAAAAAGTTTAACGTAATAAAATTATACAACAATAAAGTGATTAATGCAAGTTCTTAAAAAATATATATCTTTGTTCAATGTTCGGAAAAATTTTAATGTCCTTATTCTGGAAAATCAGACTTTTTTTGTTGACAATAGTAGATAAAAGTATTAGTATTATTGATATATAATAATATAATGCTAATAATTATTTTTGAAAAAATTGCATTCCTATTTAGACAAAATACAAGATTGGAAGGAGAAAAAATGATAGTTAATCTTGAAAGTTTGAGTTCTCTTAGAGTTGCTCATGGCAACCAACGGATTGTTTTAGCAACTGGAACCTTTGATTTGTTCCATTATGAGCATTTAAGGTACTTGCAAAAAGCAAAAACTTTTGGGGACATTCTTGTTGTAGGGGTCAAAGATAATAAGTGTGCGAGACTAAAGAATGAAAACAGACCTATAATTGACCAGGATCAAAGGATTGCTATTGTAGATGCCCTAGAATGTGTTGATTACACAGTTATTGTTAGTTACGAAGAAAATTTTGAGACACTTCTAGAATTCGACAATGAACAACAAAAGCAGTGGCTGAGTATGTTTGAGAAAGTGTTTGAATATTTGAGACCAGATGTACTATATCATGAAGAAAATCCTGTACTACAATCAGCAAGAGAAAGGGTTTCGAATCATTATGGATTAGAGTGTATTTCTAAAAAAAGGGAAGTAGCAGTTTCGACTACAGAAATAATTAAAAAAATTAGCAAAAGTATTAATTAATTTTAATACTAAATAGAGGAAGTTTTAAGTTAGACTTCCTCTAAATAATATAAAATAAAGGAGACAAACTATGAAAAGTGATTATGTAAGAGAAATTAGAGCAAAAATAGGACATATGTCTATGCTTAATCCAGTTGTAACATTAATAATATATAAAGACGGAAAAATATTATTACAAAAAAGAGAAGATACAGAAACTTGGGCTATACATGGAGGAGGGATAGAGCCAGGTGAAAAATATATTGAAGCATTAGAAAGAGAAATTAAAGAAGAGCTAAATATAAGACCAATAGATTCAAAATTATTTGGTATTTATTCTGGGAAGGAACTTTTTAATAGATACCCTAGTGGTGATGAAGTATATGTTCTAAATCATGTTTTTATATGTAAAGATTATGAAGGAAAAATAAACTTTAATGATGGTGAAGTAAAAGATTTAAAATGGTTTGATATAAATGATTTGCCGGATAATATATTTAAAATAAATAGGCCAATTATTAAAGATATAAAAAAATATTTAGAATCAGGAGAGTCAGTTATTGTAAATTAGGAACTTTAGGGATACAGTCTTTAAAGTTCATGAATTATTCTATGAATCTTTAGTCTATTTATACCCATAATTTCAGAAATTTCTTTTTGTTCAAAATTGTCGTCTATATATAAAATAACAAACAAATTACTAGTTATTGATACAAATATTAATCAATTTATTATTTTTGACAGATTACAATACAAATAATCAGAAATCTTAAAAAATATATGATAGCCAATAATCCACTTACGCAGACTATTGGCTATCCATTGATTTAATCAAAAATAATCAAAATCGTCAAAAGGATCTTCATAACGAAAAAAGCTCTCTAAACTCGGTTTGATATAGCCAACTCTACCGGAATTTTCAAAATAACGTTTTATAGATTTTCTGATTCCTTTTGGCGTATTTTCATTTTGTGAGACAAAATAGCGAACCTTATAAGATTTATCTTCACTTAATGCAACAAGAGTTTCAGACGAAGTATTTTCATTTATAGCTACAGCACTTCTAACGTTTTCATGCTTATCGTGAGATAAATAGTCCAATGTTTCACTTGATGTGTTTTTATTTTGTGCGACTCCAAATCTTACATACTCAGCTTTATCATGAGATAAATAATCTAGGATTTCAGCTGGAGTAGATGGATTTTCAGCAACTTTGAACCTAACATCCGAGACCTTATCTTTCGATAAACGATCAAGAATCTTATGAGTTGACTTCTGGTTAGAAGCTACTCTTGCTCGAACATAAAACTTTTTATCTAATGATAAAAATGATAGAACTTCCGTTGAAACGAAAGCAGAGCTCGCAATTTCTAATCTTACGCTATCTTCGAGGTTGATTAAATCAATATTCATTTTTTTACTCCTTAACAAATTCGTTTACGAGTGTTATCTAAGTTTCACAATTACTGTCACAAACAATCCATTTTTTCTCCAATCTCTCAATGTCAACATGAATAGATAATCTTGGACTTTGTGCTATGGCACAAGTCTAATACAACTTAAATTTTTTCTCCTACAATATAATGGTGTATTTTATCATATTATACTTTGTTAGATTTTATTGTTTTCAAGATTGTTCTAATCTGGCTGACATGCATTGTTACTCCTCTTTTACAATAATTATTGTTAAAAGTTACTATATTCAAAACTTGCATATTTGCAGATAATTAAATTATGGAAATATTTTACCATAAAACCTTTAAATATTCAACAGTTGCAATATTCTATCTCAAAACTATATGAATTTTTCTGTTTTTTTAAAAATCTTTATATTTTGAAAAAATATATATTCAACATTATAGTTTAAACTATCTGGTGCAATAGCATCTATTTGAATATGAAGAAGAATTAGAAGAGTATTTAGAAATATAAATTTAGCACAAAGATGTCCCTCGCATTACCAAGGGACATCTTCTTGTAATATTATGCTTTCCTCAAATTGTAAGGCTGTACATCAGCGGAACACCATACTTCGAAACCAGGACCTGCATCTTTTCGTAACCCTTTACTGATAACAAGGTCATTAAATTCAAGCAATTCTTTTTCAAGTTGAGGATTGCTTTTTACTACTACTCCAAAATTCCAACCTATAAAATGGTCCAGAAAATCATTTATAAAATATTTTTTGGCTTTAGTAACCTGTTCAGGTTTTACTTTTTTATTTCGGATAGCAGCGTCAGTTAATACCAAACTTGCTCTTCCAACATAATCCGGACTTACTTCATCATCAAGTTTGATAGCAAATCCAGCTGATGAAATAAACACATTATCATCAATATACTTGGCATATAGTCTAACCATTTGTAATATAATATCACCTAAGTTAGTAATGCATTTAAACGATGACCGATTGTCCATTATCATCTTGCTTTTTCCATCGAACTTACCATACCACTCAATAGGACAAGTAGGCCATCCATCATTTGCAGGATGTAACAAGATATAAGTGCCTTTTACAGCATAAACTTGATTTACAGATTTCCTGCCTGAATGGACTCTTTTACCTCTAGCTTTTGAAATGTACTCAATACCATTTTCTCTGGCAACTTCCTTTGCTGTAAGCTTTTTAAAATTAGCCCTTTGTGTTTTGGGTGTAGATTCCGTTACTTTCCGTTCTCGTGTTCCTTTTGCCTCTCCAAAAAGCATCGAAAAAATTTTGTTAAGCATAAAATTTCCTCCTTACAATTGTTATACGAGAATTACTTACTACTTGCTATTTATATCGCATAGCTACGAATTATGTTGATATTATACTATAAAAAGCCCCAAAATGCAAATGCAACAAGTTTTTTTGCTATTTCAAAACATATTTTTGATTCCTACTTTTTGGCTTATCCGGAATTGTCATTTGTAATTTGCCTTCCTCTAGCAATGGATTTAAATAATCATACATAAATGTTGATCTATGCTTTAATCCAATATATTCCATAATTTCTTTTGCACTTACTTTGATATGAAGAAATGGAGTGGTAGTTTATGCTATCACTCCATCTTAACTTAATTACCAGTTTGCAATTTTTTTCTATATTCTAAAAGTTTTTGTTTTCTAATTTCATTTGATTTTCTTAAATTTGCAATTTGTTTATCATATAAGGCACACAATGAACTAACTTGTTCTTGTGTAAGTTCTTCTTCTTTTATTTCTCCTGAACGATATTGTTTTTGAAGTTTTAATAATTTTGTTTCTTCATTTTCAATATTTTTAATGGATCCCATAAAAGCATTTTTAGTATTTTCACTTTCTACTATACTTTTGTCTTCTTTAACAATAGCATAATTAGTAGTATTATTATTTCTATTGAATAAATTCTTAAAAAGATTTTTTATTTTATAAAATATTCCATTTTCATTAATTTGTACTAATGACTTATTTTGAGTATTTTTTTTCATACATTTCACTCCTACTTTTGTTCTCCTTGTTTTTCACTTTGTTTACTTTCTTCTTTTCCTATTGTTTCCGCCTCTGATTCTAGTTCGCATAATTTAGAATTTCTTTTTTGCAACTCAGTTCTCCCTAATCCAATACCATAAGTAGGATTCTCAGGTTTCATTTCATATCCATCTAATTCTCCATTATATCCATAAAGTTGTCTTAATATTTTTTCAGAAGTTGATAAATCTAAAGTTATGTTTTCACCTGTTTTTAGTTTTTCATAATCCTCCGCTGATATAACTTTATAATATCCAAAAGATTGTTTATGACCTTCTTTATCTATAAAATCAATATGATGTGCTGGATCATATAAAACTGCAGGACTATTTCCGTATCCATTTGGATATATTATATTATATGCATGAGGAATATTATCTCTTCTTCCAATTACTACCGAAGAATCAATTCCTAATATTTTAAACATATTATGAGAAAGTCCAGACTTTTCAGAGCAAAGTGCACATTTATTCCTTTTTATATCTTTTATAGATACTTTTCCGCTATCTGCATGATATATATATGTAGTATATCGATCTAGTCCTAATGAGTTGTCTTCATTAGGTAAATATTCATATATTACAAAAAGGATTTTTGTAAATAAGGTTAATTCAAAATACCATGAATCTTTTCTTATTGATTTAATTAAAGAAATATATGGTTCCATATCGTCGTAAACTAAATCTGGGCATTCTTTTTTTCCAATTTTATGTACTGGTTTATAATGTATTTTACCAGAAATAAATTCATTAAAACTATCCGTATAATTCTGTCCAACAGTTTTTTCTTCCTTTGATTCTAATTCTGTAATTCTTTCAAGTATAAATTTTCTTATATCCTCATCAGTTTCACATTCATATATTCTTTTTTGTATTTCTTCTTTTTTCATACTTATAAATATTCCTCTCTTATTTTATTAAACTTGATACTATCTTATTTAGGCATAAATTTATTTGCTTAGTAATTTTATTATTAAAATAATTATAGTTTATATAAGTTGTTTTGTCAAAATTTTATTGGTCAATTTATTGGGTCAATTTTTTACCAATAAACTATTTTTATATTTTCCATTCACCAATTTTGTTTGAACCAATTCTTTCAAGTATATTATTAACCTTTAGTATTGCAATATTGTATTTTACTTTTTCTCTAGATACACCTAATATTTTAGCAATTTCCACCTGAGTTATTTTGGGATTTTGTTTAATTAAATTAAGAATTTTATTTTGTATTAAATTTATATTGTTTTGATTACTTTCTTGGTCATTTTTTTGATCGTATTCAAAAGGATTTACTTTATATTTAAAAGATACTCTTAAGAAATGTTCCATAAATTTAAAACAACTTTTGTCATAAGCATCTAAAATTCTTAATACTCCAGAACCTATATTTTCAATTAAAGCAACATCTTTAAGACCAACTACTTGTCCATTCTTTCTAACTCCAACATAAATAATTCAACCTTCTTTGTAGTTAAGAAAAGCTATTACGTCTTGTTCAAAATCTACATTTAGTTGTTCTTTATTTTCAATTCTATTTCTCTTAGCATTTTGCATAAAATCACTCTTCAGTGGACTTAAGTTAAGTACACTTTTCAAAAATTTGTATTTATAAACAGCTAAATAGATATAAAATTATAGTTCTAAAAGTAGGGAAATTAAGTTTTATGAGGATTTTATTATGGTATAGATAACTTATGATGAAAATTTGAAAAATACTGACACTTTAAAATGGACTGGACTTATGAATAATTATAAACATATAGCAGAAGAAATCATACTAAAAGTATTAATTTATTATTAGAAGAAAAGTAACAAGTATAGCCTAAAAAACTATACTTGTTTAATTTTTCTATAGATATCATACCAACTAAATACTCTAGTCATATTGTTATATATTAAATCTCTATTATATCTATTAACAAAGCATAAAACTTTTGTAATCTTAACTATTTCAGGTAGTATCTCTGAACTATCGTCTATCATTATATCTATATTTTTTCTTTTATTCTTTAGTTTTAGGATAATGAGTATAACAAATTTCATCATACATAATATTATTTTTGTTTAACCAATCAATCGTATTTTTTCTCATTTGTTCGCTAATAGTTGAATTTTCCTGTGTTTTATATCTTCCTGTTATAATTATTATTTTATTACCTTCATCATGTAATTTTTTAATTACTTATGAAGCAAAAGCTCTTACAGGCATATTTTTTACATATTCAAAATAATATTTTGCCTATAATCTTCTTTAATTTCATTTGACCAATTACATTTACTTTCATATTTGTATGGATTATCTAAATCAGACAGATTATTTTCATAACAATACTTTGTTATAGTATCTAACCTATATGTATCATCACATCCATCAAAACTCCATCTATATCTATTCCTATATTCATTTTAGTTTTCCTCCAATATAATTTTTTGTAATCTTATAGAATTGGTTGCAAATAATATTAAGAATAATGCATATAAAATTATCATTATTGTTGTATCAATGTATGCCAATAATATAAATACACTACTGCTTATTATTCTACCTATTACAAGTGATGTTTCATTAGCCAACCAATATTCTGTTTTATATTCTTTTGCAATCTTACTATAATTGCTTAAATTAGCTAAATTATTTCCAGTTATTAGGTTTTTAAACTTTTTAGATATCGTCTGGAATAGATTAAACAATATTATTGTTACCGCATTACATCTAAAAATCATTAAAAATAATGATATTATTGTAAATACCATAGATATTTTTATTGCAGACGAATAGTATTTCTTATTTATAAATTTTGCAAATAAAATTCCAATAATGCAAGTAATTACACTAAATATTGATGTGAATACTCCTAAGCTAAAACTATCTGAAAATACTTTTATTATATATATTGTAACTATATACGAAAAGGCTGCTTCTGAGTATACAATACCATTTAAAAATTCTACTTTATATATTTGTTTGAATTTTTTATCTTTGTTTGTTAATTCAAAGTATTTTTTCATATTTGTTTTATTGCTTTTAGGAACATTATTATCTTTATATATAAATGATAATATAATTTTTACTATTACTATTATAAAAACAACTGTTAAACTTTTTAAGAAACCTGTTACAGATATTAAGCTTCCAAATATAAGTGGAAATATAATTGACAAAATAGATTCTATTGCTGTATATGTGCCAGCAAATTTCGCTCTTTCTTCGTTTGTAATTCCATCTGATTCGAGTATATTATATACAGAGTAGTAAAATCCTTCTTCTAATCCATACAATAATCCAACTAAATATATATAATTAACAACTTTGTCTTTTAATAATATAATAGTTAGAAAATATACAAAATCTAGTATAATTCCTATTCTCATTAAGTTAGCTCTGTTTTTAGATTTAGAGAAATTTCTTGTTAGAAATATTACACTATATATGGCAATTATTGCAACTAATTTATATATTCCTAGTGGTACTATATTCCTATCGGAAACATCTAAAAAATATAGAACTAAAAAGCTATCTACAAAGTTATTCAATATATTTTTTAATATTCTAAGGCTAAATAAAACTTTATAATTATTCATTAGTTCCTCCAATTATTTTTATTACTTCTGCAATTAATGTGCATGTTTTTGCAATTTTGGATTTTACAAATTCTTCTGAATTTCTCATACAAAATCCCTTAGATGCTTCTAACATTTCTAAATCATTAAAAATATCTCTTACTGTAAAAATCTTATTTTCTTCAATATTTTCTATTTGAGCTATTGATTTGTCTGTGTTTGAAGATATTATTTCTATGCAATTATTTAACCCTGTAATAAGATAGATTTTTACAAATTTTTTATATTTATTGTTTAAAATATCATTAAATTTTAATTGCTCATCCAGATTATTGCATTTTATATGTATCTTTGTAATGTTCTCATGATTTATACTTGTTCTATTCGCAAGACACTTACAAACAAATATTTTCTGTACCTTGTTTAGCTTTATTATCAATAGGATAATTTTTAATTAAACTATTGTTTTTATCTAACAAAGTTGCACCATAATTTACAATTAAATAATCATATTCAATATCAAATTCTTTTAGACTTTTCAATATTATATTTTATACTTTCATCATCTATAAAAAATGTTCCATTATAATTACTAATTAAAAATTTCTTCATATATATTAATCCTCACTTTGTAATCGTTGAAAGTATATCATAAATCGACATTTTTTGTAAATATATGAAATTTCTAAATATCTGGACTATTTTGAAAAACATGGTGGTTATGAATTTGCAAAAGAATTTTACGAAAGAGTATTCCACTTTGCTAGACAAGAAATGGGAACTAATAACATTATATCAGCAGTCATGCATACAGATGAATTAAATACAGCTTTAAATGAAAATGTCTAAAATCAATAATATCAATTTTTAAAATACTTTTGAACAAAAATAAAAAAAGCTGAAATTGGTTAAATTTCAACTTTTGGGTGCAGATGTTATTGTTAAATTTTAAAAATATGCTATAATATTTATGGAGGAAAGAAAAAA
>CAZQTH010000011.1:23940-39950 GCA_964596175.1 uncultured Clostridium sp. | reverse complement strand
AGCAAGTACGGCTTCTCTTCCACCATTTCCTAGTAATAGACATTTTTTCATTTACCTATCCTCTCCTTTATATTTAATTTATAATAAATTATACTTTAAAATTTTCTTGATTGCTTTTTATTTTTAAAGTACAATTTCATTAAATTACTATCACTATACATTACTTGATTTAAACTTGTTGAACTTGTATTAATTTATTGTATTCTATAGAACCTTTTCTAATTTTCTTATACATATTTTTCAACAACAATAACAGTTCTTCCGCTTCTAGTTGTCCCTTCAAACTCTTTTATAACAAATCTACCCTTTCCTCTAATAGTAATAATATCATGTATTTTTATTTGTTTAGATACCTTAGTTTCATTTTGCCCATTTATAAAAACTCTTTCTTGTGCTATTATTTGTACTGCTTTACTTCTAGAAGTTCTTACTAAATCAGATACTATATTATCTAAACGAAGTGATGGTACAATTATCTTTATATTTTCTATTTTTATTTCTTTTTTTCTTAAATCATTTAGTTCTATTATACTAATCTTACTATTCTCAAATCTTGTAAGAGATGGTAATTCTTTTTTTAATATTTCAGCAAAATCTTCCACAACTATAATATCTGCACCTTCATTTGCAACTAATATATCTCCTACTTTTTCTCTTCTTAATCCTAATTTTATAATTCCACCTAGATAATTTCTATGAGAATATTTCCCTTGTTCTTCCTCATCTAAAGTTACTCTAACTACTTTTAATATTTTAGAATAGTTTTTTTCTAACATATTATCATCATATTTTTCAGGATATACTATTAAAACTTTTCTTTCTGAATCTTCGTATCCACCATATAGTTTGTAATTTTCAAATTTTATTTTCTTTAAGAAGTTTTCCACTAATGATATTTGATACATATCTAAAAAGTCAGTATATTCTATTTTTCCTCTTGTTTGCATAAACTCTATTTTATCTAAAACTTGTGATAAGCAAATTTTATCTTCTTGTTTTCTATAATCTTTCAATAAATCTTGTTTATTCATTTTTGCTCCTCTTCATCTTCTTTTTTATCTTTTAATTTTTCTTTTATTACATCTTCATAAATTGATTTTGCATCTAATTTGTATATTTTTTCTAATTCTTTTACTTCTCCATGTTTTATAAATTTATCTGGATAAGCATATGATTTTAATTTTATATCTTTTAAATCATTATCTACTATTAATTCTTTTAGAGCAGTTCCAAGTCCATTTATAATTGTTCCATCTTCAATGGTTATTACAAATTTTGTTTTTTTAATTGATTTAGTTATTATTTCCCTATCTAATGGCTTTAAAAATCTTGCATTTATTACTTCTGAATCTATTTTCTTTTCTTTTAACATATTAGATACTTCCATTGCTCTTGCCACTGTTTTTCCTATTCCTATAATAGTTACATCTTTTCCTTCTTTTAGTATTTCTGCTTCTCCTAATATCATTTCTTTATGTGTATCAAATTTTACTTTCTCGCTTTCTCCTCCTCTTGGGTATCTAATAATAACTGGTCTATTTAATTTTATTGCAAATTCCATCATATCCTCTAATTCTTTAAAATCTTTAGGTGCCATAATTGTAAGATTTGGTACTAATCTAAAAAATGCCATATCAAATTCACCTTGGTGAGTTTCGCCATCTGCTCCTACAATCCCTGCTCTATCAACACACATAATAACTGGTAAATTTTGAATTGCCACATCATGTATTACTTGGTCATATGCTCTTTGATAAAATGATGAATATATTGGTATAAACGGAATTAATCCCTCTTTGGCCATACCAGCAGCTAGTCCTACTGCGTGCTGTTCTGCTATTCCTATATCAAAAAATCTATCTGGAAATTCCTTTTGAAATTCTTGTAAACCTGTTCCGTCTTTCATTGATGCTGTAATAGCTACTATATTTTTGTTTTCTTTGGCTAGTTCTATAAGTTTCTCTCCAAATACTTTTGAATAGTCTTTTTTCTTCTTTCCCTTTACTTCTCCTGTCTCTATATCAAAAGGTCCTATTGCATGAAATTTATCAGGATTTTCTTCTGCTATTTTATATCCTTTTCCTTTTTTAGTTAAAACATGAAGTAATACTGGTCCATCTAATTCCTTAGTTATTTTAAGCATTCTTTCTAATTCTTCTATATTATGCCCATCTACTGGTCCTAAATAGCGAAAACCTATGTCTTCAAAAAACATCTTAGGAATTATTAGTTGTTTTATGCTTCTTTTTACTCTTTGAACTATTTTCACAAAAGGTTTTCCTACAACTGGAATTTTATTTATTATCTTTTTCATTGAAACATTTGATTTGGTATATGTCCTTTTTGTTCTTAACTTGGTTAGAAGCATATTCATTCCACCAATGTTTTTAGATATACTCATTTCATTGTCATTTAGTATTACTGTCATTCTTGCTCCACTATATCCTGCATCATTTAATGCTTCTAATGCCATACCTCCAGTTAATGCTCCATCTCCTATTACTGCTATCACTGAATTGTTTTTTCCTTCTATATCTCTTGCTCTTGCCATCCCTAAAGTTACTGATATTGATGTGCTACTATGTCCTGTATTAAAGCAATCACATTCTGACTCATTTGTTTTAGGAAATCCTGCTATTCCGTTTAGTTTTCTTAGCGTGCACATTTGTTCTTTTCTTCCAGTAAGTATTTTATGTACATAACTTTGATGTCCTACATCCCACACTATTTTGTCTTCTGGCACATTAAAAACACTGTCAATAGCTATTGTAAGCTCCACAACCCCTAAGTTTGATGCTAAATGACCTCCATTTTCAGATACTATTTCCAATATATATTTTCTGATTTCTTCTGCTAATATTTTTTTATCTTCTATACTTAATTTTTTCACATCTTCTGGTGAATTTATTTTTTCTAACATTTTTCCTCCCAACTTTCTTTTGGCTTCTATATTATATCATCTTTGTCAAATACGGTAAAGAAAAAGCAAGAAGCTTTTAAACTTCTTACTTTTTAACTACAACTTTTCCATTCTCTACTCCTATTTTATTAATCTTATTTTTCTTTAAGTTACCATCTAATATTTCTTCTGCCAATCTATCTTCTAATACATTTTGAATAGTTCTCCTTAATGGTCTTGCACCAAAGTTTTTGTCAACGCCTTTACTTGAAATCAATTTTTTGACTTCTGAATCTAATTCTACTTTAATCTTTTGACTTGTTAATCTAGCTGTTACTTCTTTTAACATAATATCAATAATCTTACTTATTTCATTATCAGTTAATTTATGGAACACTATTATTTCATCAATACGGTTAATAAACTCTGGTCTTAATTCTTTCTTCAAAGCATCCATAACTTCTTTTTTAGTATTTTCATAATCTTTTTTGATTGATTCTTCTTTTTCTTTACCTTCTTTTTCAGATTTAGTAAATCCTAATGTTTTTTTATCTGTAATCAGTCTAGCACCAATATTAGAGGTCATAATTATTACAGTATTTTTAAAATTAACTGTTCTTCCTTGTGAATCTGTTAATCTTCCATCCTCCAATATTTGAAGCAACATATTCATAACATCTGGATGTGCTTTTTCAATTTCATCAAATAAAATTACAGAATATGGTTTTCTTTTTATTTTTTCCGTTAATTGTCCTCCTTCATCAAATCCTACATATCCTGGAGGTGAACCTATAAGTTTTGATACTGAATGTGGTTCCATATATTCAGACATATCAATTCTTATCATTGCATTTTCATCACCAAATAATGCCTCTGCTAATGCTTTTGATAGCTCTGTCTTACCAACACCTGTTGGTCCTAAGAACAGAAATGAGCCTATTGGTCTATTTGGATCTTTTAGACCCACCCTACCTCTACGAATTGCTTTTGCTACTGCTTCTACAGCTTCATTTTGACCAATTACTCTTTCATGTAAAATCTTTTCTAAATTCTTTAATCTTTCATTTTCATCTTCAGTGATTTTCTTTGCCGGTATTCCTGTCCAACTAGCAATTACTTCTGCAATATTTTCCTCTGTTATGTCTGTTACCGCTTTATTGTTTTTATTTTGCCATTTCTTTTGCTCTTTTTCGTATTTTTCTTTTAACTCTTTTTGCCTATCTCTTAATGATGCTGCTTTTTCAAACTTTTGAATTCTTACTGCCTCTTCTTTATCTTTTTCAACCTCCTGAATTTCTTCTTCTAACTTCTTTAGACTATCTGGTTCTGTAAAAGATTTCAATTTAGCACGAGAAGCTGCTTCATCAATTAAATCAATTGCTTTATCTGGTAAAAATCTATCATTAATATAACGTGTAGACATTTTTACTGCTGCTTCAATTGCTTCATCTGTTATTTTAACTCCATGATGTGCTTCGTATTTGTCACGGATTCCTTTTAATATTTTTATAGTATCATTCTCACTTGGTTCATTAATAGTTACAGGGCTAAATCTCCTTTCTAAAGCTGCATCTTTTTCAATATATTTTCTATATTCGTTTAAAGTAGTAGCACCAATTAATTGTATCTCTCCTCTTGCAAGTAAAGGCTTTAGAATATTTGCGGCATCAATTGCACCTTCTGCTGCACCTGCACCTACTATTGTATGAATTTCATCAATAAATAAAATTACATCTCCCACTTTTTTTACTTCATCTAAAGCTTTCTTGATTCTTTCTTCAAAATCTCCTCTGTACTTACTTCCAGCAACCATCCCAGATATATCCATAGTTACAACTCTTTTATTTTTTAATATTTCTGGTACATCACCTGCAACTATTTTTTCAGCTAATCCTTCAACAGCTGCTGTTTTACCAACACCTGGTTCACCAATTAAACAAGGATTATTTTTAGTTCTTCTAGATAAAATTTGGACAACTCTTTCGATTTCGTTTTTTCTTCCTATAATCGGATCTAATTTTCCTTCTTCTGCTTTTTTAGTTAAATCTTCGCCAAATTGATTTAGAGTAGGAGTCTGATTATAGCTTCCACCTCTTTTTCCATTACTTCCACTATCATTTCCACTATAATCTTCACCTTCATTTATTACTCTTATTATTTCACTATATAATCTTGGAATATTTGTATTTAAATCTAATAATATTCTTGTTGCAATACTATCTGACTCTCTTAATATTCCTATCAAAAGATGCTCTGTTCCTATATAATTATAACCTAATTTTCTAGCTTCAATAAATGCATTTTCAATAACTCTTTTCGTTCTAGGAGTAAACCCCAAAGTCTCTGTAATAGGTGTTTCATGTCCTATTAGCTGTACTATTTCATCTATAATAATATTAGGTTCTATTCCTTGGTTTTCTAAAACTTTTGAAGCAACTCCACTTCCTTCTTTAACCAAACCATATAAAATATGTTCAGTTCCTACATAATTATGTCCTAATTCAATTGCTAACTCATCAGCAAGTTCAATTGCTTTTTTAGCTCTATTTGTAAAACTATATGTCATAAAATCAACTCCTTTCACTTATTTTGTATTTGGGCCATATCTTAAAAATATATTCCAAATATGATTAAAATATTTAAATATAAAATGTAGTAAAATTACATTATCTTTCATTTATTATTTGTTTTATTACTTCTGCTCTTTTTACCTCTTGTTCTACTTTATCATATTTTGCTCCTAAATATTTTTGTAAATTTGCAGGTTTTGTATATAAGTATAATTTTTGTATTTTTGCATCTGTTAAATTATCTAATATACCTAAATCTGTTCCTAATTTTATATCTGGTAATAATTCTCTTGTTTCTTCATAAGATATTTTTCTACAGTTTGTTAAAATCCCATAACTTCTAAAAACTCTATCTTCAAATTCAATTGGTTCTTTTGTAAGCATCTTTCTAGCTTCTCTTTCTTGTTCTTTTATTTTCTTCGTTATTACTTTTAGATTATTTATGATTTCTTTTTCTGTTATTCCTAATGTTTGCTTATTTGATATTTGATAAATGTCTCCTTGATTTTTAGTGGAATTTCCATATTCTCCTTTTACATCCATATTGAAATCACGAATTACGTCTAATACTTTTCTTATATTACCTGTTTTTGATAGTGCTGGCAAGTGTACCATTACTGATGCTTTTAGTCCTGTTCCTAAATCATTTAGTTGACTTGTTAGATATCCATATTTTTTACTTATACTATACCCGAATATTTCACCTATTTTTTCTTCTATATCTATAGCCAAATTTAGTGTGTTTTCCAATTCCAATCCACTACTAAATACTTGTATACTTAAATGGTCATCTCCTCCTATCATTATACAAATATTTTCTTCATCATTTATTAATATACTTCCTGTTTCTTTTTTCTTTGCTATAAATGTAGGACTTACTAGATTTTTTTCTATTAAACTTGTTTTTGTTATATTATCCATATCTTTTAGTTTTAATAATTTTAATCCATATCCTATTGTATATACATTATCCTCTATCTTTTTTTCTAATTCTTTTAATTCTAAATCACTTAAGTGAAACTTAAAATCATTTAAGTTTCTTACAAATCTTATTCTTGTACTTTTTACAACATCTGAATCTTCACTTGTTTGTAAATACCAATTCATATCATCATTTCTCCTTTACCTATTTTTCCAATTTTTTTATTTCATCTCTGATTTTTGCTGCATCTTCATATCTTTCCTCTTTTATTGCTTGTTTTAATTCTTCTTGTAACTTCTCAATTTTATTTTGTTCTTTACTAATTTCATTTGCTTTCTCAACGTCTTCTTTTTTATTTTCTATTTTTTCATTTTTATTGTCTATTTTACTATCTATTATTTTTCCTATTCTTCCCACATGTCTATTGGTTCCATGTAATTTTTTGATTATTGGGTCTAACCTATCTTCAAATTTTGAATAGCAATCTTTGCATCCTACTTTTCCTGTATTTATTATATCTTCAAATGTTAAACCACAATTATCACAAGTAAGTGTTTTTAAACTATTGAACATTGGCATTATTTCTGGTGTCATTAAGTCATCCATAAATCCACCTAAGAAACTTGAAAAGTCTATTGGCATGCTAAAGTCCATTTGTCCTATTCCTAATTTTTTACTACATTCTTCACATAGATGTAGTTCTCTTACCTTTCCATTTATATCTTCTGTATATCTTACATTTGCCTCTCTTTTTCCACAATTGTCACATAACATATTAATCTCCTCCTTATATTTTATATATTTAATAACATATTTTTAAGAATTCTCGCTCGAACTTCATCTTTTATATTTTGGTTTAGTTTTAATACTTTATCATTTGTTGCTACTTTTAATAGTTTTGCGGTTTTTGTATCTATTATGTTATAAGATAGAAAATCACTTATTAAAATATCAGCTTCACCAGATGTTAGTTCATTTCCTATATTATTTATAATATGCATTATATAGTCTTCTTTGTCGTTATTTACTTTCTTTATTGTTATATGACCTCCACCACCTCGTCTACTTTCTACATAATAACCTTGTGATGGCTTAAATCTTGTTGATATTACATAGTTTATTTGTGATGGTACACAATTAAAATATTCTGCAAGTTCATTTCTTTGTATTTCTATTGCATCATTTCCATCATCAAATAATTCCTTTATAAATTCTTCTATTACATCTGACATTCTCATTTTTAATTCCTCCTATTTTAACTTTGACTTTCTTTGACCTACATTATTATTATACTCGCTTTTCAATTTTTTGCAATCACTTTTTTTGACTTTCTCTGACTTTTAGAATTCAAAAAAATAGCTTTTTCTTTTAAAATCTCTTTTTTACTCTTTTTTTCTAATCTTTTTCCTCTTTTTTGTCTTTCTTTGTTATTTCTTGTAATCTTTTAGCCTTTTCCTTCTGTTCTGGAAGTGGTATCCATGCAAAATAAGTAGATATAAATTCTCCATATTTTGTACTATCTTCCCCAACTTCTGATCTCTCCTCTTTTTTTACTTGTTGATTTTCTTTATTGTCTTTTATTATATTTTTCTCATCATTCATAATTAAACACCTCTTTTTAATTATGTTCTTTCTATTGTTTTTTATACAAAAAAACAGTAATTTTAATGAAAACATTAATTAATTTCTATTAATATTACTGTTCTTTTTATTATCTATTATAAAAGTATGTAGATAAACATTTTCTATAAATTTTGGTTTACATATTCCTTTTTTGTTAAATCTATGTTATAATAGTAATAGTTGGTAATTAAAAGGAGGATTTTCTTTTATGTGGTATGTTTGGCTGATTTTAGCAGGAGTATTTTTAATTTGTGAAGTTTTAACAACAGGTTTTTTAATATTCTGGCTAGCTCCTGGTTCATTAATTGCAATGATAGTTAGTCTTTTTACAGATAATATAATAATTCAAACAACTGTATTTTTAATATCTTCTGTAATATTAATCTTAGCCACAAAACCATTAATTAAGAAATTTGCAAATATAGAAACTGTTAAAACCAATACCCAAGCAATAATTGGTAAAAAAGGATTAGTTACAAAAGATATAAGTTCCATAAATGCTAGTGGACAGGTTAAAGTAAATGGAGAAATTTGGTCAGCAACTGGTATAAATGATATGGATATTCCTAAAAATACAAAAGTTGAAATTGTAGAAATTAAAGGTGTTAAAGTTATTGTTACACCTGTAAAATAAGTTATTAAAATTACATATAAATAAAAGGAGGAAAATTATGGTAGTTTTAATTATATTATTAATTATTGTTTTAATATTAGCAGCAATGTCTATTAAAATAGTAAAACAAGCCGAAGTGTACATTATAGAAAGATTAGGTAAATTTTATAAAGTTGCTGATGCTGGACTTACAATAATTATACCTTTCTTAGATCACGTAAGAAGTGTTGTAAGTTTAAAACAACAAACAATGGATATCCCACCTCAAGATGTTATCACTAAAGATAACGTTACTATAACAATTGATACAGTTGTGTTTTATCAAATAACTGATCCAGCTAAAGCTGTTTATGAAATCCAAAGTTTGAAAAAAGGTATTGAGTATTTAGCAATTACAACTATTCGTGATATTATAGGTAAAATGAGCTTAGATGAAACATTTAGCTCAAGAGATGGAATTAACACTCAATTAAGAGTTGTCCTTGATGAAGCAACAGATAGATGGGGTTGTAAGATTGATAGAGTTGAAATAAAAGATATTACACCTCCACCAGATGTTCAAGATGCAATGGAAAAAGAAATGAATGCAGAAAGAAATAAAAGAGCTATGATTCTTGAAGCTGAAGCACAAAGACAATCTGATGTTACTATTGCAGAAGGTAAAAAACAGGCTGCTATTTTAGAGGCTGAAGCTGATAAAGAATCTCAAATAAGAAGAGCTGCCGGTGAGGCTCAAGCTATTCGAGAAGTTGCAGAAGCTAAAGCAAAAGAAATTCAAATGGTTTATGAAGCAATTAAAAAATCTAATCCAGATGACAAATTGGTTCAATTAAAATCTTTAGAAGCTTTAGAGAAAGTTGCTGAAGGTGAAGCAAATAAAGTATTTATTCCATTTGAAGCAACAAGTGCTTTAAGTTCTTTGGGGGCTATATCAGAAATTGTAAAAGATAGTAAAAAAGAATCTTCTAAAAAAACAGAAAATAACCCTAAAGAAAAATAATAATATCTAAAAAATACACAGGAATTTTTGTTCCTGTGTATTTTTTTATCTAGTCTATTTCAATTGCTCCTGTATATAATCCATAATACATTCCATGTTTCTTTATTAAGTCCTCATGTTTACCACGTTCCATAATACTTCCATGGTCTAGAACCATTATTAAATCAGAATTTTTAATTGTTGATAATCTATGTGCAATAACAAAAACCGTTCTTCCTTTCATTAATTGATCCATACCATCTTGAACTACTTTTTCTGTTCTTGTATCAATAGAAGATGTTGCTTCATCTAGTATTAATACTGGTGGGTTATTTAAAGCTGCTCTTGCAATTGAAAGTAATTGTCTTTGTCCTTGTGATAATCCTTCTCCGCTTCCATCAATCATTGTATCATATCCATGTGGTAGATGTTTTATAAATCTATCTGCATTAGCAAGCTTTGCTGCTTCTTCTACTTCTTTATCTGTTGCATTTAATTTACCATAACGAATATTTTCTCTAATTGTTCCTGTAAATAAACTAGTATCTTGTAAAACCATTCCTAAAGATCTTCTTAAATCTTGTTTCTTAATCTTCTTAATATTTATTCCATCATAACGAATCTTTCCACCCTGAATATCATAAAAACGATTTATTAGGTTTGTGATTGTTGTTTTTCCTGCACCTGTTGCACCTACAAATGATACTTTTTCTCCTTCTTTTGCAACCAATGATATATCATGTAATACCTCTTTATTAGGTTCATATCCGAATTTTACATGTTCAAATTCTACGTTTCCACAAAGTTTTGTATATGTTACAGTTCCATCATGATGTGGATGTTTCCAAGCCCACATACCTGTTCTTTCTTCTACTTCTATTATTTTTCCATCTTCCATTTTAGCATTTACAAGTGTTACATAACCATTATCTTTTTCAGATTCTTCATCAATTAAATCAAATACTCTTTCAGCTCCAGCTAATGCCATTATAATTGAGTTCATTTGTTGAGATACTTGACCTAATGGGTTTGTAAATGATTTTATGTATTGTAAAAATGCTGCAATACTACCTATTGTTAATGATCCATTTACTGCTAATATACCACCTATTATTGCTATTAAAACATATCCCAAATTTCCTATATTTGAAATACAAGGCATTAATGTATTTGCATAACTATTTGCTTTTGTCATACTATCACATAAAGCTTCATTTAATTCATCAAATTTTGCCTTATTTTCTTCTTCATGACAGAATACTTTTACAACCTTTTGACCTGCCATCATTTCTTCTATATATCCATCAACAATACTTATATTTTTTTGCTGGTCTATGAAGTATTTAGAACTTCTTGAAGCAAAAAATTTTACTACAGCTAACATTATTAAAACCATTACAAGTACTACTGCTGTTAATGATAAATTAGTTACAATCATTGCGATTAGTATTGATATCATTGTTACTACACAAGAAAATACTTGTGGAATACTTTGTGAAATACATTGTCTTAATGTATCTACATCATTTGTATAAGTACTCATAGTTTCTCCATGTGGATGGCTATCAAAATATTTTATTGGTAATGTTTGCATATGTTCAAACATCTCTTTTCTTATTTTGTATAACACCCCTTGTGAAATATTTATCATTAATCTATTGTAAAGATACGTAGCAATAACACCAATTAAATAAATAATTCCCATAGATATTACTGCAGTAAGCAAAGAAGAGTAATCTGGATTTTCATTTCCCATAAGTGGTATTATAAAATCATCTATTAAATATTTTATAAATTGAACACCCAAAACACCAACTAAAGCACTTATTATAATACTAATACAAACAATTACAAATTGTATTTTATATGTTCCTGTTACATATTTTAGTAATCTTTTAATTGTTTTCAATGTGTTCTTATTCTTTTTCTCCTGTTTGTTCTCCTCCATCATCTTCCTCTCCTTTCTTTTGAGACTCATATACTTCTTGGTATATTGCATTCGTTTTTAATAATTCTTCTGATGTTCCAATTCCATTTATTTTTCCATCATCTAGAACTATAATTCTATCTGCATCTTCTACAGATGTAATACGTTGTGCTATTATTATTTTTGTTATATTTGGTATTTCTTCTCTAAATGCTTTCCTAATTAAAGCATCTGTTTTTGTATCTACTGCAGATGTGGAATCATCCAATATTAATATTTTTGGTTTCTTTAATAATGCTCTTGCAATACAAAGTCTTTGTTTTTGCCCTCCAGATACATTTGTTCCACCTTGGTCTAATACAGTGTCATATTTATTTGGAAACTCTTGTATAAATTGATCTGCTTGTGCTAATTTACATACTTTTACTAATTCTTCATCTGATGCATTTTTATTTCCCCATCTTAAGTTTTCTTTTATTGTTCCAGAGAATAATACATTTTTCTGAAGAACTACAGCAACTTCATTTCTTAAAGTATCTAAGTCATAGTCTCTTACATCAACTCCACCTACTTTAATACTTCCCTTAGTTACATCATAAAGTCTTGGAATTAAATTTACTATTGTTGACTTAGAACTTCCTGTTGCTCCTATTATTCCTATTGTTTCTCCAGATTTTATTTCTACATTAATATCTTCCAGAGGTAATTCATCTTCTGCTTCTGCATCATCATATTGGAATGATACATTTTCAAAAGTGATAGAACCATTTTTTACTTCCTTTACAGGATTTTCTTTATTTTTTATTGTAGATTCTTCATCTAATACTTCTACAATTCTTTCAGCTGAAGCTTGAGCTATGATTACCATAACAAGTACCATTGATATTATCATTAAGCTTGATAATATTTGAAAAGCATATGTTATTATACTTGATAATTCTCCTGTTTGCATTGAACCTCCTACTATTAATTTAGAACCAGTCCAAGATAATAATAGAATACATGTATATATTGCAAGTTGCATTGCAGGAGAGTTAAGAGCTACTATCTTTTCAGCCTTTTTAAATAATTCATATACTTCATCATTTACGTCACCAAATTTCTTTTCTTCATGCTCTTCTCTGTTATATGCTTTTACTACTCTAATCGCATTTAAGTTTTCTCCAACAACTCTATTTAAACTATCATATTTTTTAAATACTTTTTCAAAATATGGATGTGCCTTTATTGCAATGAAGAACAATACTAATGCCAATATTGGAATTATTACAACAAATATCCAAGCCAACTTATTATTTATGCCAAATGCCATTACTAGTGCAAATATAAGCATTATAGGTGCTCTGACTAATATTCTTATTATCATTTGGAAGGCTTGTTGTACATTTGTTACATCTGTCGTAAGTCTTGTTACCAAACTTGATGTTGAAAACTTATCTATATTTGTAAAAGAATAATTTTGTATATTATAAAACATTCCTTGTCTTAAATTTCTTGCAAATCCTGATGATGCTTTTGCAGCATATCTTCCTGAAATCATACCAAACGCTAATGATAAAAAGGCTGAAACAACTAGAATAGCTCCTACTTTAAATATATAATTTAAATCACTATTTTCAATACCAACATCTATTATTTTTGCCATTAAATATGGTATTAAAACTTCCATGATAACTTCAAAAATAACAAAAATAGGCGTTAATATTGTATCTTTTTTATACTGATTTATGTATTTAGTTAATTTTTTTATCATTTACTTATCCTCTCCTTTTCTCTAAATTTGTAGACATTTTTTTAGTTAACTCTACATAGTTTCTTATTTCTTCTTTTGTTAAACCTTCTATTGCTTGTTTTTCCACATTTCTAATCTTCTTTTGTACGTCCTTTTTAATTTCTAATGCTTTTTGAGTCAAGACTATTTTTCTTAACCTTGCATCATTACCTACAGTTTCTCTTTTTATCAATCCATTTTTCTCCATATTTTGGAGAATTCCTGCTATACTTGCTCTCCTTACATCAAAATTTTTTTCAATATCTTTTGCAAAAACATCCTTTTTTTTAGATTTTTCATAGATAAATTGAATCATTGCAGATTGTACACCAGTTATTTCATATTTTGCAACATGAATATCTATCTCTCTTTTTAGTTGCCTAGATAACATGTGAATACTCTTTCCGAAGTCGTCATCACACATAAAATTCACCTCACAAAACAAGTAATTGTTAGCCACCTAACAATTACTAATTCTAAAACTTTCTTTTTTATTTGTCAAGAGATTTTCTTATTTATTTATAATTTATTTAAAATTATTCAACTTTTTTATAATTTTTGTGATAATAATCATAGGAATTAGAGAAACCTTTTATAGTATGTTAATTTTTATATTAAAACAATTTTTATCTATAATTTTATTTATTTTCTACAAACTCTCTTGGAACTCTTTTTGAAATCGTGCTTAATATCTCATAATTAATTGTGTCACATTTTTTTGCAATATCTTCTAATGTAATTAATTTGTTATCCCAAATATATACGTCATCTCCAACTTTTACATTATCTATGTCTGTTACATCTACCATAAAACTATCCATACATACACTTCCTATGATAGGAACTTTTTTGTTGTTTATTACAACGTCTCCAACATTTGATAGAACTCTTCGAAGTCCATCTGCATAACCTACAGGCACAGTTGCAATTTTAGATTTTCTTTTAGTTATAAATCTTCTTCCATAACTAATACTTGTTTCTTTTTCTACTTCTTTCAAAAAAGTTATTTTTGATTTTAATGTAGTTACAGGTTTTAAATTTATCTTTTCTTTTATACCATTTCCAGATTCATAACCATACATTATTATTCCAGGTCTTACTAAATTATACTGATATTCTTTAAAATTTATTATTCCATTTGAAGCTAAAATATGTACATATTTTATATTAAAACTTTCTTTTACCTTTTCCACAGCCTTTTCAAAGTTTTCTAATTGCATCCTTGTATATTCAAAATCATCATCTGCTGATGACAAATGCGAATATACACCTTCTACTTCTATATTTGGATTTTCTTTTAATTTTTCTATAAAATTATCTAGATTACTTAAATCTATTCCTGTTCTGCCCATTCCTGTTTCTATTTCTATATGAACACGTATTTTAGAATCTTTCTTTTTTACTTCTTCTAAAAATTCTTTAGAGCATATACCTACTATTAAATTATTTTCAACTATTTTATTTAATTCTCTTGCATATGGCTGATTTAATACAAATATATCTCTTTTATAGCCTAACTTTCTTAATTCTACTCCTTCATCTACAATTGCTACTGCCACTATATCAAAATTATTTATTATATCTAATCTTGTATTTATGTGAGTTCCATATCCTTCTGCCTTTATTACTGGCATAATTTCCGTTTCTGGATTTAAAAATTTTCTTATTTGATTTATATTATAATTAAAATTATCTAAATTGACCTCTAAAACAGTAGGTCTTGTTATATTTTGAAACATAAAAATTCTCCTTTAGTTTTAAAAAAGTTCTTGAAAACAAGAACTTTTTTAATTTTATAGTTAACTAACGAAACTAGTACTCTAAAATTCTATTTCGCTTTTAGCTCGCCATAATTAAGACTTCATAGCTTCTTCAACAGCAACTGCTACTACTACTGATGCTCCAACCATTGGATTATTACCCATACCAATTAATCCCATCATTTCAACATGAGCTGGTACTGAAGAACTTCCTGCAAATTGTGCGTCTGAGTGCATTCTTCCCATTGTATCAGTCATGCCATATGAAGCTGGTCCTGCTGCCATATTATCTGGATGTAATGTTCTTCCTGTTCCTCCACCAGAAGCTACTGAGAAATACTTTCTTCCTTCTGCTAATCTTTCTTTCTTATATGTACCTGCTACTGGGTGTTGGAATCTTGTTGGGTTTGTTGAATTTCCTGTAATTGAAACATCAACATCTTCAAGCCACATGATTGCTACACCTTCTCTAACATCATTTGCTCCATAGCATTTTACTTTTGATCTTTCTCCATCTGAATATTTAATTTCTTCTACTACATTTACTTTTCCTGTAAAGAAATCGAATTCTGTTTTTACATATGTAAATCCATTTACTCTTGAAATAATTTGTGCTGCATCTTTTCCAAGTCCATTTAATATAACTCTTAAAGGTATTTTTCTTACTTTGTTTGCTGAATTCGCAATACCAATTGCACCTTCTGCTGCTGCAAAGCTTTCATGTCCTGCTAAGAATGCAAAACATTTCGTATCTTCTGATAATAACATAGATGCTAAATTTCCATGTCCAAGTCCTACTTTTCTGTCATCTGCAACAGAACCTGGAATACAGAATGCTTGTAAACCTTCACCTATTGCTTTTGCTGCATCAGCTGCTTTTGTACATCCTTTTTTGATTGCTATTGCTGCACCTAAAGTATAAGCCCATGCTGCATTTTCAAAACAA
>CAZQTH010000011.1:0-23930 GCA_964596175.1 uncultured Clostridium sp. | reverse complement strand
TTAGGCTATCCTCAAAATCTTTAATTCCGTATTTTTCCATAACTGGTTTTATTTGGTCTATTCTTCTTTCATAACTTTCAAATGTTACTGCCATTTTATTTCCTCCTATTATTAGATTATTTTATTTCCAAGATGTGTCCCAAATTGCACATTTTTGTGCAAAAGGAAACGTCCCTTATTGCTCTCTTGGATCTATTACTTTTTCTGCTTCGTTAAATCTTCCATATGTTCCTGTTGCTTTTTCTATTGCTTCTTTTGGATCAATTCCTTTTTTAATGTTATCCATCATTTTTCCTAAATGAACATATTTATATCCTATTATTTCATCATTTTTATCTAATCCTAATTCTAGGATATATCCTTCTGTTAATTGTAAATATCTTGGTCCTTTTAAAGTACTTGAATAAATTGTTCCAATTTGACTTGTATGTCCTTTTCCTAAATCTTCAAGTCCTGAACCTACTGGAAGTCCTCCTTCTGAGAATGCTGTTTGGCTTCTTCCATATACTATTTGTAAAAATAATTCTCTCATGGCTGTGTTTATTGCATCACATACTAAGTCTGTATTTAATGCTTCTAGGATTGTTTTTCCTGTTAATATTTCTCCAGCCATAGCTGCTGAATGTGTCATTCCAGAGCACCCTATTGTCTCTATTAAAGCTTCTTGTATAATTCCATCTTTTATGTTTAATGTTAATTTACAAGCTCCTTGTTGTGGTGCACACCATCCAACACCATGTGTTAGTCCTGATATGTCCTTTATTTCTTTTGCTTTTACCCATTCTCCTTCTTCTGGTATTGGTGCTGGTCCGTGGTCTACTCCTTTACGAACATAGCACATATCTTCTAATTCTTTTGAATAAGTCATTTTAATTGCTCCTTTCGTTACTTAAGTTTTTTCTACATATTCTATTTATTATATTAGGTTTTACCTAAAGATTAATAACTTATTTTATTATTTTTTATTTTTTCTTTTTTATTTTTGTTTCAAGTTTTTATTTTAAATTTTCATTTTATTTTTTATTTTATTTTTTTATTTTATTTTTTCTTATACTGTTCTTTATATCTTTTTATTTGTTCTTCTGATAATAACAATTGATTTTTCTTTGTAATTTCTTTTTTATTTTCTTCTTTTGTTTTTTCTTGATTAATATTACTTATCACATTGTTATTATTATCACCATTGTTATTACCAGTATTATCGCTAACACTTTCATCTTTATTATAATTATATGCAATTTTATTTTCTATATCTCTTATATATATTCCTGTTTCATAAGTTTCTTTTTTTCCTAATGTTTTTGCTCCCAGTAAATATTTTTTTAAGATTTCTTTATCTTTTTTATTTACTTGTTCTTCTCCAATTCCTAAATATTCATACCTCCATATGATATGTCTTTCATAACTGTTAAATTCACTATTGTCTAAATTTTCATAATTATATTCTACTTTAAATTTAGTATTTTGGATTGAGATTGTTATATTTGACCATAATTTTCCTGTCTCTGACTTTCTAAATTCTTCTCTCAGTTGTTTTATTTTTCCATATAAGATACTGACTAATTTTAAATAATCATTTTCATCTATATTGAATTTGTTTGGTATTTCATATACATTAACTGGTTTCTTTTTCAATATTCCTTTTGGAATATAGTAAAAGTATAATTCTCCTTTTTTCTCTCCATTTGGCTTATCTATTACTGAACTATATAAAAACAACTTATCCCATTTTTCAGGTATCATATAATATAGATTCTTCTGTATTTCTTCATACATTTTTTTTATTTTCTTTGTGTGATTTAACATACTTTTATTCCCCATTTAATAAACTTATTCCAGTCATTTCTTCTGGTTTTTCTAATCCCATTAAGTCAATCATTGTTGGTGCTAAATCTGCTAATTTACCATCTTCTTTTAATTTTATTTTTTTATTCGCTGTTACTAATATTAATGGTACTGGATTTGTTGTATGTGCAGTATGCGGTTCTCCTGTTTTGTAGTCTATCATTTGTTCAGCATTTCCATGATCTGCTGTTATAATCATATTACCTTGTTTTGACTCTACTAGTTTTACTACTTTTCCTACACATTCGTCTACTGCTTCTACTGCTTTTATTGCTGCTTGCAAGTTTCCAGTATGTCCTACCATATCAGTATTTGCATAATTTAGTATTATTACATCATATTTATCTTCTGATATTGCTTCTAATACTTTATCAGTTACCTCATATGCACTCATTTCTGGTTTCATATCATATGTTTCTACTTTTGGAGATGGTACTAATATTCTATCTTCTCCTTCATATTGCTTTTCTTCTCCGCCATTAAAAAAGAATGTTACATGTGCATATTTTTCAGTTTCTGCTATTCTGAGTTGTGTATATCCCTTTTTGCTTATATATTCTCCAAATGTGTTTTTTAATGTTTCTTTTTGAAATGCCACATGAACATTTGGCATAGTTTCGTCATAACTAGTAAAGCATACAAAATATAATCCTAAATCTTTTTTGGTTTTAAATCCGTCAAATTCTGGATCTACTAATGCTCTTGTTATTTCTCTTGCTCTATCTGGTCTAAAATTAAAAAATATTACTGAGTCATTTTTCTCTATTTTTGCAATTGGTATATCTCCATTACATATTAATGTTGGTTCTACAAATTCGTCAAACACTTCTTTTTGATATGAATCTTCTATTGCATTTATAGCTGTTCCTGCTTTATTTCCTTTACCATTTACTAATGCATCATAAGTCTTTTTTACTCTTTCCCATCTTTTATCTCTATCCATACTATAGAATCTACCAGATATACTAGCAATCTTTCCTATTCCTTTTTCTGTCATTTTATCTTGTAATTTTATAATATAATTTTCTGCTGATGCTGGCGGAGTGTCTCTCCCATCTAAGAAAGCATGTACATATACATCTTCAAAATCTCTTCTTTTAGCCATTTCTAATAAACCATATAAATGACGAATATGACTATGAACTCCTCCGTCTGAAAGTAATCCTAGAATATGTAATTTAGAATTATTTTTCTTGCAATTTTCAATTGCTGCTATAAATTCTGGATTAGTAAAAAAATCTCCTTCTTCTATTGATTTTGTTATTCTTGTTAATTCTTGATATACAATTCTTCCTGCTCCTATATTTGTATGACCTACTTCAGAATTTCCCATTTGGCCATCTGGAAGTCCAACTGCTAGTCCACTTGTTTTTATATCTGTATTTTGATATTTTTTCATTAGTTTGTCTATATTAGGTGTTTTTGCTAATTTTATTGCATTTCCATCCTTATTAGGATTATCTCCAAATCCGTCTAATATCATTAGCATAGTTAGTTTATCTTTCATTTTATACTTCTACCATCCTTTTCTGTTTTGTAAAACTTGTTTTTGTTCTATCTCAAAAACATCTTATTTATTATAATTTACTATTTTACTGAATTCTTCTGCCTTTAGACTTGACCCTCCAACTAGTCCACCATCAATATCTGACATATTAAATAATTCTTTTGCATTTGATGATTTTACGCTTCCGCCATATTGTATTATAACTCTTGAAGCTGTTTCTTGTCCATATATTTCTTTAATTTTATTTCTTATTTCTTTAATTGAATTATTTGCATCTTCGCTTGTTGCTGTTTTTCCTGTTCCTATTGCCCATATTGGTTCATATGCTATTATTGTATTTTCTACTTGTTCATTAGTTAATCCTTCTAATGCTAATTCTGTTTGTTTTGTTATTATTTCTACAGCTTCACCTGCTTCTCTTTCTTCTAATGTCTCTCCAACACATACTATTGGTTTTAAACCATTTTTAAATGCTGCTTTTACTTTTTTATTTACTGTTTCGTCTGTTTCAGCAAAATATTGTCTTCTTTCTGAATGTCCTATTATCACATATTCTACATTTATTGATTTTAGCATTTTTCCTGAAACTTCACCTGTATATGCTCCTGATTCTTCAAAATGCATATTTTGTGCTCCTATTTTTATATTTGTATTTTGTGCTGTAAGTAAGCTATAGAATAAATCTGTATATGGAACACATAATATAACTTCATTTTCTGTATCTTTTACAAGTGGTGTTAATTCATTTATAAATTCTATTGCTTCTCCTGGAAGCATATTCATTTTCCAATTCCCTGCTATTACTTTTTTTCTCATAATATTTCTTCCCTCCTATTTTTTATATTCATACTTTAAGGGGAGATATTCCCCCTTAAAATATATTTTATTTATCTTGCAAACATTCTATTCCAGGTAATTTCTTACCTTCTAAAAATTCTAGTGATGCTCCACCACCTGTTGAAATATGTGTCATTTTATCCTCTAGTCCTGCTTTTCTTACTGCTGCTGCTGAATCTCCACCACCAATTATTGTTGTTGCATCTGTTAATTCTGACAAAACTTTTGCTATTGAATTTGTACCTTTTGCAAATTGATCAAATTCAAATAATCCTAATGGTCCATTCCATACTACTGTTTTTGCTGTTCTTAATTCTTCTGAAAACATAGCTATTGTTTTTTCTCCGATGTCAAATCCTTCCCATTCATCTGGAATTTCTGTCCATGGAACTGTTTTGCTTTCTGTGTCTGGTTTAAATTCTTTTCCAACTCTTGTGTCTACTGGAAGCATTAATTTTACACCTTTGTCTTTTGCTTTTTGCATTAATTCTAAAGCTAAGTCTAATTTATCTTCTTCACACATTGAAACTCCAACACTATATCCTTGTGCTTTAAAGAATGTATATGCCATTCCTCCACCTATTAATAGTGTATCTACTTTTTCTAATAAACTATCTATTACTCCGATTTTATCAGATACTTTTGCTCCTCCTATTATTGCCATAAATGGTCTTTCTGGATTTTCTAACGCATTTCCTAAAAATTTCAACTCTTTTTCAATTAGAAATCCTGATACAGCTGGTAAGTAAGATGCCACTCCTACAGTAGATGCATGTGCTCTATGAGCTGCTCCAAATGCATCATTTACATATACTTCTGCCATACTAGCTAAAGCTTTACTAAATTCTGGATCATTATCTGTTTCTTCTCTATGAAATCTAACATTTTCTAATAATAATATTTCTCTTGGTTTTAGGTTAGCTACTTTTGTTTTTGCATCTTCCCCTACTACGTCTTTTGCCATAATTACTTCTTTGTCTAATAATCTTGATAATTCTTTAGCAACTGGCATTAGAGAAAATTTTTCATTAAATTCTCCTTTTGGTCTTCCTAAATGAGAGCATAAAATAATACTGCAATCATTTTCTAGTAAATATTTTATAGTTGGTAATGCAGCTACTATTCTTGTATTATCTGTAATATTTCTATTTTCATCTAGTGGTACATTAAAATCACACCTTACTAATACTTTCTTTCCTTTCAACTCAACATCTCTTACTGTTTTTTTACTCATTTTTAAAATCCTCCTCTTATTATTTTACACAATTTTCCTTATTTTATTAGACAAACTTATTTTATAACAAAAAAGAGTACATTTCAAGTACTCTTTTCTATTTTTTGTTATTATTTATACTAAAAAGTATTCTTTTTTCTAATCTCTGCTAGCAATATAGCAAGCTAAATCTACCAATTTGTTTGAGTAACCCCATTCATTGTCATACCATGCAATTAATTTAACAAATGTATCTGTTAGCATAATTCCAGCTTTTGCATCAAATATTGATGTATGTGGATCACTTAAGAAATCTGATGATACAACATCTTCATCTGTATATTCTAATATTCCTTTTAATTCTCCTTCTGATGCTTTTTTAACTGCTGCACATATATCTTCATATGTTGTTGGTTTTGCTAAATTACATGTTAAATCAACTACTGAAACATCTACTGTTGGTACTCTTAATGACATACCTGTTAATTTTCCATTTAATGTTGGAATAACTTTACCAACTGCTTTTGCTGCTCCTGTTGAAGATGGGATTATATTAGCTGATGCTGCACGTCCACCTCTCCAATCTTTTTTAGAAGCTCCATCAACTGGCTTTTGTGTTGCAGTTGTTGAATGAACTGTTGTCATTAAACCTTCTGTAATTCCAAAATTATCGTTAATAACTTTAGCAAGTGGTGCTAAACAATTTGTTGTACAAGATGCATTTGAAACAATTTTCATACTTGGATCATATGTTTCATTATTAACACCCATAACAAACATTGGAGCATCTTTTGATGGTGCACTAATTACAACTTTTTTAGCACCTGCATCTAGGTGAGCTTGTGCTTTTTCCATTGTTGTAAATACTCCTGAACATTCTAATACATATTCTACTCCAATTTCTCCCCATGGAATATTATGTGGATCCATTTCATTATATACTTTTATTTCTTTTCCATTTACTACTAAATTTCCATCTTTTTCTTCTATTGTACCGTTAAATCTTCCATGAACTGTATCATATTTTGTCATATAAGCCATATAATCAGCTGTAATAAATGGATCATTAACTGCTACTACTTCTACTCCTTCTTTAGCTAAAGCTGCTTGGAAAGATAATTTTCCTATTCTTCCAAAACCGTTAATTCCTACCTTTACTGACATAATAAATTCCTCCTTAAAAATATTTTATTACCTATCCTTAGGCATTTATTATTGTATATCAAAAAATACCATATTTCAAGTACTAATTCAAAAGTTTTTTAGAATGAGAAAAGGGAAACAAAAAAGAACCTCATTTGAAGTTCTTTTTTGCAATGCAAAAAGTAGTATTACTTCCAAGTATCAAAAAGCTCATCCACAAGGTTAAAAACTTCTTGCCTATAAACTCTATCAGGCAAAGGAAGATAAATAACTGGTCTTACACCCAAAGGTCCACAATCAAAGCTTTGATCGTACTCTTCATCATACAAAATTGCAGAGCGTGTAGCATTGTCCTCAGAATAGTAAACACTATAAATATGATTGTCAGGATTATTTATACTAGAAATAGTAATGCAATCAACCCAATACCTCTTATAGACTCTCAAAATCTTAGTATAAAAATCCTCTTTTTTAATACTCCTAACGTGATGAATACCATCCTGCTTAAGAAGTTGACAAATCCGATGAAGTTCTCCAGGAAAGTTCGTAAAGCCCTCCATACCCGAAAAATTAATATCAAACTCAATAGCATCCATCACATACCTAAGGTAAACATTACCATACATATCCCTCGAGTATCCTGCGAATTCTCCATAAAGAGTGTCATAACCAAGATTATCTGTAGAAATAATCTGATTATCATAGCCGTTCCTTTTCTCGGGACTTTCATAAACACGTTGCTTTGGAATTGGAATTGTAATAATCTTTTCAATAGCAGAAATAAGATTAGACATTTTGTTTCCTTTCTCTTTTTAGCATTAATATAAATATAGACAGTGCTATACATATTATTATATCATTATTTACATGACTTTTCAATAAAAATAGGCATCCTTCTATAAGAATACCTACTCCTCTAAAATTTTTCATCTATCTATATAGTTTTTCTAAAACAATCAAAAACATAGCATGAGACCAACCAAGTCCAATAACCCAATTAGGCTTTAATGTGTTGTTATCTACTTGTTCTCCCAAGAAATAGTGTTTACCGCAAGTCTTTACAACAAAATCAAAAGTTTCTTTTGCCTTCTTCTTCTCTCCTGTTTCCAAATAATATAAAGTCATCCAAAGATTAGCAATAGGCCAAGGATTTCCATTCATATAATGGTCTCCTTCAAACCTTTGATATCCACCAGTATATGTACGTAAATGTAAATTAATGCTTTCAACTGTATTTTTTATTTTATTTTCCTTTGGTTTAAACACATTAAATGGCGTTACTGCTCCTAATATACTAATATCCATTTTTTTATCTTCTGGATTTCTTACATATGATTTCTTTTGCTCATCATACAAATTCTCATTTATATATTTTTTAATTTCCCCTTGTATTTTTTCAATTTCTCTTTCATTTTTTTGTATTTTTTCTTCTTTTAATCTATTATTTTCAAATTCTGAAACATTTTTACCAAGAACTCTATAAATATTTAAAATAGCATCAAATGCTGCATATATACTTGCTAATGAATACAAGTGAATTCCTTCACACATTTCCCAAATATCATAACTTATATGATATTTATGCTCTCTTCCTGTTCTTCTCATTGTGTCTTCTTCTATCTCATCTTTTACAACATCTCTTTTTAATTCATCTACACCATCAATACCTATCCAATCTTTTAAATATTTCTTTAAGAAATCAATTGCTTTTTCACACATACGAAGATTATCTTTTAAGAATTTTTCAGATTTAGTAATTTTATAATGTTCATATACACCATATACAACACTTGAAGTTTCATCTATTTGATATCCCCAACAAGGAGCAAGTTTTCCATCTGTAAAAAATCTTTGTTCCCACATTCCATTTTTACTTTGTGTTTTTTTACAAAATACTTTATAAAATTTTTCTGTTTCTTTTTCCATATTTACTATATCCATTGCCTTTGTTACAAAAACAGCATCTCTTGGCCAACAATACGCATATCTGCCACAATTAGTAAAATCTTCATCAACTTCTGGTGATGCAATAATTCCTCCAGTTTCTGGATTTGTAAGCAATGGAAATAATAATATACTTCTTTTATATATTTCAAAAATTCTTTCTTCATAACTATTTTGTGGTTCTTTTAAATTTAAACCATTATGAGACTTCAAGTATTTTCTCCAATAAGTTTTTGTAGACGTATATTCTTTATTTAAATCTATTTTTGTAATTCTATCTATTTCATCTTCCATATTTGATATGTTTTTATTTTCATCTATTAATATACAAATTTCTAAAACTTTCTTTTCTTGTGGCTTTATAATTCCCATATTATAACAAATACTAGAATCTTTTGACATTCCAATATAATCTTTGTCATATATTTCACCTGTTCTTATAGTATCATTACTACCATTTATTTGATGTTTAGAAATTTTTGTTCCTTTTGCAAAAATAGATAAAACAAAATCATGTGCATATTGCATCATTCCATTGTCTAGAATCTTACAAGATACATGATTATTTCTATCAGATAATAATTCTGAATGAATATAAAATTTAGTATCTAAATCTATTTTTCCTTCATTTAAGAAAATATATCTTTTTACTAATACATTTTCTTTTAATAACATAAAATCAGTTTGTACAATTTTTAGATTAAAATAAGTATTTGTAATTTCTGTATTTAATACATTTGTATCTGTATCATAATATTGTTTATATTGATTATTAATATCGTCATGTAAGTATATTAAATCAGATTGATTTAATTTTATTCCCGTATGGAAGAAATTAATATATTGTCTATTATCTTTACTTGGAAAATATAATCTTTCTAATTCACCTTTGTAAGTCAATGTTGCTATCATATTTCTATTTCCTATTATAGCTTCATTTAAATATTTATTACTCATCTCAATTACTCCCTTATTTATCCTTCTATTACATTTAATATTTGTTTTTCTAAATCTTTTATCTTTTCATTTATTCTAAAGATATCTTCATCTTTTAAATTTTCATCATCAACATCTTTTCTTACATATTCGTCCATATCTTTAATTTCATATTTTAATTTTTCTAACCTATCTAATATTTCATTCCTCATTGTAGTTGGGACTTTTCTTTCTATTTTATTTGTCATTTCTACTACTTCTTTAATGTCATATGTCTCTCCGAATTCTGGTACTATTACTGGTATATTTGTTTCAGTTTCTATCTTTTCTTTTAATACCTCTTGTGATTCTACTTCCCCATGTACTAAGAAAATATTTTTTGGTTTCTTTATAAAAGAATATATAAAATTCATTAATCCTTCTTGATCAGCATGTCCTGAATATCCTTCTATATATTCTACTCTTGCATTCACTGCCATTTCTTCACCAAATATTTTTACAGTTTCTGCTCCATTTACGATTTGATATCCTAATGTTCCTGGTGCTTGATAGCCAACAAATAAAATTGTTGATTTTGGATTCCATATATTATGTTTTAAATGATGTTTAATTCTTCCAACTTCACACATTCCGCTTGCTGATATTATAATACTTGGTCTTTTATCTTCATTTAGTGCTTTTGACTCATCTGCTGTTCTTGTAAAATGTAATCCTGGAAATTCTAATGGATTATCCCCTCTCATAATTTCATCTTGTATTTCTTTTTCAAAAAGATTAGTGTTTTCTCTAAACACTTCTGTTGCTGATATTGCAAGTGGACTATCAACATACACATCTGCCCTCATCAATGTCTTATATTTTCTTTTAAATTCTTCATCATCATTTTCATCTTTTAATTTATTAATTTCGTATAATATTTCTTGTGTTCTTCCAACAGCAAATGACGGTATTACTACTGTTCCTCCATTGTCTAATGTTTCTGATACTATATTTAAGAAATCCACAGCTTTTTCATCATTTCTTAAATGTAACCTACTTCCATAAGTTGATTCCATTACTAAATAATCTGTATCTTCTATCATTGTTGGAGAATCTAAAAGTGGTATATCACTATTTCCTAAATCTCCTGTAAATACTATTTTTTCTTCTTTATCATCTTCTTTTACCCACAATTCTATAATACTAGAACCGAAGCATATGTCCAGCATCATTAAAACGTACATGTATTTCAGGTGTTATTTCTATTATTTGGTCATATTGTACTGGTTCAAATATTTCCAAACATCTTGCTGCTTCTTCTGCTGTATAAATTGGTTCTATTTCTTCTAAACCTTTTCTTTTTCTTTTTTTATTTTTCCAACTTACTTCCATTTCTTGTATATGTCCGACTATCTGGTAACATCAAAGCACACAAATCACAAGTTGCTTTATGTGCATAAATTTTATTTCTATATCCTTCTTTATATAATTTTGGAATTCTACCTGAATGATCAATATGTGCATGTGTTAAAAGCATAAAATCAATTTCTTTTGGATCAAATTCAAATTCTTCTATATTTCTTTCTTCTAATTCAGCTTTTCCTTGCCACATTCCACAATCTACTAAAAATTTTTTACCTGTTGCCTCTACTAAAAAATTTGAACCTGTAACTGTCTTGGTCGCTCCTAAAAAAGTTATTTTCATAAAATTCCTCCTTAATAAAAAACTTTTACTTTTTTATTAAACATAATTTCTAAATCTTTTTTATTCATATTTTCTGAATTTGGCATTTGTATTTTTTCTCCAATACCATTTCCATCAAATACTTGTATATAATAGTTTTCTTTGTTTTTTGTTTTATCTTTTTCCTTTTCTCTTATTAGTTTTACTTCTATGTCTTCAAGATTTATATTTCTATTTTGGAATATAATTTTTAATAATTCATAATTCACATCTTCTTGTTTAGAAAACTTTTGAATTACTTTTAATTTATATGCTTTTTCTAATATTTTTTTAGTTTTTTCTTCTATTTCTTTTTGTAAATCTTTTTCTTCATAAATATTGTTTTCGTAGCTATATGGTAACATCATATAATATCTATATTCATAAACCAATTTTAGCATATCTTGTTTTGAATTGCATTTTTCTATTTTTTTACCAAAACATTTTAAAAACAATTTTTGTATTTTTAATTTTAGACTAGTTATTTTTTTATCTATGTCTTTTTTATTTAACAAAGATAAATATTTTTCTTTTTCTTCTAGTTCTTTTTTATAACTAACATATTTTTGAGGATTTAATAAACTATTTAGTGTTTCTAATTTTTCTAATTTCTTTTCTCTTTCTACAGTCATCATTTTGGCAAGTATTCTCATACTAAATATTTTTTCTTCTATTGGTA
Organism: uncultured Clostridium sp.; assembly: GCA_964596175.1. Lineage (GTDB taxonomy): Bacteria > Bacillota > Clostridia > TANB77 > CAG-508 > CAG-269. Next base: position 12,124 of record CAZQTH010000011.1, on the reverse strand, counting down.
AGGAATCATTCCTTTTCTCATATTCATTTTCTAATAAACTTTTGTTATTTATTGTTTCATCTATTACTTTTATCTCTTTAATTATTTTTCTTTTCTCTTCTGTTATTCTTTCTACAAAAACTTCATTGTCCTCAATTTGTTCTAATTCTTTTTCTACTATTTCTTTTTGTTTTAACATTTTTTCTTTTGCTTTTTTATCAAATTTAATTTCTAAATATACAGATATTTCTTCTAATGCTTCTATTAGTTCTCTTGCCAGTTCTTTTCCATAAAATTTTTCTAGCCTATCTTTAAATAATTGCATATAATCCATTATAAATTCTTTATTATTTATCCATTTGTTCATAAATTCATTTCCAATTAATAATATTAGATTCTGATAAATTAAATTATGTGAGATACTTTCTATTTCTCTTGGTATAGTCGTCCATGAATAACCATTAAAATCTCTTAATGGTTCAACCTCATTTATACAAGCTCCTACATTTATTAAATCTGACAATGTTTTATTTATTACATAATACTCATCTTTTATTATTTTATTTCTTTTTGATATTTTAGCTAAACAATATAGAACTTTTCTTTCTATATTATAACAAACTATTCTTTTTTTCCTTTTTTCTACCAAAAATGTTCTATCACCTATAATTTCACTTTCTTTTGAATATGGTTTTACAAGTTTTATATTATCACAATTATTTTTAATGCAATTAATTATATTTTCTATTAATTCTTCTTTACTCACAACGTCTTGTTTTACTTGTTTATAATCTTTATATGATGTCTCTAATTTATATAAAATACTTAGGAGAATACTCTTTACATTCTCTTCATACATTTTTTTCTCAAGTACTTTTTCTAATTCATTATTGTAATCTTTTTTTACAATTTTATCTAATAGATTTTCATTTTTCTTTTGCAAATTTCTTCTCCTTTCTTGAAACAAAATTCCATTTTGCTTCACAATTTTTCTTTAGTTATATATTTTCTATTTTCTAATAATTCATTTACACAATCATTTATTCTAATATATTTCTTTGGTGCTCTTTTTTAATTTTCTTTTCTATATTCTTTCGCTAATAAATTCACATTTTCTTTTTCATATATAACTATATCATTATTTTTTGCCAATAACAATAAAAAAATTTTTTTCTTATAAAATTATCCAAAATTTTTAAAAATTTTAATCTAAAACAAATAATTCTTCTAATGGTTTTGCCTCATTTATTCTCTTTATTGCTTCAGCAAATAGAGGAGCAATAGTTAATATTTTTATTTTACTAGCTTGTTTTTGCTTTGATAAAGGAACAGTATTTGTAATGACTAGTTCCTTTATTGGAGATTCTTCTATTCTTTTGATTGCATCACCAGATAAAATCCCATGTGTACATCCAGCATATATTTCCTTTGCTTTGAATTTCTCCAAAATTCGTGCTGTTTCAATTATTGAACCTGCTGTATCTACTTCGTCATCAAAAATTATTGCTTCTTTGTTTTTTATATCTCCTATAACGGTGGTAGCAATGGCTTTATCATCATTTCCTTCTCTTCTTTTGTCTATTAATGCGATAGGACATCCAAAATATTTAGAATATTTGTATGCTTTTTTTGAACTTCCTGCATCTGTTGCAACAATTACCATATTTTTAAAATTTTTTCCTTTAAAATATGTTTGTAAAATGTTTTGAGCTGATATTCTATCACACTTAATATTGAAATAAGCTTGAATTGCAGGATTATGCAAATCACAAGTTATTACTCTTGTCGCTCCTGCAGCTTCTATTAATTGTTGCATTAACTTTGCCGTTACAGGTATTCTTGGTTGGTCTTTCTTATCAGATCTTGAATAAATATAATATGGTAGTACAACATTTATATTTTTAGCAGAGGCTCTTTTGAATGCATCTATTACTATTAATAATTCCATCACTCTTTCATTTACTGGTGGCATTGTTGTTTGTACAATATATACATCTTGCTCTCTGACTGTTTCTTTTATTTGTACAAATGTGTTATCATTTTTAAATTTGAATATATCTAGCTCTCCCATTGGTAGTTTTAAGTAGTCACATATCTCTTTTGTAAAATTTTCAGCACTCCTACAAGCAAAGATTTTAATATTTTCCATCTTTTTTCCTCCTTCTATTTTTTACATGATTTTTTATTAAAAATAGAATTATAATAATTATCTTACTATAATTATAAATTAGGAATACTTAATTACAAACAACAAGAATTTTTCTTCATTATAAATAATATATCGTTATTTTTTTATCTTCTTCCTTTCTAAAACTTAAAAAACTTTTATGTTTCTTCTTTTGTTCCCATCTTTAGTTCATTTAGTTTTTCTAAAGACATTAACACTTCCCTTGGCTTACTTCCTTGATATCCTGATATTACTCCTCTTTCTTCCATTTGGTCTATTATTCTTCCAGCACGAGCATATCCTACTTTAAATTTTCTTTGTATAAATGATGTTGATGCTTGTCCAGTTTCTACGACAGTTTGAATTGCATCCATTAAAAATGGATCTGTATCATCGTCTTCTGCTTCTGATATTTCTTTATCTGTTTTATTATTATTTTCAATACTTTCTAATATATCTTCACTATAATTTGCAGTTCCATTTGATTTAATAAAACTTACTATTTTTTCTACTTCATTATCTGACACAAATGCTCCTTGCACTCTAGATGGTTTTGGTGCCCCAGTTGGGAAAAATAACATATCTCCTTTTCCAAGTAATTTTTCTGCTCCTACACTATCTAATATTGTTCTTGAATCTACTTGTGATGATACCGCAAATGCTATTCTTGATGGTACATTCGCCTTTATTAGCCCTGTAATTACATCAACTGATGGTCTTTGTGTTGCAATCACTAAATGCATTCCTGCGGCTCTTGCTTTTTGTGCTAGCCTACATATTGCATCTTCTACATCATTTTTTGCAACCATCATAAGGTCAGCAAGTTCATCTATTATGATTACTATCTGTGGTAATTTTCCAAATTCATTTTCTTTTTCTATTGCTTTATTATATCCTTTTAAATCACGAACCCCTTTTTCTGCAAATTTGTTATATCTATCATCCATTTCTTGTACTGCCCATGCTAAAGCTCCTGCCGCTTTTTTAGGATCTGTTACGACTGGAATTAACAAATGTGGTATTCCATTATATACAGAAAGTTCTACTATTTTTGGGTCTACCATTACAAATTTTACTTCTGAAGGTTTTGCATTATATATTATACTTGTTATTATTGTATTAATACATACACTCTTTCCTGAACCAGTTGATCCTGCAATTAATACATGTGGCATTTTTGCAATATCTGCAAGTTGTACATTTCCTGCAACATCTTTTCCAAGCCCTACTGTTAGCTTTGATTTATTGTCTTTAAATTCTTTGCTTTCTATTATTTCTCTAAAATGTACTACTTCTTTTTCTTTATTTGGAATTTCAATTCCAACCGCTTGCTTTCCTGGAATTGGAGCTTCTATTCTTATTGTTTCTGCTGCTAAATTTAGTGCTATATCATCTGCTAAATTTGCAATTTTACTTACTCTTACACCTTCTGCGGGTTTAAGTTCATAACGAGTAATTGCTGGTCCTACTGATACATTTTCTACTTTTGCAGATACTCCAAAACTATACAATGTTTTTTGTAATTTTGTTGCTGTATTTGTTAAAGCTTTTGCTCCACCTTTTAAACTTTTTTTACTTGGTTTACTTAATAATTCTACTGGTGGATATTCATAATGTTCATCTTCTACTACAACACTATGTTCTAACTGTAATACTGCTTTTTTCTTGTCTTCTTTTTGCTCTTCTACTTCTTTAAACAAATTACTATCTATTACATCTGGCTGTATTTCCTCTTTTACCGTTTTTGCTTTTTTACTCTCTTTTGTTAGAGGTTCTAAATCATCATTTGAATGGTCATATTTCTTTAATCCTGATTTTTCGTCATTACTTTCCACAATTCTTCCACCAAAATTAATCTTTATTTGATTATCCATAGGATTTTTTTCTTCCTGTTTTTCTAATTTTGCAAGTTCTAATTTAGCTTTTCTTTCTTCTCTTAATCTTTTTCTTCTTTGACTTGGTGTTTCATAACCTTCTTTTTCTCTTTCTTTTGCTAATTCTTCTTTTCTTTCAAATCTTTCTTCACGTTTTTCTTCTATTTTATCCATAAACATATTTATAATATCTGATAAATTAATTCCAAATGTAAATACTAATAATATTATGGCTATTCCTATACAAAAAATAACAGCACCAACATTTCCTAAAAGTCTTGTAAGTACAACTCCTCCTACTGCTCCTATTGCACCTCCACCATGTCCTTCTTGTGAACCATAATAATAAGCATCTTTTACTACTTCTGACATTTCTTTTGATGAATCCAGTTCTCCACTTGATATTTGGAAAACACTAAATACAATTGATAAACTTATAATAGCTACCAAATATTGTATTAATTTTGATGTTATCTCCTCGCTTCCATCAGATGCAAGTTTAATAGCAATAGCTATACCTCCTATTGGAAGTATATATTGCATTAACCCAATTACTCCACCTAATATTTCATTTAGTTTTACTCCTATTGTTCCTGATTTTGTATATATTAAGACAGCTAAAAGTATACTAAGTACTATTAGTGTAACTACTGCTATATCTAATCTAGAAGCTGTTTTCTTTCTTCTTTTATATCTTCTTCTTTTAGCCATTTCTATCATCCTTTCTACATTTATAACTTTGATCCCTTTAATCCCTAAAAAGTCAGATTTAAATAACTTCCAAATCTGACTTTTGTTTATTTCTACTTTAATTCTTTTCTACTGTTTTGAATTGTCCTTATTGTATCTTCTAATGATATTTGCATGATATTTAAAGCTTCTGTCATATTAGTTCCTAATTTATTTAATGTTTCATTTAATACGTCTTCTGTATTTGCAAGTAAACTATCTGCATATTCCTTAGTTCCTTTTGAAATCTCTCTTGACATTTCATTTGCTGTTTCTATTATCTCTGTTTTTTGGTCATATGCTTTTCTAGTTATTTCATGTTCATCTACCATTGCTATTATTCTATTCTCAGCCTCTTTTACTATTCCATCAGCCTCTTTTTGAGCTTCTACTAATATTCTTTGTCTTTCTTCTTTTACCCATTTTGCTTGTTTTAGTTCATCTGGAAGCTTTATTCTGATTTCTTTTATCAAGTCTAACATTTCTTCTCTATCTACTATTCCTTTTGATGTAAATGGAAGACTCCTGCTATTTTCTAATAAGTCCTCTAAAGTTTCCAATAATGTAAAAATTTCCATGGTTTTACCCCTTTCCTTAATCTTATTTTTTCTTAATAAAAATAAGATGTACGCGACCATATTTCCTTTTATTTGTTATATCTACTTCTAACTCATCTATCTGTTTAATTACTCTTTCTTCTTCATCTGTTTCTATTATAATTAAGCTTTTGTTACTAACCAAATCTAAATCAATCATTTTTTTTACTGATTCATATGCTAAATTTGTTTTATAAGGTGGGTCTATATAGACAATATCAATTTTCTTATTTAATTTCTCTAACATTTTTTCATATGATATTTCATATAATTTAACATCTAAATGTGTTTTTTCTATATTCTTCTTTATTATAGAAATCGCTTCTTTATCTTTTTCACAAAGTATTACTTCTTTAGCTCCTCTACTTGCTGCTTCCAATCCTATTGCTCCACTTCCTGAAAACATATCTAAAAAACTACTTTCTACAATATCATTTTGTATTATATTAAATAATGATTCTTTTACCCTATCTAATGTTGGGCGAGTTTTATCTCCTTCTAATGTATATAATTTTGTTCCTCTTGCTTTTCCACTTATTATTCTCATATTAAACCCTCTTATGATGATATTATTTTATTATTTTTTTTTCAACCGGTCAATACCATTAATACAAATGTAATATATATTTAACAGTTCTGTAATATTTTTCCTAGAAAAATGCAAATAGCATGTAAATCTTACCATTTTCTCTATATATTTCTATTATTTTATTTATTAATAACCTATTTTACGTACACAACATAACTATTTTTCTCTTCCATCTGATTTATTTTCTTAAAAAAACATAATATATTATTATTAATATTTTTTATTTGTTTTTAAATTTTTCCTTCTAAGCTGACCACATGCTGCATCTATGTCTGAACCCAATTCTCTTCTTATAGTAGCTACTATTCCATGGTCATTTAAATAATCTCTAAACTTTATTATATTTTCATTTGAACTTTTTATAAAACTTCCATTTTCTATTTTATTAATTGGAATTAAATTTACATGACATAGCATTCCTTTAAGTAGTTTTACTAATCCTTTAGCGTCTTCTAAATTATCATTATTATCTTTTGCTAATGCATATTCAAATGAAATCCTTCTATTTGTTTCTTTCAAGTAATACTTACATGCTTCTATTAATTTTTCAATTGGATAAACTTCATTTACTGGCATCATTTTACTTCTTTTTTCATTTGTTGTTGCGTGTAGTGAAATAGATAAAGTACAAGGTATATTCTCTTCTGCTAATTTATATATTTGAGGAACTAAACCACTTGTTGAAATACTAATATGTCTTGCTCCTATACTTAGTCCTTTTTGATTATTTAATATATGAATTGCATTAATTACATTATCATAATTATCTAATGGCTCTCCTATTCCCATAAATACCACATTTGATATTCTAATATTTTCATCTTGTTCAACTGCAAGTATTTGTTCTACTATTTCTCCAGAGCTTAAATTTCTAATGAAATTTATTCCTGTAGAGGCACAAAATTTGCATCCCATTTTACAACCAATTTGAGATGATACACAAATACTGTATCCGTGATGATAACTCATTAAAACGGTTTCTATTGCATTTCCATCTAATATATCAAATAAATATTTAATTGTCCCATCTTTAGATACTTGTTTTTTTAGTATGTTAAAATTACACATTGTGTAATTTTCTTTTAATTTTTCTCTTAATTCCAAAGATATATTTGTCATCTCATCAAATGATTTTACTTTTTCCTGATAAAGCCATTTAAATATTTGCTCTGCTCTAAATGGTTTTTCTCCCATGTCTATTAATTCTTGTTTTAATTCTTCTAAATTATAATTTTTTATATTCTTCAATTTGCTTCCTCTCTTATTTATATTTTTTTGTTTATTTTTCTTATTTCCTTTGGTATTACTATATTAGAAGTATTAATAGTTCTTTTTTGCAATAGTTCTTCTAATTCCGCTTCTAAAAAATATTCTTCTTTAAAGAATATTCTATTTAACATTTTTCTTATTTTATCAAATTTAGTCTCTTTTCTAACTATTAAACCTGTTTCCAATTTTCATCACCTCTAGAAATTTTAGAAGTATTTATATATGAAATTTTCTTATAATTGCTGATTTTACATCTTTAGCACTTAAAGCAAGTGTAAGTACTAAATTTAAAATCGAAATACTACTTGCAACAATACTAAGAACTTTATTTTGTATAACATTTTCACTAATTAATATAACTGGTATCATACTATATAATACTATAATCAGTTGGTAAATCGCATATTTAATAAATCTCCTATGGCTAACTATTGTAAGAATTAACATTGTTACATTTGCAATAATAATTATTATTGGAACTGATATGCTTAAAGACCATTTATCAAATCCTAATTCATAATCTATATATATGGTAAGAATTGATATTGCAATTGCTTGAATCATTACATGTCCTGCTATATTCACATTTTTTTTAATTGAATAAAATACTGTAATCCATACATATATAATCCCTGCATTTGAAAGTGCAGCCCATGGGACTTCTGGAGTTGTTAGTTTATTTATTACAATTAATAAAATCCCTAGTATAACAGAAACTATAAGAAATATCTTAAATATCAAATCTCCCTTTTTACTACTTAATTTCTTTGGATATATCATCTAAAACACCATTACTTTCTATTTCCACATTAATATTTCTTTCTATTAAAAAATTATAAAACTTTTTCTCTATACTATTATCTTTTAATATGGATGTAAATGTAAATACCATTTTGTTTTCAAATGTACAACTAGAACATTTTATTTTTTCAACTGACTCTGGTGCAATAAGCATCAAAAAATAGTCTATATAATCTTTATATTTGCCTATAATACCAACTCTTCCTATATTTGAATATGTTATAGTCGTGTATTTTCTAATTTCAATATAACTTAATCTTACAAGTAATTTCTTTATAATTAAAGGTAATATCTTAATTGCAAAATTAGTTCCTAGTTTTACATTTGCAGACATTGTTTTTATTATTTCTTCTTCTTGTAATCGTTTATTAAAGTCATTTTTCACAAATTCTATTATTTTTTCAAAAGTATCTAAATTGTCTTTTTTCATTTCTGCTTCTAATGTTATATAAGAAAAAAAATTAGACATTGTTTTTGATGGGAAATATTTCTTTAAATTTACTGGTATGCATACCTTTATAGGCCTATTTCCTCTATATCTATATTTCTTATAATTTGCTTCGTAAATAGAATATATTAAAACTGCTGTTAAATATTGTGTTATAGTTGCTCCATATTTTTCGCTTTCATCTTTTAGTTTACTTAAGTCTATTATTTCATGTATTACAGAAATTCCTTCAAACCCTATTTTTTTTCCTTTCAACATATATGCTTTTTTTGATGATGTATTTCTTTTTACATTTTTATCATAATTTTTCATATAACTATCTTCTGTGTTGCTTTCTGCTATTTTTCTTATTTTTCTTTCTTCTTTCAATTCGTCTTTATGTGATAATTCCAGATAGTTATATATTATTTCTTTTAAAAACATATTTCCACTATTTCCATCTGTTAGAGAATGAAATATATCTATATTTATTTTATTTTCAAAATAAGTCACTTTAAATAAATAGTAATTATTAGTTCTTGGTTCTATATATTTACAAGGATAATCTTTTTCTTCTTCTATAACAACTTTCTTTGAATTATATTCTAAATAATACCAAAAAAATCCTGCTTTCATTCTTACTCTAAATGATGGATATTGTTCTAAAGCTTTATTTACAGCTTGGTATAATTTTTTAGGATTTACTTTTTCTTTCAATACTGTTGATAACCTAAAAACTGTACTATATTTTCTACCTGTTGCTATTGGAAAAATCTTAGCTGAATTATCTAATCTTCTCCAATATAGTTTATATTCTTTTTTGTTTTTCATCTATATTCCTTTCTTAAAACAATTTTGAATTAAAATTAATTTGCCTCATTTTCTATTTCCTCTAATAAATCTTGATATCCTTCATCTATTAAATTACTATCACCTTTTTCATTTATTATCCAAATATGCCCTGCACCCTCATATTCTAATATTTTTATACTGTTTCCTTGTTCTTCAGCTCTTTCTTCTAAAACATGTACATCAGGATTTAATATATCACTTGTTCCTGTAAGTATTACAACATTACCTACTTTTGATAAATCTCCATCTATTGGATTTACTAAATAACTATTTATTCCGTCTTCACCAGCATACGCAATTCCTGCTAGTCTTAAAGTTTCTCTATTTAATTCTTTATCTTCTTTTTGAACTTCATCTATTTCAGGATTATTCAACCTTACATCAAGCCATGGTGATATTAATATAGTTTTACTTGGCATAACAATATTTTCTTCAGATACTTTTTCAAGTAAGCCTAATGCTAAACCTCCTCCTGCTGAATCTCCCATTACTATTAAATCACTAGCATCTACTTTTTCAATTATTTCTTTATATAATGGCTCTACCATATTATATACATCTTTATATGTATATTTGGGCGTTAATGGATAATCTGGAATTATTATAGTTGCATTTGTATCTAATGTTAATTTTTTTATAAAATTCCAATGTTCATCACTCATTTCTGCCATATATGAGCCACCATGGAAATATAATATTTTTGTATTACTCACTTCTCCTTCTTTTGGTGTTATAATAAATACTTTTCTTCCATAAAACTCTTCTATTTCTACATTACATACATCTTCTATTTCCACAGGCTCTTTTGATTCTATATCTGTAAACTCTAAATATCCTAGAATTATTAGTCCTATTCCTATTAGAGTCAATAATACTGCAAATATTACTATTGCTACTTTCTTTATCATCTTTCCCACCTAAATTGTTTTGCTTTCATTATTTTACCATAAGCTTTAACAAAACTCAAGAAAAAAAAGACTGTAAGATTTCCTTACAATCTTAATATTTATCCAAATAATCCACGTTTTTTAACTGGTGGTTGTTCATTCATAGTTCTTGCAAGTTGCATCAACAATTCTCTTTGTTCTTTCGATAATTTCTTTGGCGTTTGAACTATAACTGTAAATATAAAATCTCCTGTACTATTAAAATTAAGTGATTTGAATCCTTTGTTTCTAATAGTAAACTTACTTCCTGTTTGAGTACCTTCTGGTATTTTATATTTTTCCTTACTACCATCTACCATTGGTATTTCAAGTTCTGCACCTAGTGTTGCTTGTGTTATTGTTATTGGTATCTCACAATGAATATTATTTCCTTTTCTCGTAAACACACTATGATTCTTTATTTTTACTGTAATATATAAATCACCTTTTGCTCCACCTTTTTTACCAGGTTCTCCTTCTCCTCTTAATACTACAGTTTGATTATCATCAATTCCTGCTGGAATTTTTACTTTTATTTTAGGTTGTTTTCTGATAGTTCCTTTTCCACGGCATGTTTCACAAGGTTCATTTATAATTTCACCTGTTCCATGACATGCAGAACAAGTTCTTGTTGTTTGCATTTGTCCCAATATAGTATTTTGTACTTGTGTTACTTGACCTGTTCCATGACATGTAGGGCACTTAATAGGAGATGTTCCTGGTTTTGCTCCAGTTCCATGGCATACATTACATTCTTCATCTCTTGTTATAACAATTTCTTTCTCTACTCCTGAATATGCTTGTTCAAAAGTTATTTCCATTCTCACATTTAAATCAGCACCTTTAGAAGGTCCATTTCTTCTTGATGAAGAACTCTTTCCTCCAAAACCTCCTCCAAAGATTGATGAGAAAATATCTCCTAAATCTCCAAAGTCAGAAAATCCGTCAAATCCCGAACCAGTATATGAATAATATCCTCCTTGACCACCAAATCCTCCTTGTGGTCCATTATGTCCAAATTGATCATACATTTTTCTTTTTTGAGAATCTGACAAGTTTTCATAAGCTTCATTTACTTCTTTAAATTTAGCCTCTGCTTCTTCTTTATTATCTGGGTTTGCATCAGGATGATATTTTTTTGCTAGCTTACGATAAGCCTTTTTTATCTCATCGTCTGTAGCATTTTTATTTACTCCTAATACTTCGTAATAATCTCTTTTTGTTGCCATTTATTTTCCTCCTTAAGCAAGAAAGATTAGAGGAAATTCCTCTAATCCTCTTTTATTTTCCTATTTATTGTCGTTTTTATCTTCATCTTCCACCTTATAATCTGCATCATATACATTTCCATTTTCATCTGCTTTTGGTCCTTCACTTTGAGTTTCAGACTCAGTTCCTGTTGCTCCATTTGGATTTGCATTTCTATATAACTGTTCTGACATATCATAAAATACTTTTGTTAATTTCTCTGTAGCTTCTTTTATTTTTGCTGTATCATTTGTTTCTAATGCTTTCTTAGTATTATCTATTTCTGTTTCAACTTTGGCTTTTTCTTCTCCAGAAATTTTATCTCCCAAGTCTTTTAATGTTTTTTCACTATTGTATACTAAGCTTTCTGCATTATTTTTAACTTCGATTTCTTCTTTCTTCTTTTTATCTTCTTCAGCATGTGCTTCCGCATCTTTAACAGCTTTATCAATATCTTCATCTGTTAAGTTTGTAGATGCTGTAATTGCTACATTTTGTTCATTTCCTGTTGCCATATCTTTTGCAGATACGTGAACTATACCATTTGCATCTATATCAAATGTTACTTCAATTTGTGGAACTCCTCTTGGTGCTGCTGGAATTCCTGTTAATTGGAATCTTCCTAATGTTTTATTATATGCAGCCATTTCTCTTTCACCTTGAAGTA
>CAZQTH010000010.1:0-40868 GCA_964596175.1 uncultured Clostridium sp. | reverse complement strand
AGCACATCGGTCTCCAAAACCGCCTGTGTGGGTTCGAATCCTACTACCCCTGCCAAGTTAATATTTTATTTAGGGAATAAAACATATAGTTTTATTCTTTTTTTATTTTAGGAGGTGATTTTTATTAGTAAAATTTTAAATATTTTTATAATTTTTATCATATTTTTTACTTTATTTATCTGTATATTTTTTATTCCTACTTTAGGTATCTCTATCTCTCAAGAAGATCTTGATTCTGAAATTATTGACTTTAATCCTAATGGTTTTGTATGGCCTCTTCCTGGTTACACTCGTATTAGTTCTTATTTTGGAAAAAGAGTTTCTCCTACATCTGGTGCTTCTTCTTCTCATTCTGGTATTGATATCCCTGCTCCTCAAGGTACTAAATTTATTGCAATTGCTGATGGAGAGATAACTTTTAGACAATTTTTAGGAGCAGGTGGATATACTATTACCCTTTCTTTTTCAAATTATAAAGTTTCTTATTGTCATTGTGATCCAAACTTTATTGTCGAAGTTGGAGATAAAGTAAAACAAGGTCAAGTGATTGGTTATGTTGGACCAAAATATGTATATGATGTTCCTGGCAACCAATATTCTGATGCTTCTGGTAGACCTACGAACGGTGCGACGACTCGGGACTCATCTTCATCTGGGTATACGAATAGATGAAGTATATCAAAATCCTTTAGATTTCTTTTAAAATTTTTAAAAAGTCAAAATTTATCAAATAGATAAAAACGAGTCATCTATTTAATAAAATAGTTGACTCGTTATTTTCGTTTTAATTTTCAATATAAAAATGTGACAAAATATATCATAAGAAACGCCCTAAGTAACAACATTACATATCATCATCTTCATCACAACCATGGCATCCATAACAACTTCCGTTACAATTGTCTATTCCTGGTTCATCATCTACATATCCTGTCCAGTCTAATTCTATCATATTTTTACATTCTGGACATTCTATCTCTGTTTTGTTTTCATCTACATCTATAAAAAATTCATAGTTGCAATAAGGACAGGTAATTTCAAAATCAAATCCATCGTCTGAATATATATCTTTTTCTATATTATCTATTACTTGTTGCATTTTAGATACTTTATCTTCTATTTGCTTTTGAGTTTTTTCTAGTTTTTCAATTTCTTCTTTTTTGTAATCCATAATATAATCAATTTGATCTAACATTACATCTAAAAAGCTTGCAAATCTTTTCTTTACATATTCTAAATCTTCTTTGTTTTTTATGTTTTTCTCAATGTCATCCAAAAAACTCTTATATTCGGTCTTGATTGTTCCCATAAATAATAATCACCTTTCTTAAATTCTTTCCATATATTCTCCTGTTCTTGTGTCTATTTTAAGAACATCTCCAATATTTACAAATAATGGTACTTGTATTTCTAATCCTGTTTCTAGTTTCGCTGGTTTGCCTGATGTAGTTGTTGTATTTCCACTAAATCCTGGTTCTGTATATGTAACTTCTAATTCAACAAATGTTGGTGGTTCTACTGCAAATACATTTCCTTTATATGAAAGCATTGTTACTTCCATATTTTCTTTTAAATATTTTAAGCAATCGCCTAATTGTTCTTCATTTAATGGAATTTGGTCATATGTTTCATTATCCATGAAATAGTATAATCCTCCATCATTATATAAATATTGCATTGCTTTTTTCTCTATTTCTGCTGCTGGAAATTTATCTGAAGGACTGAATGTTTTTTCTAATGTTGCTCCTGTTATTACATTTTTTATTTTTGTTCTAACAAACGCTGATCCCTTTCCTGGTTTCACATGTTGAAATTCTACAACTCTATAAACATTTCCTTCCATCTCAAATGTTGTTCCATTTCTAAAATCTCCTGCTGAATATACTGCTGCCATAACTATTTTCTCCTTTCATTTCTTTAATTAACCTTATCTATTTTACTACATTCTTTAATAAAAATCAATATATACCCCTTATTTATACTTCTATTTTTTCCTAATGTTTTTTATTTGTTATTTTTTTATTGGTATTTTTTACATTTTTCTATTTTTTTACCTCATTCCAAAAAACATATTATATTATAATATAATTTTTCTCAGATTTTGTTAAACTTATACAACCAAATTTTGTTATTTGCACTGTATCTTCTATTCTTATACCGAACTTTCCTGCTATATATATTCCTGGTTCATCTGTTACAACCATATTTTCTTTTAGCTGTACATCTGTTTTATAATTAATATATGGTGCTTCATGTATTTCCATTCCTACTCCATGACCTAATGCATGTATTAAATCGTATCCATTTAATTTAAAATCATTCTCTACCATTTTTGTAAGCAGTCTTGTGCTTTCTCCATCTTTCATTTCTTCTAATGTTTGTTTTTGATTTTTTAGCACTAAATCATATACTGGTTTTACATATTTGGGTACACTTCCTACAAAAAAAGTTCTTGTCATATCTGAACAATATCCGTTTACTTTACATCCCATGTCTATTGTTATTATATCTTGTTCTTGTATTTTTCTATCTGTTGGAACTGCATGTGGCATTGATGTATTTTCTCCAGATGCAACTATTGTTTCAAATGCTAATCCATCTGTTCTTTGCTTATAATATTCTTCTATTTCTTCTGCTATTTGTTTTTCTGTCATTCCTGGTTTTATATATGTTAGTATGTAACTAAAACAATTATCTGTTATTTCACATGCTTTTTCTAAATTTGATATTTCGTCTTTATCTTTTATCATTCTTTGTCTTTCTATGATATGTTCTGTTTCTAATAAATTATTAATTTTATATTTTCTAATTAATTCTTTATAATCCGCATATGTAACAAAATGTTCTTCAAAACCAACATTTTCACAAAACATAAAGAAATTTTCATAGTCATCATTTGATACATCGTTTATGTCATAAACTATTATTTCATCATATAATGTAAGAATGCTATGTACATGTTCTATATATCTTCCATCTGTTATAAATATATTATCTTTTCTTGTAAGTAATAATGTGCCTTCTGCATCTATTCCTGTTAAATATTTTACATTAGTTGGATTTGATATTATTAATCCTTGTAAGTCTAAACTTAACATCGTGTTTCTTAACCACTGTAATTTAGAATTCATAACTCCATCTCCCTAAATATATTTAATAATTTTCTTAACTATACATTCCTAGTGTAAATATTTTCATTAAAATTATTCTTATTTGTTCAAATGGTACATACATACTAATAAATGTTGCAATTACTATGAAAGGTCCAAATGGTATATATTCATTCGATTTTTTTATTTTGCTAACTAATAAAATTATACTAAGAATAGCTCCTATTAAAAATGATACTAATGTTATAATAATTATATTTGATAATCCAAAAAACAAGCCAAGTGCTCCCATTAATTTTACGTCTCCAAATCCCATTGCTTCTTTTCTGTAAAAAACTCCTCCTACTAACGTTATAAGTAAGAATATTCCTCCTCCTGCTAGCATTCCAAGAATCATATTTATTGTTATTGCAACATCTGATAATCCATACAAAAATGCAAATATTATTCCTAATTCAAAAATTGTTAAGTTTAGTCTATTTGGTATTATTTGATTTTTATAATCTATAATAAATACAGATAGTAACATTGGTGTTAAAATAATATATTTTATTAAATCTAAATTTGCAATTATTGTATCTTTTATGCCATATACATATATCAATGTTACATAAATTACTGCTGTTAATAACATTAATATATAATTTGGTTTAAAATTTAATCTATGATTTGTAAAAAATTCTCTTGATAAAAATTTTTTATATTCTGGAAGTCTTTTATTTGCCCAATCAACTAATTCTCCTACAAATAATCCTAAAATTGCTGCTACAAAATAATAAGCAATATGTACATTATTTATATACATTTCATTTTCTCCTTTGCCATTTTTCTTTTACTGATTTTTTCTTTTATTTTGTTTTCTATTGGTCTTTTCCATGCTGTGTACCAAAAGTCTTTTTCCTCTATTGCATCTAATAATATGGTATACATCTTACACCTATTTCCACCTATTATATCTGTGAATATTTGGTCACCTACAACCGCTATATTCTCTGGTTTTTCGTTTAATATTCTCATGGCTTTTTTTAGACCTATTTTTAGTGGTTTTTTTGCAAATGAGATATATTCTATATCTAATAAATTAGCGATTTTTTTTATTTTTTCTTTTTTATTGCTATTTGATACAATTATTAGTTTTACTCCTTGACCATTTAATTCTTTTGCCCATTTTTCAATCCTTTTAGGCATTTCTTTATTATAATTTATTAATGTATTATCCATATCTAATATTAGAGCTTTTATTTTATTTTCTTTTAAATATTCTATTGTTATTTTTTCTATTTTATCAAAATATTCATTTGGATAAATTAACATATTCCCCTCCATAAGCCGACATATCAAATATATCTTATCAATACCATTCTTTTTTGTCAAGAAAAATAGGGGAAATTCCCCTAAATACATCTCTATTTATTAATTTAATTTTATTTACAAAATCTATGACTACCTATTGTTATAGTCATTGGTCTTGACCATATCCATTTATTAGTTGCAGTAGAAGGATTAAAGTAGTATATTGCTCCATAAGTTGGATCCCATCCATTTAGTGCATCTTGTGCTGCTTTTTTTGCTGTAGAATCTGGAGTTAGATTTATTTGTCCATCACTTACTGCATCAAATGCTCCTGATTGGTATATTACCCCTGCAATTGTATTTGGAAAAGAACTACTTTTTACTCTATTTAAAATAACTGCTCCAACTGCTACTTGTCCTATATATGGCTCACCTCTTGCTTCGCCATAAATAATTCTTGCAAGAAGATTTAAATCACTAGAATTACTTGAAGATGAAGTAGACGATGATGATGACGAGCTAGAACTATATATTCCCATTGCTTGTAAAGTTT
This sequence comes from uncultured Clostridium sp., assembly GCA_964596175.1. Lineage (GTDB taxonomy): Bacteria > Bacillota > Clostridia > TANB77 > CAG-508 > CAG-269. Next base: position 35,912 of record CAZQTH010000010.1, on the reverse strand, counting down.
CAGTTCCTGCAATTCCATCTACCGTTAATCCATTTTCGCTCTGGAAATATTTAACTGCTTCTAAAGTCTGACTTCCATATATTCCGTCTATATCACCATTATAATATCCCCACCTTTTAAGCTTTTCTTGTATCTGTTTTACCTCATCTCCTCTTGAACCATATTTAGATAAAGCTTCTACTTCACTATTATTTGTAAAATATAAAAATATAACAGTTGATGATAATAAAATTATAATAATGATTAATATACTTATTTTTATATTTTTTGTTTTTATTTCTTTTTTATTTATAAAGTTTACTCTTTTCGGTTTTTCTTTATTTTTTCTTTTATTTACTCTTTTATTTTTTAACTTAAAATTAAACATAAAATCACCTAAATGATAAAATTTATTTTTATTATTTTTATCATTTAAGTGATTTATTATACATTTTTGAAAATATTCTATGAACAATAATTACAAAGTATTGCTTCTAATCCTATTTGTAGGTCTATTAAACCATTTTTAGAATTAAAATCTAAATCTCTTAATGCTTGCAAGATTTCTTTTAGTTCTTTTTCACCAAAATACTTACTTTGTGTTTTATATTTATTTACTAAAAATGTTTGATTTGGCTTCAAATTTAAAGAAGTTATTATATCTTTATTATATTTTAATGCTAATTTTAAGAAATATAATTTTTTAAAATGATTATATAACATAACTAAAATTCTTTGTATTGGCTCTTTATTATGAATCAAGTTCCTTAGAACTTCTAAGGCTTTTGCTGTTTGCTTTTGACCTAAATTATCTGTTAAGTCGAATATTACTACTTCCAATTTTTTTATTGTCAGTTTATCTATATCTTCTTTCTTTATTGTTCCACCATTTCCAACATATTCTATAAGTTTTCTTATTTCATTTATCACATCTTGCATATTAGTTCCACATGTTTCTGTAAAATGTTTTAATGTGTTATCATCTATTTTTACATTATACCCATTACAAATAGCTTTCACTCTTCTTTCTATTTGAAAAGGTTTTTGAAATTCAAACTTGCAAATTATTCCTTGTTTTTCTATTGTTTTGAATAATTTTAATCTACTATCTGCCTCTTCTTCTACAAAAACTAATATAACACTTTTATTTATTAAATTTATATTTTCGTTTATATAATCATTTAGCCTTTCTTTTAAATCATTTATCTCTTTATTTTTTCTCTTTCCTTCACTTTTAAATAATCCTGTGTTCCTTGCAATAATTAATTTCTTCTCATATCCAAATGCTGGTGTTTCTATATCTTGAATTAATTCTTTTACGTTTGTATCATCTATCAATACATAATTTATACCTTTTATAGTCTCTCCAAATAGTTTTCTTATCTTGTTTAAGTTGCTTTCTAACAAAAACAATTCTTCACCATATAAAAGATATATACTATTTACTTTTCCTTGTTTCAATTCCTTTTCTAAATTATCAATAGATGTCATTTATTTACTCCTTTATTTTCCAAGAATAATTCTAAATATTTCTGCTATACTCCAACATTGTGCTATTGCACCTTTTGGTAATTGTGGTTTAACTGAATCATATAATTCTGAGATAGAACCTATGCAACCACTTTCATATATTTCCTTTAAAAATGTTTTCTTAGTCTTTTCAATTAATTTATTTATCTTTTTTTCTATCTCTTCTTTTTGTGCTTTATTTTCTATTTTATTTTTTATATTTTTTAAGGAATTATAATATAAACCAAGTAGCCATGGCCAAGTTATTCCTTGATGATAACTCATGTCCCTTTGCTCTTCGTTTCCTTCATATACTTCTACATAGTCCTTTTCACCTTTTGCTAGAGTTTTTAAACCATAAGCATTTAGTAATTTCTTTTCTACTGTTTTTATTATATTTTCGGTTTCTTCAGAGTTTATATCCATTATAGGATAAGTTAGACTTAAAGCAAATAATTGGTTTGGTCTAATTTTTCCATCTCCTAAAACATCATATAGACATTTTGTTTCTTTGTTATAAAATTTTTCTTGGAATGCTAATTTACAACTTTCTGCTAAATCTTTATACTTTTTAGCAGTTATAAGATGTCCAAATCTTATACTTAGACCTTCCATAATTTTATTTGCATTATACCATAAACTATTTACCTCAACTGCTTTTCCATTTCTAGGTGTAATTGCTTTTCCTTGGAATTTCACATCCATCCAAGTATTTTGCGTATTTTCTGTTCCTGAAACAATTAAACCATCTGTATCTAAGTAAATATTATTTTCATCTACATCAATACCTTTACAATAGTTCTCAATTATTGTTTTCATTACATCATACATTTCTTCTTTTACAAATTTATAATCTTTTGTATAGTCAATATATTTTTGAATTGCTTCAAATAGTAAGAAAGATGCATCTACACTGTTATAAAGAGGTCTATTATCAAAACCAGAATATCCATTTGGAACTAGACCATATTTAACGTCTCTTGTCATTGTTTTTAAAACTTCTCTAGCTATATCATATCTTTTAGGTATTAACAACACACCTTCAAAAGAAATTAAAGCATCTCTTCCCCAATCTAAAAACCAAGGATATCCCGCAATTAATGTATGTAAGCCAAAACTATATCTATTTACTACAAAATTATCACTAGCTTGTAAAAATGTTTTTATTAATTCATTATCTTTTTGTTCTTTTTTAGTTTTTACATTCTCATTAATAAGTCCAGAATTTTCATATATTTTATTTAATCTTTTTTCTTCTTTTTCTATTAAATTTTTAACATCAATTTCTTCTATATTCTCTTCTAATGAACATACAAAAGAAAGTTCCTTTATTTCTTTAGCTTTTATATCAACTTCATATCTTCCAGGTACTGTATGATTTTCTTCTCCACAAAAACCTCTTTTTTCTTCTTCTATATAAAACATATTATTAAAACTATCATTTTCATGTGGTATATATTCGCCATCTGATAGATTTATATAAATAGGAGTATGGGAATTGCCATCTATTGAAATACGTACTTTATTTTCTCTAGTGTTTGTTTGTTTTATATTAAATACATGGTCAGTGTTTACTGTATGAAAATCTCTAAAATTAATTACTGGTGCTAGCGTTATTTTAGCTTTATATCCACCATTTTTTATTTTGTAATATATTCCCACAGTATTTTTGCCATAATCCATACAAATAGTTTTTGTTATTTCTATTTTTCCAATTTTATATGTAAATGTTGGCACAATATTTTTCTCGAAACTTTCTTGGTACTGGAACCCTCTTGAAATATATTCTTTACCAATATTTGTGTAAAGTTCATATTTCTTTCCTCTAACCTCTATACTTTCATCTAATTTTGAAAGTATTAAAAACCTTCTTGCCGGTGGTGTTAAACTTGCCACCAACAATCCATGATATTTTCTCGTATTTGCACCAATTATAGTAGAAGAACTATATCCTCCTATTCCATTTGTTATTAACCACTCTTTATCTAATCCGTTTTCTAAATTTAAACTTTCTTTTGTGACTTTCATAATTTCCTCCTATTTTTTATCACTTAATTTACTATTTTTAAACTGCTTTAACATTTCCTCTCTAATTTCTTGTGGTGACTTTTTCCTATTAGTATTAATATCTCTTTTAGGTCTTGAGGTATTATTTCTACTTCTTGGTGTTCTATTTCTTCTTTTTTTCATTCTTTCTTTTCCTTCTCTTTGTCTTGCCCTTGATTCCGATTTTTTATCTGCTTCTCTTATTGATGCAATTCTATCACTATATTTACTACTAAACTTACTCTTTGACTTATATCCTCTTTCATGCTTTCCTCTTTTTTCTTTTGCAGCTTTTAATTCTTTTTTAGCTGCTTTCTTTTTAATTTTATTAATTCTTTTCTCTTCTCTAAGTTTATTGCTTAACATCAAATATTGTGGATCATTTTGTTTATCTTGGTATCTTAAATCATCACAAATCAACTCTATTATTGAAGAAGCAACAAGACTTGGATCATGTCTTATTAAATCATCCTTTACCATTGACAAGTTTCTTTGTAAAAATTTAATTCCCTTAACTTTCTCCACATCTTGTTCTACTAAATCTTGCCCTTCTAAATTATATCTTTTAATAAATTCTGGTATAATCTCTCCTGTATCATAAATGCAATAATCAATTATACCTGTACCACAATGCTCTATAATAGCATTAATATGGTCAGATACACTGTAATTATCAGTTTGCCCTGGCTCTGTCATTATATTACAAACATATACTTTAATTGCTGCACTCTCCTTTATAGCTTTAGCAACTCCATTTATTAATAAATTTGGTATAACATTTGTATATAAACTTCCTGGTCCTATTACAATACAATCAGCTTCCTTTATGGCTTCTACAACACCAGGTGCTGGCTTGCAATTTGATGGACTAATAGTTATTCTATTTATTTTAGTTATTTTATCTGAAACAACCTCTGGTATTCTAGACTTTTCTTCTACTATATATCCATTTGCAAGTTCTGCTACTATTTTCATCTCATCCAATGTAACAGGTATAACTTTTCCTATCATATTTAAAATTTCATTGCTTTTAATTATTGAATCTTCAAAATTACCATTTACACCTTTCATTGCTAAGAAATATATATCTGAGAAATTTAATCCTTTTAATTTTCCTGTTTTAAATTCATAATTAAATAGTTTATTTATTTGTTCCTTTTTTGATGCTAGAGAAACTATACTGTCTTTAATATCATCAAGTGGTAATGTATGCAATTCTTTTCTAGAATTAGTTGCTGTCTCTCCATAGTCTGATATTGTAACAATTGCAGTTAAATTATTTGTATAGTTTTTTAGTCCTGAAAGTACAGTATTTAATCCTGTTCCTCCTCCAATTACCACTATATTAGGACCTTTATCATAAACTGTTTTATTAAAAATAAGTGATTTCATGTTTACATTTTTATTATTTACCATTCTTTCATCACTTGCTTCAATTAAAACCTCTAATGTTCTCTTATTTAAAAATACAAGCCCTATTACAATAGCCAAAAATCCCACAACAAATATTGCTACAACTTGACCTACATCAATAAAAGATATTTCTTTCATAACTAATATTCTTGCTAATCCATAACAAGCAAGTATAATTCCTATTAAAATTAAAAACATCCATCGTTTCATCTTACTACTTGATTTAAACCATTGAAAAAAACCTTTCATCATCATACTCCTTTTGGAATGTTTCCTTTTGCACAAAAATGTGTAATCTGGAACTCATCCTATTTACCTATTACTTCTACTTCTAATTCTATTTTCTTTTGGAATTTTTTATAAACTTCTTCTTTTACTTTGTCTACTAATTTCAATACATCTTTTGCTGTTGCATTTCCTTTGTTTATTATAAATCCTGCATGCTTTGTTGATACTTCAGCATCTCCTATTGAATAACCTTTTAAACCTGCTTCATCTATTAATTTTGCTGTTATAAAATCTTCTCCTCTTTTAAATGTACTTCCTGCACTCGGATATTCTAATGGTTGTTTTTCTTTCCTAAAATTAGCATATTCATCCATTTTAGCTTTTATTTCTTCTGATTTTCCTTTTTTAAGTTCTAATTCTACCTCTGTTACTATATATTTTTTTTCTTTTAATAAACTTTTCCTATATCCAAATTTCATTTCTGAATTTGTAAAAATTTTTTCATTTCCCAAATAATCCATACATATAACTTTTCTTACTATATCTTTCATTTCTTTACCATGAGCTCCTGCATTCATTCTAACTGCTCCACCAAATGTTCCTGGTATCCCTGAGATTTCCTCAAAACCAGTAAGTGAATTATTTAGAAATATTCTTCCCGCCTTTGTTATCTTTTCTCCTGCACCAACACATACTATAATTTTTTCATCATTTAAAGTATTAAAACTTATTCCTTCTATTTTTATCATTAATGTAATTCCTGATATTCCTTCATCTAATACTAATAGATTACTTCCATTTCCTATTATATTAACAGGTATATTATTTTTATTTGCTAGCTTTAATACATCTTTTAATTCTTCTATATTTTGAATCTTTATTAGACATTCTGCTGGTCCACCAATTTTAAAACTTGTATATTTGTTCATTGGTTCAGCAAATAATATTTTATCTTTAGAAATTTTTAGATTTGCTTCTTCTATAATCTGTTTTACCTCCAAGCCCACACTCCCTTTCTAATTTCTTCTAAAAATCCCTTTCTACTATATCATTTTTTTAGCTAAATTACAAGTTAAACCCAAAATTTATTTATATACATTTTTTAGAATACTTCTCTACTATTTTGGATATACTTAAAATAAATATAATTTAGGAGGTACATATGAATATAGAAAGAATAAATGATATTTTATCTCATGATGAAAAATGTGATGTATTTTATAATGAAAGAATTGTATGGATTCAAGGAGTAAATAGTAACATTGCAAAAGTTGGGTTCGTTGATAATTTTGAAGAAAGAAATGTTCCAATTAGTGACTTATACGAAAAAAAATAACAACTTTCTATCAAAGTAAGTTGTTATTTAATTTGGCTGGGCTGGTAAGATTCGAACTTACGCATGCCAGAGTCAAAGTCTGGTGCCTTACCGCTTGGCTACAGCCCAATATATATTATACAAATGGGGTGGAAGATGGGACTCGAACCCACGGTCTCCAGTGCCACAAACTGGCGCGTTAACCAACTACGCTACATCCACCATTATGTTTAAGCACATTTAATATTATAACCAATTTCTACCCCATTTGTCAACTGTTTTTTTCATTTTTATCTTTTTTTCAATTAATATGATGTCGTTAAAGAACTTACATCTAATCCATATTGTTTATACAACCATGTAATGTAATTAAATGTCTCTAGTGTTTCTGGTAGTCCATAATCTATTCCATTAGTTTCTACTCTTATAGAAGTAATTGTTATAGTCTCTACTGGTGTACTAACTTCTGTACTGCTTGTTTCATCACTATCTTCTGCAGTTGTTACCTCTACACTTTCTATACTGTGAACTACATCCATACCCTCAATTACTTTACCAAAAGCTGTATAATATCCATTCAATGAAGTATTGTCTGCTGTCATTATAAAGAATTGTGAACTTCCAGAATTATATGATTCTTCTGTTAAAGAAGATGAATATGAAGTATAATCACTTCTTGCCATTCCTATTGTTCCTTCTTCAAATTTTAAATTATTATCTACTCCATTTGCTATAAATTCACCTTTTATAGCATATTCTGTGTCATCTCCGTCATCTTTCAAGTCTGCTAAAGTTGCTCCGCCTTCACCTGTTCCTTCTGGATCTCCACCTTGAATCATAAAATCTTCTACAACTCTGTGAAATGTTAAACCATCATAAAATCCTCTATTTGCTAAAGCTATAAAGTTTGCAACTGTTTCAGGTGCTTGATCTGGATATAATTCTATTTTTATAGTTCCAAAGTTTTCAACTTCCATTGTAGCAATTGGATTTTCAACTTCCATTGTAATATTTCTATAATATCCCCAAACTATCGTTCCTAATAAAACTAAAATAACTATTAAAGCTATCACCCATAATACATTTTTAAATATTTTCATCTATAAATCCTCCTAAATTAAATTATCAAAAATAAATTGTTCTTGCATCCTTTTTAGAGACTGTTTAATATTTTTTGCTCTTACTTCACCAATTCCATCAACTTCATCTAAACTCTCAATATCTGCAGCTAAAATATGTTGGAATGATTTGAAAGAATCCACTAAATTTTCCACAATATTACTTGGCATCCTTGGAATCTTATTCAATATTCTATAACCTCTTGTATAAACAGCCACCTCATCATAATTATCAAAATTTCCATATCCTAGAAGTTTCGCAATAACAGATTCTTTAGATATGTCTTCATAACTTAAGTTTTCTAAGCATTCTATTACTCTTTCTGGAGTCCTTTTATTTTTTCCTTTACCAGGCACAATGTAATCTTTTATAATTAATAATTCTTCTTTTTCTAGACCACCAATTAATTCTTCTAGCTGCATTTTAACAAGTCTTCCATCATTACCCAATTCATATATTTGTCTTTGAATTTCTTCTACAATTTTCATAACCATTTCTGCTCTTTGGATGGCAACTATTACATTTTCTAAAGTAACTATATCATTAAATTCATATTCATTCAATACATTTAATTTATTATCAAATACTTTTTTATATTTTTCAAGTGTTTGTATAGCTTGATTTGCTTTACTTAGTACTGAATCAGTATCTTCTAATATATATCTATCATTCCCTTTGAATACTGTAATAATACTTCTTCTTTGTGAAATACTAATCACAAGCTCTCCTGTCTGTTTCGCTGTTCTTTCAGCAGTTCTGTGTCTAGTTCCTGTTTCTAAAGTCACTATTTCATGTGATGGAATAAGTTGTGCATTTGCATATAGGATTTTCTTTAAATCACCACTTAAAACAATTGCTCCATCCATTTTTGCTAACTCATATAACTTAGATGAAGTATAATCTTCATTGATAACAAAGCCACCATCTACTACTTCTTTTAAAACATCACTATTATCTGTTATTAATAACAAAGCTCCTGTTCTTGCCCTTAATATATTTTCTAATCCATCTCTTATGGGAGTTCCTGGTGCTATTAACCTTAATATTTCTGTTATATTATCCTCTTTGCCTTTTCTCAAAGTTTAAACTCTCCCTTCTAAAAATCAAATTATTTAAAACCGATTTTTTTCATAGCTTCATTAACATCCTTGATGCCTATTATATCTAATTTATAATTATCTTTCAAGTCTTTTTTATTACTTTCTGGAATTAAACAACTTTTAAACCCTAATTTTTCTGCTTCTTTTACTCTTTTTTCAATCATATTAATTCTTCTAACTTCACCAGTTAACCCAACTTCACCTAATATTATCATGTCTTTTGGAATTGGGATATTTTTAAAACTAGAAGCAGTAACCATCATAATCCCTAAATCAGCCGCCGGTTCATTTACCTTTAAACCACCTACAACATTTAAATAAACATCTTGTGATCCAAGCATCATTCCAGCTCTTTTTTCCAATACTGCAATTAATAAAGTAAGCCTATTATAATCAATTCCATTTGCAGCTCTTCTTGGATATCCAAATATAGTTTGTGACGTTAAGGCTTGTAACTCAACTAAAAGAGGCCTTGTCCCTTCCATTGTTGCAACTATACAAGAACCAGATGGATTATCTTCTCTATCTGATATTAATATATCAGACGGATTAGTAATTTCACACATTCCCATATCTTGCATTTCAAACATTCCAATTTCATTAGTAGATCCAAATCTATTCTTTACACCTCTTAAAATTCTATAAGAGAAATATCTTTCCCCTTCTAAGTATAAAACAGTATCCACCATATGTTCTAATACCCTTGGACCGGCAATGTTTCCTTCTTTAGTAACATGTCCAATTATAATGGTAGTAATACCTTTAGACTTGCATACCCTCATAACTTGACTTGTTATTTCTCTCACTTGACTTACACTTCCAGCAGCTGCTGTTATTTCTTCTGAATACATAGTTTGTATAGAATCTATTATTACAAGTTTAGGATTAACATTAATTATTGCTTGGTTTACAAGTTCAATATTAGTTTCTCCTAAAAATAAAATATCCTCATTATTTATTCCCAATCTATCTGCTCTTAATTTTATTTGTTCTGCAGACTCTTCACCAGAAACATATAAAACTTTTCCATCACCTTTAATCTTATCACATATTTGTAAAATAAGTGTAGATTTACCAATTCCAGGCTCTCCTCCAAGTAACACCAAAGATCCCTTAACTAAACCACCACCTAAAACTCTATCTAATTCATTAAAACCCGTATGCGTTCTTATAGTCTCTTTAGCTTCATAAGAATTCAAAGTTTGTGGTATTGCTACTTTTCCATCAGATTGAAAAACGCTCTTACTCTTAGTTTCAACAACTTTTTGCTCATAAAAACTATTCCAACTATTACAAGCAGGACATTTACCTAACCATTTTCCTGATTCATAACCGCATTCACTACAAACAAAAACCGATTTACTTTTCATAAATTGGGGACGTTTCCTTTTGCTCATTTTTGTGCAATTTGGGACACATCCTCTTCCTCCTTTCTTTTATTATTTTTTATTGCTCTTTCTATCACTCCTCTTTTTAATCCTAAAACTCTTGATATTTGTGAACAAGAAGTTCCTTTTATTTTTCCTATTTTCTTTATTATCCCATCTCTTATCTTTGTATTGTATTGAAATATTTCATTTATATTCTTTATTCCAAGTAACGTTTTTATTTTTATCATTAATTCTTCATCTGTCATTTTATTTTTCATTTCATATTCATAATCTGCGTTTATATCTTCTTCCAAGAAATTGTGGAAACCCTTAAAATTTTCTATTGCTTCCTGTTTGATTTTTCCGAAATAATGATAATAACATATTTGTACTTACAATTTTTTCTTCATTAATATATTCTTTAAAACTACTCCACTTATATTTATCAATTGTTGAAATTTTAGCTTTTACTGGATTTTGATGAATATATCTACAAACTTGCATTAGATATTCACTTGTCTCAACTTCTTTACTTAAAAATCTATTTTGGAATAAATGACCAGATTTTTCATATTTCTTAGAAAAATATATTGAATATGCTACTTCTAAACTTTGCATTATTTTTGATAACATATCATTTTTATCATATATTAATAAATGTACATGATTTGTCATTATACAATATGCATATAATTCATATCCATATTTTTCTTTTGTACTTTTTAATTCTTTAATAAGCTTTTTGTAATCTTGCTCATCAAAAAAGATGTCTTGCTTATCATTTCCACGTAATATAACATGATACACTTTCGTATTACTTACTCTTCTTGCCATACGGGGCATAACCACTTCTCCTTTCTCTTTTTATTGCAAGTTATTCCCCATATTTCCCCTATAAAACATAAAAAGTATAGCACAAATAAAAATATTTTGCTACACTTTTTTACTAATTTACTAAATTAAGATTTAGAGATGTGTCCCAAATTGCACAGAAATGAGCAAAAGGAAACGTCCCTATTTTTTTCTAAATGAAATTTTTTGGAATAAAAAGTCATGTACCTTATCCCAAGTAATTTCTTGATGTAAGAAATCGTTTATTTCATTTTCTACTTTTTGTTGATATGGTGTTAATTCTACTTTAACTTCTTTATTCCAATCAATCTCTTGTAACCAGAATGCTTTGAATTTACTCCAGAATCCACGTTTTACTGGTAAGTTTTCATTTCTTATTGTTCCAGCATTTTGTATATTATCAATATTTTCAATATCACTATTTGTATTTATTACATTTTGGTTTTGTTCATCATTATTATTATTGAATTCTACTCCTCCAAATACTCCTGATACATTATTTTCTTCACCTAAATCTGGCATTTTTTCTTCCTCCTTTGTGGTTTCATACACTTTTATTATACTCTTTATACTATATTTTTCTTATTTTATCAAGGTGTTTTTTATATTTTCATATTAAATATTCATTACATAATTATTACAGTATTGTTACACTCTTACATTTCTACCAATATATGGTCTTGTTTTGCCTCTATACATCTAGCCTTTTTTATTGTATTTTCTATTTTTATTTTATTTTCTAAGTCCTCCTCGTTTTTATTATTATTATTATTACTATCTTTACTATCTTTAGCTTTGTAATATGCTAACATATAGTTTTTAGTATGTCCTTTATAAAATCCATCCTTCTCTTCTTCCCACAATACTTCTACTTCTTTTCCTACATAATTTTGATTATATTCTTTTTCATTTTTATTTGATAATTCTATTATTTTTTGACTTCTTTCTTCTTTTTTATCTCCGCTTATTTGATCTTTCATTACTGCTGCTTTTGTTCCTTTTCTTTGTGAATATTTAAATACATGCATTTTATAGAATTTTATTTCTTTTAAGAACTCATATGTTATACTGAATTCTTCCTCTGTCTCTCCAGGAAATCCTACTATTATGTCTGTTGTTAAGTTTACATCTTGATAGTTTTCTCTTAACAATTTTACTATATGTCTAAACTCTTCTGTTGTATATCTTCTATTCATTCTTTTCAGTGTTTCATTACATCCACTTTGTAATGATAAGTGAAAGTGGTGGCAAATTTTTTCTAATTTTTTTAATCTTGCTATAAATTCTTCTGTTATTAGTAATGGTTCCAATGAACCTAATCTTATTCTTTTTATTCCGTCTATTTGGTTTATTTCTTCTAATAAGTCTATTAATTTATAATCTTTATCTTTAAAGTCTTTTCCATATGATGCCATATGTATTCCTGTTATTACTACTTCTTTTATTCCTTCTTCTTCTATTTTTCTTATTTCTGATATTATTTTTTCTGGTTTTCTACTTCTTATTCTTCCTCTTGCATATGGGATTATGCAATATGAGCAAAATCTATCACATCCGTCTTGTACTTTTATTACTGCTCTTGTTTTTTCTGTATATATTACACTACCAAATTCTACAAATTCTTTTTGATACATTACGTCTTCTAATGTTACTTCTTTTTTACCTTGTTTTTCAAATTTTTCTACATATTCTACAATATTCTTTTTTTCATTATTTCCAAGTATTAAATCTACTTCTTCTATCTTTTCTAATTCTTCTTTTGCAATTTGTGCATAGCACCCACATGCTACTACTATTCCATTTGGATTTAATTCTTTTACTCTTCTTAGCATTTGTCTTGATTTTCTATCTGACATATTTGTTACTGTACATGTATTTATTATATATATATCTGCTATTTCTATATGTTCTACTACTTCATAGTTTTTTTCTAAAAATTTTTGTGCCATTGCATTTGTTTCATATTGATTTACTTTACAACCCAATGTTATAAATACTACTTTTTTCATTTTTTGCTCCTTCTAATAATACAACATTAAGTCGCATGATTAATTCATGCGACATTTTTTATCTTCTTGGTCTTCCATCTAAAGCATCTAAATTATCTAGTGCTTTTCCTGTTCCTAATGCTACACAAGATACTGTGTCTTGTGCTATCATTACGTTTATTCCCGTTTTTTCTTGTAATAATTTGTCTAATCCGTCAAGCAATGCTCCTCCACCTGTCATATATATTCCTTTATCACTAATGTCTGCTGAAAGTTCTGGTGGTGTTTTTTCTAATACTGCATGTACTGCTTCTACTATCATCATTGCAGGCTCTATTAATGCTTCTAACATTTCACTAGATTTTATTGTTATTGTATTAGGAAGTCCTGTACTTAAATCTCTTCCTCTTATTTGCATTTCTGTATCTTGAATTTTTGGATATACACAACCTATATTTATTTTTAAATCTTCCGCTGTTCTTTCTCCGACTATGATATTATGTTTTTTCTTTATATATTTTACTATTGCTTCGTCAAATTTGTCTCCTGCGACTTTTAAAGATGAACTTACTACTGAACCTCCTAATGATATTACTGCAATGTCTGTTGTTCCTCCACCTATATCTACAACCATGTTTCCGCATGCTTTTGATATGTCAATTCCTGCTCCTATTGCTGCTGCTATTGGTTCTTCTATTAAAAACACTTTTCTTGCTCCAGCTTGTGATGCTGCATCTATTACTGCTTTTTTTTCTACTTCTGTTACTTGTGATGGAATACAAATCATTATTCTAGGTGCAAATATAAACTTCCCACACACTTTATTTATAAAGTGTTTTAACATTTTTTCAGTTACTGTATAATCTGATATTACTCCATCTCTTAGAGGTCTTGTTGCTACTATATTTCCTGGTGTCCTTCCAAGCATTCTTCTTGCTTCTTGTCCAACAGCTAAAACCTCTCCTGTTGTGTTATCTACTGCTACAACAGAAGGTTCCCTCAAAACTATTCCTTTTCCTTTTACATATGCAATTACTGTTGCTGTTCCTAAATCTATGCCTATATCTTGCCCAAACCCTAATTTTAACATTTTTTACCATCCTTACTATTCTTTTTGTTTCTTTTCCGTTACAATTTCTTTACAATTATATTACATTTTATTTGTTTTATCAACCCTTTTTGATTGATTTTTTTGTTTTTTTATAATATAATATTGTTATCATTAATTCAAGTATTTAAAGATAGTTTTTATAAATTTTATAGGAGATTTTTATGATTAATACTTTTGTATTTACTTCAAATAGTGAAGAAGAAACAAAAAATTTTGCAAAAAATTTTGCTTCTAAATTAGATAATAAAACTGTGATTGTTTTAACTGGTGAACTTGGATCTGGTAAAACTAAATTTGTGGAAGGTTTTTTATCTTATTTTGGACTAGAAAATGAAATTTCTAGCCCTACTTTTACTATTGTTAATGAATACAAAAATGAGAAAGCAACAATTTATCATTTTGATGTTTACAGACTTTTTGATTGTTCAGAATTTTATGAAATTGGTGGAGATGAATATTTTGATAAAGGTATTTGTCTAATTGAATGGGGCGAATTGATTAGAGATTCTCTACCTGAAAATTATGTTCATGTAATTATTTCTAAAGATAATCAAGATGATAATAAAAGGAGGATTTTAATTGAAAATACTTAGTATTGATACTTCTAGTAACGTTTGTGGTGTTTCTATTTTAGATGACAATAAATTAATTTGTAAGTTAGATACTATGGCTATAAATAGTCATTCTGAAACTTTGATGCCTATGATTAATAATGCTTTAAACAAAGCTAATTTAAAAATTGATAATATTAATTTAATCGTTTGTGATATAGGTCCTGGCTCTTTTACAGGAATTAGAATTGGTACTGCAACTGTTAAGGCTTTTAGAGATAGTAAGAATGTAGATTTAGTTGGTATTACATCATTAGAATGTTTAGCAAGACAGTTAAGTGATACTATTTCTAATAATTCTTTGATTTGTTCTATGATTGATTGTAAAAATGATAATTGCTATTTTGCTTTATACCAAAAAAATGCTGATGGATTAGATGTTTTAATTTCTCCTGAGGCTGAGAATGTTAATATTGCTTTATCTATTATTGATACTTATATGAAAGATAGTAACGAAACTAATAATATTTATTTTATAGGCGATGCTACTTTTAATTTTAAAGATACTATTAGTCAAATATTTCCTTATAGTCATTTTTCTAATCAGAAACAAAATCTTTTAGATTCTTATTATCTAGGACTTTGTGGTTTAGATTTCTATAACTCTGGAATAGACGCTACTACTCCTGATAGACAATTAAACAATATTCTACCTTTATATTTAAAAAAGCCTCAAGCTCAAAGGCAATTGGAAGATAAAGAAAGGACTATTAAATTTTGATTTATGAATATTAATATTGATTATTTTACTATAAAAGATTTAGAAAAAATTAAAGATATTTTAATTAGTGATTTTGATGATTTTTGGAATTATTCTGTTTTTAAAGATGAATTAAATTCAGATAATTCAATTTATTTTGTTGCTAAAATTAATGAAGAAATTGTAGGTTTTGCTGGAATTAAAATTATTCTAGATGAAACTGAAATTATGAATATTGTAACTAAAAAAACTCACAGAAATCAAGGCATTGGAAAATTACTATTAAGCAGGATTTTATTAGAAGCAAAAAATAGAAATTTGAAAAAAATCAATCTTGAAGTTAACGAGGAAAACAAAATTGCAATTCATCTTTACGAAAATTATGGCTTTATAAAAAATGGCAAAAGAAAAAATTATTATAATAATAAATCTGCAATTCTTATGTCAAAAATTTTGGAGAAGTAAAAACTTCTCCTTTTATTTTAAATTAATTTCTATATCTCTTTCTTGTTTTAAACTTATTTTATTATATTTTATGCCACATTCATCAAATAATTTTCTTGATGCTATATTATTATCTGAATTCCAGTATTTATCAGATAAATATACTACTTCTTTTATTCCTGACTGAATTATTAATTTTGCACATTCATTACAAGGAAATAAATCTACATATATTTTTGCATTTTCTAAGTCTTTCTTACTTCCTCTATAATTTAAAATGGCATTCAATTCTGCATGACATACATATGGATATTTTGTATCTAAATTTTCTCCTTCTCTAGACCAAGGAAATTCGTCATCACTAAAACCATTTGGTGCTCCATTATATCCAATTGATAAAATTCTGTTATCATTACTTACAATGCAAGCTCCTACTTGTGTTGATGGATCTTTACTCCTCATTGCTGATAATTTTGCAATTGCCATGAAATATTCATCCCATGATAAATAATCTTTTCTTTTTTCTGTTTTCATATTATTCACTCCATTCAAATTCCCAATCTTCTAGTATAACAGTATCTCCTTCACAAACTCCCATTTCTCTTAATTTTGCGTCTACTCCCATATTTCTTAAAGATTTTTGTAAATAATAGAATGATTCATTATCTTCTATATTAATTCTTCCAATTAGTCTTTGTATTGGCTTTCCTGTTACTATAAATACTCCATTTTCTTTCTTGATTTTCCACTTATCTTTATCTTCATTTTCTAATGTATATACTTTTTTCTCTTCTACCTCTATTAAGTCTTCTTTTGGAAGTTCTTTTAATACTTTTGATACATAATCTATTAATTCTTGTACACCTTGTTTTGTTGCAGCTGATATTTTAAATAATTCTAAACCTTCTTTTTTTGCTAATTCTTCTACTTCTTTTAACAAGCTTTCATCTTGCATAGCATCTATTTTATTTGCTACTATTATTTGTTTTCTCGCAGCTAATTTTTCACTATATTTCTTTAATTCTTTATTTATTGTGTAAAAATTTTCTACTGGATTTTTTCCTTCTCTTCCTGATACGTCTAGGAAATGTAACAACAATCTTGTCCTTTCAATATGTCTTAAAAACTGTATTCCAAGTCCAACACCTTCACTTGCTCCTTGTATTATTCCAGGAATATCTGCTATTACAAAACCATCTCCATCTTTTGTTTTTACAACTCCTAAGTTTGGTTCTAATGTTGTAAAATGATAATTTGCAATCTTAGGTTTTGCATCTGTTACTACTGATAAAAATGTTGATTTTCCTACATTTGGAAAACCTAATAATCCTACATCTGCAAGTAATTTTAATTCTAGTATAACTTCCTTTTCCTCACCTTTTTCTCCTTCTTCTGCAAATCTAGGTACTTGTCTTGTTGAGGTAGCAAAATGTTGATTTCCTCTTCCACCTCTTCCTCCTTTTAACACAAGTTCTACCTGATTTGGTTTAGATAGATCAGCTATTACCTCTCCTGTTTCAGCATCTTTTACCACTGTTCCAATTGGTACTTTTATATATAAATCTTCACCATATTTTCCACTACAATTACTTCCGCTTCCATTTTCACCATTTTTAGCTTTATATTTCCTATTATATCTAAAATCTATTAATGTATTTTTATCTTTATCAACTTGGAAATAGATATTTCCTCCATTTCCGCCATCTCCACCATCAGGTCCACCTGCTGCTATATATTTTTCTCTATGAAATGCTATTGCTCCATTTCCACCATCTCCTGATTTAATTATTATTTTTGTATAATCTATAAACATACTTACTCCTTTTTAATCTATTTATTATCTTCATCAGTCTCTTATATCTTTTAAAAATGTGTCCCATTTTTTTCACAAAGGAAACATCCTACTGACGAGAAATTACTCAAAATAATCTAATTTCATTGCTTTTTTTACTTTTTTCATAGTTTCCTTTGCTACTTTTTGAGCTCTATTTGTCCCTTCTATTAATATTTTATCTACTTCTTCAGGATGTGCTTCATAATATGCTCTCTTTTCTCTTATTGGTTTTAATTCATCAGCTATATTTCTAGCTAATTGTTTTTTACATTGTACACAACCACGTTTTCCTTCTCTACATTCTTTACATACTTCATATATTTCTTCTTTTGTACTAAATAGTTTGTGGTAATATGCTACCATACATATGTCAGGATTTCCTAAATCATCTTTTTTTATTCTATTTGGATCTGTTACAGCTCCCATTACCTTTTTTTCTATTTCTTCTTCACTATCAGCTAAATATATTGCATTTCCTAATGATTTCCCCATTTTATCATTTCCATCTAGTCCTTTGATTCTTTTTTCATCAGATAATACTGCTTGTGGCTCTACTAAAGTTTCTCCATATATACTATTGAATTTTCTTACTATTTCTCTTGCTTGTTCTATTAATGGTAATTGGTCTTCTCCTACTGGTACTAATTCTCCCTCGAATGCTGTTATATCTGCTGCTTGGCTTACTGGATATCCTATAAATCCATATGTTACACTTTCTCCAAACAATTCTCTTTTTTGTGCTATTTCTGTTTTGACTGTTGGATTTCTTTCTAGTCTTGCTATTGTTACTAGATTTGAATAATATACAGTAAGTTCTGCTGTTTCTGGTACCATTGATTGTATATATATTGTTGTTTTTTCAGGATCTATTCCACATGATAAATAATCTATTGCTATCTCTCTTACATTTTTTCTTACTTTTTCTGGATTATTGAAGTTATCTGTTAGTGCTTGTACATCTGCTATTAATATATATGGATCATATTCACCAGAGTTTTGCATTTCTACCCTCTTTTTTATTGAACCAAAGTAATGTCCTATATGTAATCTTCCTGTTGGTCTGTCTCCTGTTAATATTCTTTTCTTCTCCATGTTCTTTTTCCTCTTTTCTTTTTTATATTCTCTTTTCCTTCTTTGCTATTATACTATATTTTACTGGCTTTTACAAGTTATACAAGTACAAACTAATAAATAAAATCCAATAGTTATATTTATCATTTTTATCTATTATTTACTTTCTAATAAATTCATTTCACTATTTGTTTTTCTTTCTTTAATTTCTTTTCTTACTAACATAATATTATAAATTATAAATATTATTAATGATATTAGTGATATTATAAAACTTACTCTTGCTAACATTGTCCCTGTATATTTTACAGTTATTTCTCCATCACCTTCATTTTCCAAATCTAGACCTATAAATCCATTTTCTGTTTCATAATATTCTACTTCCTCTCCATCTACTATTATTTGATATCCAGGATAGTATAGATATGGTAGCTCTATACTTGCTTTCCCTTGTTCTTTCGAATATTTAATTTCCATACTTGACCCATTTTTACTTTGTTCAGTTATTTCGATATTTCCACTTAATACTGCTACTTCTTGGTTTCTATTTCTTAAATACTCTATATTTATAAATGCATTTGTTGGTATATATTCTAATGATGATGTCGCTTCTGAAAGTCTAGTACCTGGTGTTATTTCATCTATTTCTTCATATTTTTCATCTGTTATGGTAATATCAAAATTATTTGATAATATTAATGGTGATACATATATTAAAATTATAGTGGTTATTAACATTATTTCTTTTAAATTTATCTTTTTAAATAATTTTTCTATATTAATAACTGCTACTATCGTTAGCGTAAATGTTGCTATAAACAAAAACCTCCATGGGTATTGTATAAATGATATCCATTCTGGCATTTGTTCATATGGAAATAATGTTGATGATAGTACAATTGCAAGAATTCCTACGTATAATGCAATTACGTAATCTTTTTTATTTTTTACATCTTTAAATACAAATGGTGTAAATAATAATGGTACTATTATATATAATCCTAGTTGGAAACACATATCCTCACTGACATTATTTTCATAAGTTAGTTCCTCACTATACCCAAATTGCATTTTTCCAAATAGTATTTGTGGCAAATATACAGCATTTTCTTGCATACTTTCTACTGTTGCCATCTTCCCATATTCAAATACAATATAATCTGCTGAATTCTTTGTTTCTAACAAAGTAAGATAGAAAAATGATGTTACTAATATTATAAATACTACATTTATTATTATTTTTTTTATTTTTTCTTTATCTTTTAATTTTCCTATATTAAATAGTACATATATTCCTGACATTACAACTGCAAACATTGCACCTATATTGTGTGACAACAATATTACTATTGCTGATATTCCTATTAATGTATGTTTTTTTCCACTTCCATTAACTAAATTATATATTCCTAAAAATAGTACTGGAAAAAATGCATATGTAATTATTTCCCCTAGTGCCACTCTTGTATATATATCCACTAATAAATATGGTGCACACATATACATTATTGAACCTAGTAATGCTGTTTTCTTTTTGCCTGTTATCTCTTTTAATAGTTCATACATACCTATCCCTGCGACTAATACAGATAATATAATTACTAGTTTTAATGCATTTACATAAGTAAATACAAATATTTTTAATATTACCATTACATATGTTATAAGAGGTGGATAAAATATATTCCATGAATATCCAAATCCATTTGCATAATTTGATGTTACTAATGCTGGAAATTGTCCTTCACTTAATGCTTCTCCTGTCCCTACTGCTCTTGCCATATGTGCGTCTACATCATGTCCATCTGGGAGTCCCTTAATTAATAGTCCAGATGTTACAATTATTGCAATAAATATAATGATTAAATAATATTTACGATTATCTCTTATGAATTCTTTCATTATCTTCTCCTGTACAAATTATTTTTTTCATTATATCATAATTATATTGATTGTAAAGTTCTTTATTAAAGTCATAATTTGTATAAAATACAAGGAAGGAGGTAAAATCACCTCCTTCCTTTAGCTTACTTTAGGATAATTATCCCTCCATAAGGTTTCAAACAGTTCTGGTCCATATCTGCATTTAAAGTAAAAGTTTTAGTATCTTGCATTTTGAATCTTTCAGGGATTTGAATATATCGTTCTTGTTCTCCCCTATTTATTGCAACAAACACTGAGTCTTCATCATTTTTCCTTTCAAAAATAAAAACATCATTATCTGCATATATTACTTCAAAGCTACTCCCTGTGGCATGATATTGTTTTCTAAATATACCAATTTCTTGGTAATATTTAAGCAAATCTTTATCCCAATGTTCTTCATTCCAATCAAAACATTTTCGGTTAAATGGATCTTTAAATCCATGCATACCTACTTCTGTCCCATAATAAATACATGGAATGCCTGGCAAGAAGTATTGCAAGATAATTGCTAACTTTAACCGCTTTATTGCTACCTCATATTCTCCTTCTCCTAATTTGTCATTATCAAACTCAAATTGTCTGAAATCATCAGTAAGAAATTCACCTCTACCGTTTCTTACAACATGCCATCTTGAGCCTTCTTTATCAATTTCCCATATTCTATCTGGCTCATCTCTAATACATTTCATTGATAGAATTGTTATTGCTCTCATCATATCATGTGTATCAAGAGAGTTAAACATGGTATCAATGGTGTTTCGGGGATAGTTCTCTAGTACATCATAAATTTTACCAACAAAATCATTGCTTCTTCCAAATGCCACATACTTCAAGATTGCATCTGTAAAAGGATAATTTGTTGGACAATCCAATCCATGACCCAAAATATTGATTGGAACTTTATGCCAGTATTCTCCCAGAATTAAATGTTTACCATATTGGTTTGCACGATTCCTGATACCTTCTAGTACAAATGGCTGAAGTTCACTTGCAAGATCGAGTCTAAAGCCATCAACATATGGAGCAAACTTAGCAACCACTCCATTTTCTCCATAGACATAATCTTGATAACCTCTACTCGATTGATTGAATATTGGCATATCTGTAAATATTCCATACCAACAAATATAACTATTACCATTGATATAGAACCAATCGCGATATTGTGAATTTGGATTATTTAGTGCTTCCTTGAAGATCGGATTATCACTACTACAATGATTAAAGGCTATGTCTAAGATAATATGCATTCCCATATTATTCGCCTTTTTGTGTAGCTTATCCAAATCCTCAAAAGTACCAGCATCTGAGTCAATTTCCATATGATTGGTTGAAGCATATCGTTCATATCTATACAAACTCTCATTAATAGGTGAAAGATATACAATGTCAACACATAGGCTTTTTAGATATTCTAGTCTCTCACAAATTCCTTCTATATTTCCACAGAAGAAATCATTATTATGGAATTCTCCATAACAATTTCTGTGCCAATCAGGAAATTCACCCCACATACGGTACTGTCGGCCTTGTTTCGTACCTTGATGTCCACCTCCATTACAAAATCTATCAACAAAGAGCTGATATGCAATTGCATCTTTTGACCAATTTGGAATTTCAAAATTTTGCTGAATTACGAGAATTCTCCAATAAGGTGATTCATCACATAGATTCATGAGTGTTGGCAGATTAGTTTTTCTACTAATTTTAATTACCTTCTCCTCACCATTAACCTTCAAAGAAAAGAAGAAGAAATAATTTCCAAGTCTATTTAGTTGTACTTCTGTACAATAGACACCCGTACTATTGTTTTCTTCTTCATTCTTCATTTGTTTTATAATAGATGCATTCTCACCATATTGATTAAACAAAACCTGTACATCTTCAATCCATCCGACTGTGTATGGAATTTCTAGCATTACCCGAAATGTCTTTCCTACCTCCACTTCTGCATTTGGAGTCATTGTAACTTTAATCAAGTTTTCCATTTTTATTCCTTCCTGTCATCCACCAGAAACTATTTAAACCTTTTACAAGGTTATATTTAAAATTTACTACAATTGATTATTATTGTCAATGCTGAAAAAATAAAAATGAAGAATAAAAATTTCTTCATTTTTATATAATCTCATATATTATTAATTTTCTAGCTTTTTTTGTTTTGGAAAACAATGAATTTACTAAATATGTAATTCATTATAACAACCATTACTTGTGTTACTACTTTTGAAATAATATCATTTATATGTAATACTTTAACCATTAAAGCAAATGTTCCAACATCACATAAAATTCCAGATACTACTCTTGCTAAGAAAAATGATATGGCTTCTTTTATCAACTCTTTTATTGTTGTTGTTTTACTATCAAATACAAATAATTTATTTGTTATATATGCAAATAGTACTGAACAAAACCATGATAATCCACTACTTATTACTTCATCTATATTAAATAACCTTGCAAATATAAAATATGATATAAAATTAACAACCATAGCTAGTGCACCAAAAAATATATAGTTTATTATTTCTTTAAATTCAAAATATAATTCTTTTATATCTTTCCACTTTAAGTGTTTCCAATCTACCTCTTTTAATTTACTTAATTTATCCATCTTTCTACTCTTTTCCTTTTAAATCATTAAATCTATCTTTATATTGATTTAATTTTATCTCAAAATCTTGTTTACTTCTCTTTATTACTGTTTGTAGTATTAATCCTCCAAAGAATGATTGTATTGAACATATAAAGAAAAATACACTTGCTACAAATGATGGCATCTTAGGTACTAATCCTGTTTGAGCATAATCTATTAATACTGGGATTAAAAAAGCTATTCCAATTAGAGCAAGTATTACTGCTATCCATGTAAAAAATGAAAATGGTCTATAATCTTTATATAATGTTCCTATCGTTTTTATTACTTTTGCTCCGTCTGAATATGTGTTTAATTTTGATTCGCTTCCATCTGGTCTATCTCTATAGTCTATTATAACATTTTCTATTCCCATATTTTTGTCTAATGCATGTATTGTCATTTCTGTTTCTATCTCAAATCCTTTTGATAATACAGGAAATGTTTTTACAAACTGATAACTAAATGCTCTATATCCTGTCATTACATCTCTGATGTCACTTTTATATATCATATTAATTAATTTTCTAACCAACATATTTCCCGTATTATGGAATGGTCTTTTATTTTCTGTAAAATATGTTGATGACAATCTATCTCCTACTACCATATCAGCATTTCTTTCTAATACTGCTTTGCACATTTCTCTTGCATTTTCTGCTGGATACGTGTCATCTCCATCAGTTATTATATAACATTCAGCATCTATGTCACGAAACATACTTCTAATTACATTTCCTTTTCCTTGTTTTCTTTCATATCTAACTACTGCTCCTGCTTTTCT
Organism: uncultured Clostridium sp.; assembly: GCA_964596175.1. Lineage (GTDB taxonomy): Bacteria > Bacillota > Clostridia > TANB77 > CAG-508 > CAG-269. The sequence continues at coordinate 11,874 of CAZQTH010000010.1, read as the reverse complement.
TGCTATTTCATCAGTTCCATCTTTTGAATTATTATCATAAACATATATTGTAGCTTCTGGAAGCTCTTTTTTAAAATCTTCTACTACCTTTTTTATTGTCTTACTTTCATTATAACATGGTATTAACACTGCTATTTTATCCATTTCTTTCTCCCTTCTTTATTTTTCATTCATTTCTTTTTCTCCATTATATTCATTTATTAAATATAGTGGCCTATTTTTAGTTTCATTGAATATTCTACCTAAATATTCTCCTATTATTCCAAATAATAATATTTGTACTCCCGAGAAAAATAATATTAATAGAATAATTGCTTGATATGCTTGAATTGCTTCTTTAACAACAAATGATTTTATTATTACATATATAAAATATACAAATAACATGATAAATGTTGGGATTGAAATATATGTTGCAAGTCTTAAAGGTGATGTTGTAAATGATGTTATTCCATCTATTGCTAAATCTGCCAATTTTTTATAATTCCATTTAGTTGTTCCAGCTACTCTTGGATCTCTATCATATAATACTTCTTTTTTCTTATATCCTATCCAACTAAACATTGATTTTGTATTTCTTTGAGATTCTCTAAGCTTTTTTAGTGCATTTACACATCTTTTATCAAGTAACCTAAAATCTCCTGTATCTTCTTGTATTTCAACTTTAGTTAAATGTTGTAATACTCTATAATACATTTTAGATGTAAATTTCTTAAGCCATGTCTCTCCTTTTCTTGAACGCCTTTTTGCATATACATCATCATATCCTTCTTCCCAATATTTAACAAGTTCTGGAATTAATTCTGGAGGATCTTGAAGGTCTGCATCCATAAATATAACACAATCTCCTGTTGCATAGTCTAGTCCTGCTATCATTGCAATTTCTTTTCCAAAGTTTCTAGAGAAATCTACATAAGATATTCTCTCATCTTTACTTCTTAAATCTTTTATTATTTCTATTGTTTTATCTTTACTACCATCGTTTATAAATAAAATTTCAAATTCGTAATTATTCATATTTTCCATTAATTGTTTTAATCTATCATATAGTAATGGTAAGGATTCTTCTTCGTTATATGCTGGTATTATTATACTTATTTTTTTCATATTTTAGATTCTCCTTCCTTTAACATCTTCCTTTTTCTCTTAAATGTAAAAAATTTGCTTATAAATAGATTTAAAATTACTACGATAACTGTTACCATTGCTTTACTGATTATTTCTGGAATCATCGTTTTGAATAAAATTAATCCTCCTGCAAATTCGATTATTATTGTAAAGGTTCTTCCTGTTATAAATCTAAAAAATTCCTTTATTTTTTCTTTTTTGCTTTCTGCTTCAGAATGGAAAACTAAATCTTTGTTAGTAATATAGCTAAATAATACTGCAAGTATTATTGCAATTAAATTAGATAAATTCTCATCACAATTTAATAAAGAATGCATTATATAAAACGAACCTAAATTTATAGCAATTGTTCCTGCTCCAAATGCTACATATAATATTGTTTCTTTTTTAACTAATTTTTTCTTTATCTTTTTTATTTTTTCCATTTCTATCTTCCTTAAAAACCTATGCATAAAATATGCATAGGGTCTTTATTTATTTTAGCCATTCTGGATTTGCTAAATACCAATCTATTGTTTTTACAATTCCATCTTCAAATTTTGTTTTTGGATACCAACCAAGTTCATTTTTTATTTTTGTTGGATCTATTGCATATCTGTAATCATGTCCTTTTCTATCTTCTACATATTCGATTAAATCTTCTGATTTTCCAAGTCTTTTTAATATTAATTTTACAATATCTATATTTCTTTTTTCATTATGTCCACCAATGTTATATCTTTCTCCTGCTACACCTTTATGGAAAACTAGGTCTATAGCTTCACAATGGTCTTCCACATATAACCAGTCTCTTATATTTTTTCCTGTTCCATATACAGGTAATTTTTCATCTTTTAAAGCTAATTTTATCATGTGTGGTATTAATTTTTCATTGTGCTGATATGGTCCATAATTATTTGAACAATTTGTTACATTAATATTCATTTTGTATGTTTCTTTATAAGCAAGTGCTATTAAATCTGAACTTGCTTTTGATGATGAATATGGGCTACTTGGTTTTATTGGTGATTTTTCCGTGAAATATCCTTCTTCTCCTAATGCCCCATATACTTCATCTGTTGATATATGTACAAATTTGTTTTCAGAACCTTCTCCCCATTTTTGTTTTGCTGTTTCTAATAATGTATGTGTTCCTAAGACATTTGTTTTTGTAAATACAAATGGTGTTTTTATACTATTATCTACATGTGATTCTGCCGCAAAATGTATTACTCCATTTATATCATATTTATCAAATATTTCTTTCATTTTTTCAAAATCACAGATATCTGCTTGTACAAATTCTATTTTATCAATTACATTTTTTAAATTATCCATATTTCCTGCATATGTTAGTTTATCTACAACAACCACATTATAATCTGGATGTTTATTTACAAAATATTCTGCAAAGTTCGCTCCTATAAAACCTGCTGCTCCAGTTACTAATATATTTTTACTCATTTTCATTCTCCTATCTTTTATAAATTTTTAAATAAATCTGTTTTTCTCAATTCTTCTAAAGATGGCCATTTTGAATCTTTCTCGGAAGTTAATAAATCTTCTACTTTTAAATCTCCTAAAGGCCAATCAATTCCTACATCTTTATCATTCCAAGCAAGACCACCTTCTGCACTTGGATTATATACATCATCACATTTATATGTAAATTCTGCTTCATCTGATAATACTAAAAATCCATGTGCAAAACCTCTTGGTATCATAAACATTTTTTTATTTTCTTCTGAAAGTCTAACACCTTCCCATTTGCCATATGTCTTACTTCCGGGTCTTAAATCTACAGCAACATCAAAAACTTCACCTTTTATTACTCTTACTAATTTTGCTTGTGAGTTTTCTTTTTGGAAGTGTAAACCTCTTAATACTCCTTTTTTTGATTTTGATTGATTATCTTGTACAAAATCATAGTTTAATCCTAATTCTTCAAAATCAGCTTTACTATAAGTTTCCATGAAATATCCTCTATTATCACCAAATACTGTTGGCTCTATAACGCAAACTCCTTCTATACTTGTATCAATTTTCTTAAATTTTCCCATTTTATTTTTTCTCCTTTATTAACTTCCTTTATTCTTCTCCAAATCTATTTTCTGCTAAATCCCTTAAATATACTCCATAGTCTGTTTTCATGTATTTTTTAGATAGCTCTAGTAATTCTTCACTTGTTATCCATTTGTTTTTATATGCAATTTCTTCTGGGCAACACACTTGCATTCCTTGTCTTTTCTCTATTGTTTGAACAAAACTTGCTGTTTCTATTAAAGCATCATGTGTTCCTGTATCAAACCAAGTCATTCCTCTTCCTAATTTTTCGACTGTTAATTTTCCCATTTTCATATATTCTTCGTTTATAGATGTTATTTCTAACTCTCCTCTTGCTGATGGTTTTATTGTTTTTGCAATTTTAACAACATCATTTGTGTAAAAATAAAGTCCAGGTACTGCATAATTAGATTTTGGCACTTCTGGTTTTTCTACTATTGATATTGCTTTTCCTTCGCTATCAATTTCTACAACACCATATCTTCTTGGGTCTTTTACATAATATCCAAATATTGTTGACTCATTCTCTCTTTCATTTGCTCTTTTCAATATTTCTGGTAAGTGAGATCCATAAAACATGTTGTCTCCTAATATCATAACAACATTATCATCTCCTATAAACTCCTCACCTATAATAAATGCTTCAGCTAGTCCATTTGGTTTTTCTTGAACTTTATACTCAAAACTCATTCCCCATTGTGAACCATCACCTAGTAACTCTTTAAATGTTACTATGTCTCTTGGTGTTGATATGATTAGTACCTCTTTCACTCCTGATTCCATTAGTACTGATATTGGATAATATATCATCGGCTTATCATATACTGGCATTATTTGTTTTGATATTGCTATTGTTAATGGATATAATCTTGTTCCACTTCCTCCTGCTAAAACTATTCCTTTTCTATTTTTCATATTTATCTTCCTTTCTCATTTTTTATTTTGTTTCTTACATTTTACCTTCTGTCTTTAAATATCTTTTTAAAGCATCTTCCCATTCTGGTACTTTTATTCCTTGTGCTTTTAATTTTTCTTTTGACATTTGTGAATTTTTTGGTCTTTTAGCTTGAGTAATTTTCATCATTTCAATATATTCTTCTGTTGTTACTGGATTTACTTTGCAAGTAATTCCTGCATACTCAAATATTGCTTTTGTGAAATCATACCAAGTTGTATATCCTTCATTTGTTGCGTTATAAACTCCATATGGTATTTTCTTTTCTATTGCTTCTCCTATAAAGTTTGCTAAATCTTCTGCATATGTTGGACTTCCATGTTGATCTGAAACTACATTTAGCTCATCTTTTGTTTCTCCCAATTTTAGCATTGTTCTTACAAAATTATTTCCATCACCATATAACCATGCTGTTCTAAATATATAATATTTTTCTGTATTTTCTTCAATTGCTTCTTCTCCATGTAATTTTGTTATTCCATATGCTGTAACTGGTTTTTTAGAATCATCTTCTTTATAATCTTTTTCTATATCCAAGTCTCCACCAAATACATAATCTGTACTTACATGTACTAGTACACTTTCATTTTCTTTTGCTGCTTTTGCTAAGTTCCTTGGTCCATCAGCATTTATTTTTTCTACTATTTCTCCAGCTGTTTCTGCTTTATCTACAGCAGTATATGCTGCACAGTTAATTATATATTCTGGTTTTACTTCTGTTACATATTTTAATACAGCTTCCTCATTTGTTATGTCTAAGTCTTCTACGTCTGTACAGATTAATTCATTTCCTTCTAATCTTTTTCTTACAGATTTTGCAAGCATTCCATTTGCTCCTGTTATTAATATTTTCATTTAATATACCTCCTATTTTGACAAAACTTTTATTTTATCCCCAAATACTCCTATATCATATCATTTAAATAAAAAAAGTACAAGGGTTTCTTGTACTTTTTTGGTTTTAATATTTTTTATAAGATATATTTTTGTCTACATTTCCTACTATTCCATTAACACTACCTTGACTAGTATATTGCCAAATATCATAAGTATATTCAAAATCTGTTTCTGTTGTATAATGTGCTAGCCAAATATCATAATCACTCAATTGGCTAAAATCTAACATATTATAAAACCAGTTTTTACTTGCATAAACAGCTGGTGTATATCCAGCATTTCTTATAGTATCACAAAAAGCTTTACATATTGCTGTCCTTGTTGCTACATCTAATCCATCAGCTCTTCCATTTGCTGCTGAATTTGAATATTCTGTATCTATTGCAATTGGATATTTTACATCTACTCCATACATATCTATCAAATTTAACACATAATTTGCTTCTTCTACTGCTTCTTCTACTGTTACTGCTTGTGTAAAAAAGTATAATCCTATATCAATATTATTAGCTTTAGCTCCCATTACATTTTTTGCAAACTGTGTATCTGTTACTAAAGTCCCTGCTGTACCATATCCTCTATAACCTGCTCTAATCATAACAAAATCCACATCAGAAGTACCTACTTCTATCCAATTAATAGTATTTTGATAATAACTTACATCTATACCTTGATATGTATTTTTTTCAAACATATTAACAATAATGTTGACAGTAGCTTGATTTCCATTTATATCTTCTACTGTAGTTGTATAAATTTCATTTTCTGTGTACTCTTTTGTATAAGTTTTTCCATCCTCACTTAAAGTCCATGTTGGTTTCGTATCATTAAATTCAACATTAGATACCAAGTATACTGTTACAACTTCATTAGAATCATATAAATATTTTACTGTTATATTTAATCCATTGTCATATGTATATGTATAAGATTTTGTCTTGATTTTTATTTTTACTATGGTCTCATTACCATAAATATCTGAAACAGAAGTTTCATAATCTTCATCACCATTATAAATCTTTGTATAAGTTTTTCCATCTGAACTCAAAGTCCACGTTGGCTTTGTATCTGCTAACAATTCATTTGAATACATATTAACTGTTATAGTATCATCAGAATTATATATATATTCAACTTCAATTTCTGGTCCTTTATCATCAATTTGAGTTACTTCTATCTTCACATCTACTACAGTTCCATTTAAAACTGTTACCTGTGTTGTATATGTTTCATTTACAGTATATACTTTTGTATATGTTTTTTTATCTTCACTTAATGTCCATGTTGGCTTTGTATCTTGTAATTCCATATTAGATACTATTTCTACTGTCACTTGATTTGTTTGTTCATCATAATAATATTCTACTGTTATTTCCATTTTCTCTATTTGAGTTATATTTATATCCACAGTTATTGTATTTCCATATTTATCAACTACTTGTGTACTATATGATTCATTTGCTGTATATACTTTTGTATATGTTTTTTTGTCTGAACTTAATGTCCATGTGGGTTTTGTATCTTGTAATTCTATATCTGACACCAAACTTACTGTCACTTGATTCATAACTTCATCATAGTCATACTCTACTGTTATCTCTGCAACTATCACTTGAGTTACATCTATATTTACATTTATTGTATTTCCATTTATATCAACTACTGGCGTACTATATGATTCATTTGCTGTATATACTTTTGTATATGTTTTTTTATCTGAACTTAATGTCCATGTTGGCTTTGTATCTTGTAATTCCGTATTTGATATTAAACTTACTGTTACTTCATTTGTTGTTTCATCATATTCATATTCTACTGTTATCTGTGCTGCCCTTATTTGAGTTACATTTATATCTACAGTTATTGTATTTCCATTTATATCAACTACTGGCGTACTATATGATTCATTTGCTGTATATACTTTTGTATATGTTTTTTTATCTGAACTTAATGTCCATGTTGGCTTTGTATCTTGTAATTCCGTATTTGATATTAAACTTACTGTTACTTCATTTGTTGTTTCATCATATTCATATTCTACTGTTATCTGTGCTGCCCTTATTTGAGTTACATTTATATCTACAGTTATTGTATTTCCATTTATATCAACTACTGGCGTACTATATGATTCATTTGCTGTATATACTTTTGTATATGTTTTTTTATCTGAACTTAATGTCCATGTTGGCTTTGTATCTTGTAATTCCATATTAGATACTATTTTTACTGTCACTTGATTTGTTTGTTCATCATAATCATATTCAACTATTATCTCTGCTACCTCTGCCAATTCTGTTATTTCATTCTGATTCATATAATTAATATCATTTTCCTCAGCATATGTTAAACTACTAAATACTACTATAAACAATATAAATATGCATAATAAAATTTTAAAACATTTTTCTTTTTTCATAATTTCCTCCATATAAAATATACTTGCTTCGTTTTTGTTTTTTAACCTTTCTAAACTCAAATAAATTCGCTAACATTATTCCTATTACTAGTACAAAAAGTAAATCTCCTAAAAAATACGTTCTTGCACCTGAAACATAGATAGTTGGTGAAAAACTAATTGTCAATGATGCCGCTATGCTTCCAAGAAATATAATAGATGTGGCAATCCCCTTTTTAACATCTTTAAAAGAACTTGCAATTAATTCTGTAATTAACCATAACATTATAACAAATACTATTAAAGGAATAAAAATCTTTAAACCATATATATATTCTTTTCCCCAAAAAGGTAGATTATAAATAATAGTTTCTCCAATCCCTAATTTTGAACATATCCTGATTCCTAAAAAATAAATAGCTGGTATACAAGATGATATTTTTACTACAACAGATTTATTTTTTATTAAGTTTGTTATTGCAATAATCACAGTTAAAATAAGCATTAATATATTATCATTTGTTAATAATTGATTTGCTAAACATATTATTCCCTGAATCAACTTGTCCCCTACATTTAACATATTGAACGTTGGAAATCTTCTTAATGTTGAAGCTTCAAACCTAACAAAATTGCCAGGAGCTGCAAGTTCTATTGTTGTCAATATTAATATTATTAAATAATGTGCAATAAGTAATTTATTTATTCTTTGCTTACGAATAATAGAATATCCAATAACTAGTGTTCCAATAGTTAACAAAACCAATGTAGTTTGCTCTGCAAAACAAGCTATAAAATCTGATAATATGTATATAATAAAAAACTTATTGCCTTCATTTTCATCTTTTTCTTCATTAAATCTTTTTACAAATGGTATCATTGCTACAAACATAAATGCAGCTGGCCATAAGTAATTAAATGAGCCTGTTACCCATTTAACACTGTATTGAACAACGTCTTCTGGGATAACAAAGTATAGCAAAAACAAACTTATATATATGAGATTATCTACTATTATATTATCTATTTTCACAAAAGATTTAATTATCTTATAGATAGCTATTATTCCAGTTATAAGAACTACTATATTGAATATTCTAAAAACAACCAGTGGCATCCTTAGGAATATATTTGAAAGTGCTGATGTTATTACTCTTCCACTCCAAATATTATAAAACTCCCAAGCCCAAGATACAAATGTTTCAAAACTATTAAATACTTTAGAATACACAGTATCATCGTCTGTCATAATATATTCAGTTACACAAAACATTGCAATTCCAAAAATAGTTGTTATTATAACTTTAAATAATAGACTATATAACTTTGTTTTTTTGTTTTTCACATCTCATCCCCCTCATATTTCTATATCTGTTATATAGCACATATCTGTGTCTATAACATAAATTGCTAATTTATATTTCTTGCTATCATCTAAAAAATTTTCATAATAGGATGCTATAAATTTCAAATTTTCACTATCTGAATAGTCATAGCAAAATGACTTTATCTCATAACAACTATCTTCGTCTTCTGGAATTAAATATGTTTTCAAAAATATTTTTTCCCCATGACCTTCTCCTGATATGTAACTATAATAATCATATGCTTTAAAGATATCAGCTTTTGTATCGAAATAAATAGAAACCCTTCCTGATAGATTTTCCACTTTGCTATTATTAATCACTATTTCTTCTGATAGATTATTAAAATTTAGCTCTTTTCTTTTAGGCATTGCATTATTTAGTATGTATATTGAAAAAGTTATTATTATCAATATAGCTATAATTATAAATACTATTAAAAAATTTATCTTTTTTATTACATTTTTCATAAATTTGCTCTGCACAAAAAACTCTTTCTGCCTTTTTTATAGTAAAAAATGTGCTATCCTCCTTTTTTATTTATATCAAATTACTCTTAAATCTATGCTAGCTTTACTTTATTTTTTCTTCTATATATGTTTATATTTTATTATATCTTTCTACTTTTTTCAATATAATTATTGTGAAATATTTTCCCAGTTTCAAAAAAAATAACAGAATTGATAAAACAGTAATTCTTTTCATATAGTTTCATCAATCCTATTACTTAATGTTATAATTTTTTATTTTATTTGATTATTCTGCTGGTCTTGGACAAGCTTCAGTCGGCATATTTTCATATACTGGTATTACAAATTCAAATTGACTATCAATTAAACCATTTTCTTTATATTCTTTACCTATTCTTTGCCCTTCATCATTTGCACCTCTAATATTTGTCATATATTGATGAGTATAATATGGTTCAGATACTACATTATATTTTTGATAATATAATGTTATTTGTCCTCTTGATAAATAATCTGTATATAAGAAACTAGCACTTCCTTCAATACAAGTTTCTGGTGTAAACCAGTGTTGATTATATGCATATGCTGCTCCATTCTCTATTGCTGAGGCGGTAGATGAATTAGTAGCTCCTATATTAAATAAATTATATACTGTTCTTCCATTATATAAATATCCATTTAAAGAACCTCCATCAGTACCTTGTTCTTGTATCATTCTTGACACCAAATGGAATGGACTAATATTATAAGAACTTGCACTAGCTAATATTGTATTTATAATACTATCTGTTGTTGTAATTCCAGATTCTTCATATTTTGTTAAGAATGTTCCTGATATCATATTTGCTATATCTGAATATGTACCTGCACTTGATGTTAAATCTTGGAATTGGAATACATACTCATCATCCAAACTATTTCTTGGATCCATCATATATTCAATTGCTGCTCTAGATGCTCTATACCATCCTGACTCATATTCTGTTGTATCATCTGTTCTCCATTCTCCTGTATATTGTGTCAAACTCTTTGCACTTACACTACCATCTGAATTATATACTAATTGATCTTCGTTATCAATAACTGTATTCCAATCAAGCCCTGTATAATCTATTGTTATAATCCAATTAGGATGTAGTTCTTGTAACTCTTCTAATAATTCTTTATATCCAGGATATTTTGATTCATCTAAATCCTCAAAGTTTGAAGCAGTTACTTTACTAAACTTGAATTTTTGTGCACTACTACTGTCTCCTTCACTCATTTGCAATGTACTTCCGTCTTGTGCTATTCCATCTGCTACCTCAATGTATAATCCACTATCTTTTGATACTAGATAATAATATCCATCTCCCGCATCTTCTATTATCCATTGTTGTGTATCGCTTCCATTTTCATCATTTTGTTCTATTTCCGTTCCTACTGCTTCTAATACTTTTCCTGAATGCACTGCCTTTATTTCATAATATCCTTCGTCAGTATATGTTACCTCAAATTTTTGGTTATCTGTTGATAATTCTGATTTTCCCCATAGCTGTACCTTTGCTCCATTTGACTGTGAACTACTTTCTATATCAAATACCATTGACTCATTTAGTGATGATGCTATATAATACTTTCCATCTTCAATTGTCTTTTCTGCTACTACTTCTTCAAATTTGAATTTTTGTGCACTACTCTTATCTCCTTCACTCATTTGTAGTGAACTTCCGTCTTGTGCTACTCCTCCTACTACTTCAACATATAAACCACTATCTTTTGATACTAGATAATAATATCCATCTCCTGCATCTTCTATTATCCATTTTTGGGTATCACTTCCATTTTCATCATTTTGCTCTATTCCTGTTCCTACTGCTTCTAATACTTTTCCTGAATGCACCGCTTCTATTTCATAATATCCTTCTTCATTATATGTTACTTTGAATTTTTGGTTATCTGTTGATAATTCTGATTTTCCCCATAATTGTAATTTTGCTCCATTTAACTGTGAACTACTTTCTATATCAAATACCATCTCTTCATTTAATGATGATGCTATATAATATCTTCCGTTTTCTATTGTCTTTCCTAGTTCTATTTTTTCAAATTTAAATTTTTGTGCACTACTCTTATTTCCTTCACTCATTTGTAGTGAACTTCCGTCTTGTGCTACTCCTCCTACTACTTCAACATATAAACCACTATCTTTTGATACTAGATAATAATATCCATCTCCTGCATCTTCTATTATCCATTTTTGGGTATCACTTCCATTTTCATCATTTTGCTCTATTCCTGTTCCTACTGCTTCTAATACTTTTCCTGAATGCACCGCTTCTATTTCATAATATCCTTCTTCATTATATGTTACTTTGAATTTTTGGTTATCTGTTGATAATTCTGATTTTCCCCATAGTTGTACTTTTGCTCCATTTGACTGTGAACTACTTTCTATATCAAATACCATTGACTCATTTAGTGATGACTCTATGTAATATGTTCCTTCTTCTATTGTCTTCTCTCCTACTATTTCATCATCATCTTCTTTTATTTCTTCAAATTTGAATTTCTGTGCATTAGTTTCGTTTCCTTCATACATTTGTACTATACTTCCATCTTGTGCTATTCCACTTTGTATAT
>CAZQTH010000009.1:0-41068 GCA_964596175.1 uncultured Clostridium sp. | reverse complement strand
TTTTCACAAATTACTCTAATAACCCCTTTTCTTTTTATTACTTTGCATTTATCGCAAATTGGTTTTACTGATGGTCTTACTTTCATTTTAATAGCACCTCCTTGGCTTTGCCTTATATATCTTTTGGGTTAATCTATTTATTATTTTGCTCTCCAAGTAATTCTTCCCCTTGTTAAATCATAAGGTGAAAGTTCTACTTTTACTTTATCACCTGGTAATATTTTTATATAATTCATTCTTAATTTACCAGATATATGAGCAAGTATTTGATGTCCATTTTCTAGTTCTACCTTAAAAACTGTATTTGGTAGTGCTTCTACTACCTTTCCTTCAACTTCAATTACATCTTCTTTTGCCAATTTTTTCCCTCCTATTTTTAAGAGTTTTACATTTTTATGCAAAATTGGTCGCATAATAACTACTATATTATACATCATGATTATAGAATTGTCAAGATTTCTGGGTCGTTTTCTGTAATTAAAATCGTATTTTCATAATGTGCTGCCAAACTTCCATCTTCTGTTATAATTGTCCAACCATCATCAAGCTCTAGAATGTTTGGTTTTCCTTGAATTACCATAGGCTCTATTGCTAGAGTCATACCTGGCTCTAATCTTATTCCTCTTCCAGCTTTTCCATAGTTTGGTATTCCTGGATCTTCATGCATTTCTCTACCTATTCCATGTCCTTGAAACTCTCTTACAACAGAATATCCATTTGAATGTACAAATTCACCTATTGCATGACATACATCGCCAATTCTATTACCTGGTTTTGCATATTTGATTCCTTCAAAAAATGCTTGTTTAGTAACTTCTACTAATCTTTTTGCATCTTTTGATACATTACCTATCATAAAAGTTCTTGCTGCATCCCCATTAAATCCATTTTTTAGTGCTACAGTATCTACACTTACAATATCTCCTTCTTTTATTACCCTATGTTTTGAAGGAACTCCATGTATTATTTCATCATTTATAGATATACAAATAGATGCAGGAAATGGTGGAACGCCTTTTATTCCTGAGGGATAGCCTTTTTCAGCCGGAATTGCTCCCTCTCTTCGTATTATTCTTTCTGCTAACACATCTATATCCCAAGTTGTCATGCCTGGTTTTATTTCTTTTTCTAATTCTCTATACATAACAGCAACTACACGACAGGCTTCTCTCATGTATTCAATTTCTCTTCTTGATTTAATTGTTACCATCTTTCTTGTCTCCTATTTCCCTTCTTCAATAAATCTTATAACATCTTCTGCAACATCTTTTCCAAGTTTATTTATTGATTTACTAACTACTGCTGAATACAAATTACCTTTTTTATCATAATATTCAACAAGTGGACTTGTTTGCTCTATATAACTATTAAATCTAGCCTTAACGGTTTCAGGTTTATCATCTTTTCTTTGTATCAATTTAGATCCACATTTATCACAAATACCTTCTTGTTTTGGTGGATTTAATACTAAATTATATACTGTTTTACAGTCTTGATTTGAACAAATTCTTCTATTTACTATTCTTTCTACAATTTCGTCTTCTGGAGTACTTAAGTTAATTACTAAATCTACTTTCTTATTTTTTTGGTCTAATAATTTATCTAATTCTTCTGCTTGTTTTACTGTTCTTGGAAAACCATCTAATATAATTCCATTCTTAACATCATCATCTTCTAATCTATTTTTAATTAATTTTATCGTAACATCATCTGGTACTAATTTTCCTTTTGATATATAATTCTCTGCTAATTTTCCTAATTCTGTTTTTTCTTGCATATGTTTTCTAAAAATATCTCCTGTTGATACTTGTGGTATATTTAATTTCTCCATCAATATACCTGCAATTGTTCCTTTACCAGTCCCTGGTGCTCCTAGCATAATAATTACCATTTTTCTAACACTTCCTCTACTTTTGTTTTTAGATTATTATAATAATCTTTATCATATTTATTATATTTTTTAATAATAAATATGATAAAAATTATTAAAACAAGATTTTGGGACGTCTTTTGTATAATAAAATCCGTCCCCTTATATTTTATTCTAAAAATCCCTTGTAGTGTCTCATTGCTAATTGAGATTCTAATTGTTGAACAGTTTCTAAAGCTACACCTACAACGATTAATATTGATGTACCACCAAATGCAATATTTAAATCTGTAAATCTTAATAACATTGGTATAATAGCAATCAATGCTAAGAATAATCCTCCAAACCATGTAAGTTTTGATATTATTGATGATAAATAATCTGTTGTTGGCTTTCCGGCTCTTATACCTGGTATGAATCCGCCATTTTTCTTAATATTGTTTGATACTTCTGCTGGATTAAATGTAGCATAAGTATAGAAAAATGTGAATCCAATAATTAATAATAAATATACAATTGCATTTGCTATAGAATATCCAATTGGTACACTTGATGTTGATGTAGCAATTGAGAATTTATATAGTCCTGCTAAAAATCCTGTTTGACTAGATATATCTGATACAAATATTTGTATTATCATAGCTGGGAATGTCATAAAACTACTTGCAAAGATAACTGGCATTACACCTGCCATAGCAAGTTTTAATGGAATGTGTGTACTTTGTGCACCCATCATTTTTCTTCCAACTACCTTTTTAGAATATTGTACCGGTACTCTTCTTTCCGCCTGTTGTACAAGTACAACTCCTGAAACTAAAATAATTGCTCCAATTATAATTCCTAATGATAATAATAATCCTGTTGTGCTAAATCCTGCATCTGTTATAATTAATTCCCATAGCGTTGTTACTAGACTTGGTAGTCCTGAAATAATACCTATAAAAATTAATAATGAAATTCCATTTCCTATTCCTTTAGACGTGATTTGCTCTCCAAGCCACATAAGAATTGCAGTACCTGTAACTAAACCTGCAACTACTAATAGCCCAGTTAAGAAACTACTATCTACAAATATTCCTGATGATTGATAAGATAAATAAATACCAATTCCTTCAACTAAAGCAAGTACTATTGTTAATATTTTTGTATATCTATTTATCTTTCTTCTTCCTTCTTCTCCACCTTCTTTAGTCAATTTTTCTAATGAAGGAATAATCATAGCAAGTAATTGAATTACAATAGATGCTGTAATATAAGGACTGATTGACATAGCAAAAACAGAAAATCTTGAGAAAGCACCTCCTGAAATCATATCAATTAATCCAGCTATTCCATCAGTTTCACCCATTGCTTCATTTAAAGCTATGCTATCAACTCCTGGTACTGTTATATAACATCCAAATCTAAACACAACGATTAATAGTAAAGTATATAATAATCTTTTTCTTACATCAGGTGTCTTCAACGCATTTTTTATTGTTTTAAACAATTAAATCACCTCAGCCTTTCCGCCTAAAGCTTCAATTTCTTCTTTTGCTTTTGCTGTAAATCTTTTAGCTTTAATATTTATTTTTTTATCTAATTTTCCTGTCGCCAAAATAACAATACCATCATTAATTTTTCCAATAATGCCTTCTTCTAATAAACTCTCAGCAGTAACATCTGTATTTTTTACTTTATTAAGCATTTTTAATGTTACTTCTGTATAAGTTTTGTTATGAATATTGTTAAATCCTCTTTTTGGTAATCTTCTAAATAATGGAGTTTGACCACCTTCGAATCCACGTCTTACTCCTCCACCGCTTCTAGATTTTTGTCCTTTTTGTCCTCTAGCTGATGTCTTTCCATTACCAGAACCTATACCACGACCAACTCTATTTCTTTTTACTTTCTTTACAGCTGGTTTTAATTCGTCTATTTTCATTTAAGTCTTGCACCTCCTTCTTAACTTACAAGAAATTTAAATTACTAAAATTATAAAATCTCTTCTACTTTTTTACCTCTTTTTTTAGCAACTTGTTCAACTGTCATCATTGATTTTAATCCTTCTAGTGTCGCATAAACAACGTTTCTTGGATTATTTGTTCCAATAACTTTTGTTCTTATATTTTTATATCCTGCTAATTCTAAAACTGGTCTTACACTTCCTCCAGCTATAAGTCCAGTACCTAATTCAGCTGGTTTTAATAAAACTTTTGCACTTCCGAAAGTTCCTACATACTCATGTGGTACTGTTGTTTCAACAATAGGTACTTCAACTAAGTTCTTTTTAGCTTCTTGTATAGCTTTTTTTATAGCATCTGGAACTTCTGCTGCTTTACCATTTCCAACACCTACATGTCCGTTTTCGTCGCCTACAACAACAACTGCACTAAATCTAAAAGTTCTACCACCTTTTACAACTTTAGCAACTCTATTAATTGCAACAACTTTTTCTTTTAATTCGTTTTTTTCTTCCATAGGTTTTAGTTTACCCTCCTTTTTGATAATCTAATTATATCCTTTTATCTAATTAATTACAATCTATTTTTATTAATTAATTATTTTTTTTATGTGAATGGATTTTTTCTAGCATCTGTAAGTCGTTTTGCTCCTAACAGAATACTTAGAATTTCAAGCCACCTTCTCTTGCAGCTTCTGCTAATTCTTTTACTACTCCATGATAGATGTATCCACCACGATCAAATACAACTGTTTCTATTTTTTTGTCTGCTGCCTTTTTAGCTATTAATGTTCCTAATTCTTTAGCAGCTTCTTTATTAGCATGTTTATTTTTTACATCCTTATCTAATGTAGATGCAGATACTAAAGTATTTCCAGCAACATCATCAATTACTTGTACATATAAATTTGTATTACTTTTGTATATGCATAATCTTGGTTTCTCAGCTGTTCCAGATATTTTTCTTCTTACTCTTAGATGTCTTCTTGCTCTTTCCATTTTTCTATCTGTCTTTTTTATCATCTCTATTACTCCTTTCTTCGTAATATTAATTTTAAATATCTAAATTCTATTTACCTGTCTTTCCTTCTTTACGTCTAATAACTTCATCAGCATATTTAATACCTTTTCCTCTATATACTTCTGGTGCTCTTTTAGTTCTAATTTCAGCAGCTGTTTGACCAACTAATTCCTTATCAATTCCTTTTACAATAATTGTATTAGGATTTGGAACATCAAAAGTAATTCCTGCAGGTGCTTCAAATATTACTGAATGTGAATATCCTAAAGACATATTTAAGTTATTTCCTTGTTTTTGAACTCTATATCCAACTCCATTAATTTGTAATTCTTTACTATATTCTTGAACTACACCTGTTATCATATTATTAATTAAAGTTCTTGTTAAACCATGTAAACTTCTATTAAATGGTTCATTATCTACTCTTATAACTTTAATTGTATTTCCTTCCATTTCTAAAGAAATATTGTTATGTATTTCTCTTTCTAATGTACCTTTTGGTCCTTTTACAGTAATGTGTTGTCCATCTATTTTAACTTCAACACCATCTGGTACTGTAATAGGTTTATTTCCTATTCTTGACATGTTAGGTTCTCCCTCCTTCTTCCTTTTTAATGTATACAATGTTCATTCTTTGCATTGCATACTGAATTTATAATCAGTAAAATCTTAATAAATTCAGTAATTACCAAACATAAGCTAATACTTCTCCACCAATTCCTAATTCTCTTGCTTCTTTATCTGTTTTCAATCCTTTTGATGTAGAAATTATAGCAATACCTAAACCATTTAAAACTCTTGGTAATTCATCTTTTGTTGCATATACTCTTAATCCTGGTTTACTAATTCTCTTTAAACCATCAATTACTCTTGTTCCTTTTTCATCATATTTAAGAGTAATTCTTATGATACCTTGTGCATCATCTTTTATTTCTTCATAAGATTTAATATATCCTTCTTTAAACAATATTTCAGCGATTCCTAATTTCATTTTTGAAGCTGGAACATCAACTGTTTTATGTTTTGCACTATTTGCATTTCTTATTCTTGTTAACATATCTGCTATTGGATCTGTAATGTTCATTAATTACTTACCTCCTTTTCTTACATTATTTTATTACCAGCTTGATTTTTTAACTCCTGGTATTTCTCCTTTATGAGCTAATTCCCTAAAGCAAATACGGCATATTCCATATTTTCTAATATATCCATGTGGTCTACCACATAATTTACATCTATTATATTCTCTAGTTTTGTATTTTTGTGGTCTAGCTTGTTTTATTTTCATTGATTTTTTAGCCATAGTTTTACTCCTTTCCTTTGACTAATTTGACTAATTATTTGAATATATATTTGAACTCCTATTTAGATTTTTTTGTTTTAAAAGGCATTCCTAGAAGTGCTAATAATTCTTTGGCTTCTTCATCTGTCTTTGCTGTTGTTACAAATATAATATCCATTCCTCTTATTTTATCAACTTTATCATATTCAATTTCTGGGAATATTAATTGTTCTTTAACTCCCATTGAATAATTTCCTCTTCCATCAAATGAATGTTCTGAAACTCCTCTAAAGTCTCTGACTCTTGGAAGTGCTACATTGAATAATTTATAAGCAAAGTCATACATTTTATCTCTTCTTAATGTTACTTTACATCCAATGTTAACTCCTTCTCTTAATTTAAAAGCTGCAATTGATTTTTTAGCTTTTGTTATTATTGGTCTTTGACCTGTAATTTGAGTTAAATCTTTCATTGCATTTTCTAAAGCTTTTGGATTTTCTTTTAAATCTCCTAAACCAATATTTATTACTATTTTATCTAGTTTTGGAACTTGCATAACTGATTTATATTCGAACTTTTTCATTAATGCTGGTATTACTTCTTTTTCATATTGTTCTTTTAGTTTTTCCATTACGCAAAAATCCTCCTTTCTATTTTAATTTTGCTCCACATTTCTTACAAACACGAACTTTTTGATCTTTTTCCATACTATATCCAACTCTAGTAACTTTTCCACATTTTGGGCATACTACGTTAACTTTTGAACTTGGTATAGCACATTCTATTGATATTATTCCACTTTCGTCTCCTTGACGTTTTGCTTTTACATGTTTCTTTCTAACATTTACGCCTTTAACAACGATTTTATCTTCTTTTGATAGTACCTCTAGTACTTCTCCTTTTTTTCCTTTATCATTTCCTGATAAAACTTGAACGTTGTCTCCTTTTTTTATTCTCATTTAGAGTTTGCCTCCTTTTCTTCGAATTTTCTTTACCTTTATTTTTAACATTTCATAAATATCACTATTAATTTATTTTTTAAGGCTCGAAACACTTAAAATATTTCTCGCTAATTGCTTAAAGAACTTCTGGTGCTAATGAAAGAATTTTCATATAGTCCTTTTCTCTTAATTCTCTTGCAACAGGTCCAAAGATACGTGTTCCTCTTGGTGTTCCATCATCTTTGATTAATACTGCTGCATTTTCATCAAATTTTATATATGAACCATCTGCTCTTCTTAAACCGCTTTTAGATCTAACTATAACAGCTTTTACAACATCACCTTTTTTTACAACTCCACCTGGTGTTGCTGATTTAACAGAAGCAACTATTACATCTCCTATGTTAGATGTTTTTCTATATGAACCACCCAAACATCTGATACACATAATTTCTTTTGCACCTGTGTTATCTGCTACTTTTAATCTTGTTTGTTGTTGAATCATTTATGGTTCCTCCTTTCTTATTTTACAATTGCTTTTTCTACAATTTCAACTACTCTCCATCTTTTATCTTTAGAAAGTGGTCTTGTTTCCATTACTTTTACTTTATCACCTATTTGGCAAGCATTTTCTTCATCATGTGCTTTTAATTTATAAGTTCTTTTAACTGTTTTACCATATTTTTTATGGCTTACACTTCTTTCAACTGCTACTACAATTGTTTTGTCCATTTTGTTTGATAATACAGTTCCTATCATAACTTTACGAAGATTTCTTTCTTCCATTTAGATTTCTCCTTTCATTAATATCAAGGAAATAAATTTCCTACTTATGCTTTTTTACTTTCTGCTATTTTTCTTTCTGTTAATACAGTATTTATTTTAGCTATATCTTTTTTAACTTCTTTTATTTTCATTGGATTATCTAATCCGTGTGTAGCTAAACTAAATTTCAATTTAAATAATTCTGTTTTTAGTTCACCTAATTCTTTTTCTAAATCTGGTGAAGACATTTCTCTTATTTTATTTATCTTCATCATTTTCACCTACCTTTTCAGTTTCTCTTGCTATTATTTTTGTTCTATTAGGTAGTTTGTTCATTGCTAAACGTAAGGCTTCTTTTGCTGTTTCTTCTGGTATCCCAGCAATTTCAAACATTACTCTTCCTGGTTTTACTACAGCTACCCAACGTTCTGGAGCTCCTTTACCTTTACCCATACGAGTACCAATAGGCTTTGCTGTTAATGGTTTGTCTGGGAATATTTTAATCCAAACTTTACCACCTCTTTTTATATAACGAGTCATTGCAACTCTGGCTGCTTCAATTTGGTTTCCTGTAACTAAAGCTCCTGTTACAGCTTGAATTCCATATTCTCCATCTGTAACTTTATTTCCTCTTGTTGCTTTTCCTCTCATTCTACCTTTTTGCATTTTTCTATGTTTTGTTCTTTTTGGCATTAATGGCATTATTTGTCTCCTCCTTCCACTTTCTTCTCTGGAAGAATTTCTCCTTTATATATCCAAACTTTTACACCGATTTTTCCATATGTTGTATCAGCTTCTGCAAATCCATAATCAATATCAGCTCTTAAAGTTTGTAATGGTATATTTCCTTCTTTATAGAACTCTGTTCTAGCCATGTCTGCTCCACCTAATCTTCCAGATACTGCTGTTTTTATTCCTAAAGCACCTGCTTTTACAGATTTTTGCATACATTGTTTCATGGCACGTCTGAATGAAATTCTTCTTTCTAGTTGACTAGCAATATTTTCTGCAACTAACTGTGCATTTGTATCAACATTTTCTACTGATACTATATTTAAATTAACATCTTTTCCTATTAATTTTTTAAGTTCTTCTTTAATACTTTCTACACCTGCTCCACCTTTTCCTATAACGATACCTGGTTTTGCTACATGTAAATTAACTTTTATCGCTTTAGCTGTTCTTTCTATTTCAATTTTAGAAATTCCAGCAAGATATAATTTTTTCTTTAAAAATTTACGGATTTTTTGATCTTCTACTAAATAATCTGCAAAATTTTTTGAATCTGCATACCATTTAGAATTCCAATCTCTAATAACTCCTATTCTAAATCCTGTTGGATCTACTTTTTGTCTCATCTTTTTTTAAGCCTCCTTTTCTTTTAATACTATTGTTATATGACTTGTTCTTTTTCTAATTCTTACTGCTGAACCTTTTGCTGCAGGTCTAATTCTTTTTAATGTTGGACCTTGGTTAGCATAAATTTCAGCTACATATAAACTTTCATGTTTCATATCATGATTATTTTCAGCATTTGCTATGGCTGATTTTAATAATTTCTCTATAATTTCTGATGACGCTTTTGGTGTGAATTTCACAATTGCTAAAGCTTCATCTACATTTTTACCTCTAATTAAGTCTGCTACAATTTTTACTTTTCTACTTGAAATTCTAGCATATTTTAGAGTTGCTCTTGCTTCATTTTTTACAACTGTTTCTTGCTCTTGCACTTTATTTCCCTCCTTAACTAAATGTTAATAAATCTCATTTGGTTGATTTCCTATTTAACTTTAGTTGTTTTGTCTCCTGCATGACCTTTGAATGTTCTTGTAGGAGCAAATTCACCTAATTTATGTCCTATCATTTCTTCAGCTATATAAACTGGAACATGTTTTCTTCCATCATGTACAGCTATTGTATGACCTACCATTTGTGGATATATTGTTGAAGCTCTTGACCAAGTTTTTAATACTTCTTTTTCACCAGTTTGGTTCATAGCTTCTATTTTCTTTAATAATCTTTCTTCAACAAATGGTTTTTTCTTGCTTGATCTTGACATTTAAAATGTCCTCCTTTCCAGAGTTTTATTTTTTCCTTTTTTTAAGGAAGTCAAAAAACACATTTGGTTGTTTTTTGACTAAGCTACTTTTAAAATAGCTTTATTTACTGTTTCTTCTCTTAACAATAAATTTATTTGATAATTTATTTTTATTTCTTGTTTTGTATCCAAGTGCTGGTTTACTCCATGGAGTAAGTGGTCCAGGATGTCCTACTGGAGCTTTTCCATTTCCACCACCATGTGGGTGATCTACTGGATTCATTACAGAACCTCTAACTGTTGGTCTGATACCCATATGTCTTTTTCTACCAGCTTTACCTATTTTAATATTTTCATGCTCACTATTACCAACTACACCAATAGTTGCTCTACATCTAGCTAAAATTAATCTCATTTCTCCAGATGGTAATCTAACATGAGCATATTTTCCTTCTTTAGCCATTAATTGAGCACTTTGCCCTGCTGCTTTAACTAATTTTCCACCTTGTCCTGGATTTAACTCGATATTGTGAATTAAAGTACCTACTGGGATACTACTAATTGGCATACAGTTACCTGGTTTTATATCAACATTTTCTCCAGATAAAACTTTATCTCCATCTGTTAAACCTTGTGGAGCTATTATGTATGCTTTTTCTCCATCTTCATATTGAATTAATGCAATATTGCTACTACGATTTGGGTCATATTCGATACCAATTATAGTTGCTTCCATGTTATCTTTTTGTCTTTTAAAATCTATAATTCTATATTTTTGTCTATTTCCACCACCATGATGTCTTACTGTTATTTTTCCATATGAGTTTCTACCTGCATGTTTTTTCTTTTTTGCAAGTAATGATTTTTCAGGTGTTTTTTTAGTTACTTCTGAAAAATCTGAAGATGTCATATTTCTTCTTGATGGTGTATATGGTTTATAATGTTTTACTGCCATTTTATTTTCTCTCCTTTTTATTATTTATTTTCCTGGTTTTTTCCAGATAATTTTTAGAAGTCTAAGCTCCCATAAATTCATCAATTGAATCTTTATATTTCTTTGTTACTTTAACAGATTTTCCACCTTTTGCTAAATATGATTTTTCTTCTATGTTTGTATCTATTGTAACAATTGCTTTTTTCCAATCTGATGTTTTTCCTGTATGGTAACCAACTCTCTTATTTTTACCATTTACTTTCATTGTATTTACTTTTAATACTTTTACTTCAAAAAGTTTTTCAACAGCTTTTGCTATTTCAACTTTTGTTGCTTTCTTATTTACTTTAAAAGTATATTTTCCTTCTTGTAATTCGTCATTACTTTTTTCAGTAACAACTGGTGCTATTATAATATCTTCTGGTAACATTATGCATACACCTCCTCTAATTTCTTAACAGTATCAACTGGTAAAATTAGATTTGAATATTTTAGTAAATCAAATACATTGATGTTGTTTGCTGAAATTGTTTTAACACCTTTAATGTTTCTTGCTGACATTACAACATTTTTATTATTTTCTGGAAGGATTATTAATGTTTTTCCTTCTACTTTTAATGCTGCTAATGCATTTACCATTGATTTTGTCTTTATTTCTTTTAATTCTAATTTATCAACTACTGTTAATTCTTTTTCTAATACTTTAGAACTTAATACTGATTTAACAGCAAGTTTTCTTTCTTTTTTATTTATTGTATATCTATATGAACGTGGTTTTGGTCCTAATGCAACTCCACCTTTAATCCATTGTGGTGATCTTGTAGAACCTTGTCTTGCTCTACCTGTTCCTTTTTGTCTCCATGGTTTCTTACCACCACCTGAAACTTCTGCTCTTGTTTTTGTGCTTTGTGTACCTTGTCTTTGATTAGCTAAATAATTCTTTAAAACACTATGAACAATGTTCTCATTTGGCTCAATTCCAAATACACTATCTGCTAATTCAATATCACTTACTTTTTTGCCTTCTATATTATATACGTCTACTTTTGGCATGTTCTTTTCCTCCTTCCTTTCTATTTACTTACCTTTACTGTTGATTTTACTTTTAAGATAGCTCCTTTAGCTCCTGGAACACTACCTTTTACTAATAATACATTTTTATCAGTATCTACTTTTACTACTTCAAGATTTTGAATAGTAACTGTTATTCTTCCCATATGTCCTGGAAGTTTTTTACCTTTAAATACTCTACCTGGTGTTGATCTTTGTCCCATTGAACCAGGTCTTCTATGATACATAGAACCATGTGTCATAGGTCCTCTATGTTGTCCATGTCTTTTAATAACACCTTGGAATCCTTTTCCTTTAGAAGTTCCTTGAACATCTACTTTTTCTCCTATTGCAAATATATCAACTTTTACTTCGTCTCCAACTTTATAATTTGCAACATCATCTGTTCTGAACTCTCTTAAATGTTTTTTATTTTCAACACCTGCTTTTTTAAAGTGTCCTTCTAATGGTTTGTTGATATGTTTTGTTTTAACTTCTCCATATCCTAATTGAATACTATTATATCCATCTGTTTCTATAGTTTTAACTTGTGTTACAACATTTCCTGCTGTTTCAATAACTGTAACTGGTATTACATTTCCTTTTTCATCAAAGATTTGTGTCATACCAACTTTCTTTCCTATAATTCCTTTCATTTTGTTTATTCCTCCTATACGTTTTTACCGCATAAGTTATCTGTACGTCACTGCGTTCCTACAGCTAACTTAACTATTGGCTGATATTTGAATTTACATTTAATAAATGTATATCAGCTTGGTTTAATGTTTTTTCTAAAAATTAAAAATTATAATTTAATTTCAATATCAACACCAGCTGGTAACTCTAATTTCATTAAGCTATCTACTGTTTTTTGTGTTGGATAAAGAATATCGATTACTCTTTTATGTGTTCTCATTTCAAATTGTTCTCTTGAATCTTTGTATTTATGTGGAGAACGTAAAATTGTTACGATTTCCTTTTGTGTTGGTAATGGAATAGGACCTGAAACCTTTGCTCCTGTTTTTTTAGCAGTATCTACTATCTTTTCAGCAGACTGATCTAAAACTACATGGTCATATGCTTTAAGTCTTATTCTAATTTTTTCACTTGTTGCTACTGTGTTTGCCATTGTAATTTTCCCTCCTTTTAATTTAATTATTTTTGCTTAGATAACAACATTTGTTATCAAAATTACCGTGGCAAGTTATAACGCACTCTGGTGTTTTGAATATCACCTATATAAAAACCCAAAACGTGCATGATAATTTTGGGATAAGTGCTTTTATTTCTTACCGCCTGGTCTTTGCCATAACATACTCCACTAAAGTTCCCTCCACCCCTACTTCCGTAAGGATGTAGCCACATTTAGTTTCATCGCTTAATTCATGCTTATATATTATACATACTTTAAAACCTTATGTCAATAGATTTTGGAAAATTTTTTCAGATTTTTTGGAAAAATACCCCTTCTAAAATAAAGGGGTATTTTCTCATTATTCCTTAATGATTTTATCAATTGATTGTTCTCTCATTTCTTTAATTAGTTTACAACTATGATCTAATTTTGCTTGCTCATCTTCAGCTAAGTCTAAGTCTAATAATTCTCTTACACCTGAACTATTTATAACAGCTGGCACTCCTATATAAATATCATCTTGCCCATATTGTCCATCTTTTAAATATGTAGAAACTGTTAAAATAGAATTTTCATTATTTAATACTGCTTTTATTAATCTATTTAAAGCCATTCCTATCCCATAATATGTTGCTCTTTTCTTTTCTATTATTTCATATGCTGCGTCTACAACACCTTTATGTATTTTTTCCAAATCTTCCATTGGATAATTATTATCTTGCATAACATCAGCTATTCTTTTACATCCAACATATGCATGTCTCCAAGGAACAAATGAAGAATCTCCATGTTCTCCCATTATATATGCATGTATATTTTTACTAGATATTTTTAAATAATCTGCAAGTAAATAACGAAGTCTTGCAGTATCTAATACTGTTCCAGAACCAATTACTTTATTTTTTGGTAATCCTGATACTTCAGCTACGACATATGTCATTAAATCAACTGGATTACTTGCAACTATAATAATTCCATTAAATCCACTTGCCATTATACTTTCTGTTACCTGTTTCATTATCTTTGTATTTACCTCTGCAAGTTCTAATCTTGTTTGTCCTGGTTTTTGAGCAACACCTGCTGTTATTACTACTATTTGTGCATCTTTACATTCATCATAATCAGCTGCTTTAATTACCATTTTTTGTGGTGCATATGGTAACCCATGTGATAAGTCCATTTCTTCTCCCTTAGTTTTATCTTTATCAATATCTATTAAAATTAATTCATTTACTCCTCCTTGGTTAAGCATTGAATAAGCCATACTCATTCCTACCATTCCTGTTCCTATTAAAACAACTTTTCCTTTTTTCATAATAAAAATCAACTCCTTTTTTTATTTTTTATTATTTCACTTTGTCTACCACTGATGGATTATACCATTATTTTTACAGTTTTTAAAGGATTTTTTTAATTTTTTTGAAATATTTTACTTTTTGTGTAAACTGTGATATACTTTTTAAAGAAAATAATCAAAGTAAGGAGTGCTATTTATGAGTTCTAATTCAAATAATACTACTACTTTGGCTGAAAATAAGGTATTAATCCTATATGTATTAAATCTTATAAATAATGCTATAAAACAAGATGATTTGTTTAAATTAATTAGTTCTATAAATGATATTAACTATTTCTTTTTTAAACAAATACTAACAGATTTAATTGATTCCAAATTAGTAGGCACTTATACTAAAGAAGAAGAACCAGTTGTAAAAATTACAACTGAAGGAAAAAATGCATATATTCTTACAAAAGATGTTCTACCAGGATTATTAAAATTAAAAGCAGATAGTATATTTAAAAAAGAATTTGCTTCTATTGAAAATGAATCTTCTATTATTGCTGAATTTATCCCTAAAAACGAAAATGCTTATACAGTAAAATGTAAAATTGTCGAAAATAATGAAACAATTTTTGAAGTAAGAACTTTTGTTGGTTCTAGAGAAAGAGCAAAAAAAATTGTAAATAATTGGAACAAACATGCAAATTCAATTTATCCAGAAATATTAAATTTATTATTAAAAGAATAAATTAACGAGATACTTTTTTGTATCTCGTTTTTAGATTTATATTTCTATATTTTAATTTACTAAAAAACATATTATAGAAAATATTAGTATTTTTATTGTGCAATTAAGGAAAAATTGATAATGTATATATTTCATACCTAAATTATTTAAATCATCAAAACCTCTAACCATTTCATTAATATCTTCTATATTTGATATTTTTTCATCTTCCAAATATTCCTTAGCTAAAAATCTCGCTTTTATCATAGCATCATTTTCTAAATACATTCTAACCACATAATTAATTAAACTAAGTAATAAGAATATTGTTAAAAACATCATTCTTAATGGAAGTATTCTAAATAATGCAAGTACACATATCACAATATAATACAATAAATATATATTTGAAAAAACAAAATTAAAAATTAGTATTTTTCTATCTTGAATAGAATGTAAACATTCATGTGCTATTGTTTGTATTCTAGTAAATGTATCACTTACATTTGCAATTAATATTTTATTTGTTATTGCAATATACAAACTTGCTTCCGCTTCTTTATTTTCTTCTATCTTTACATTTTCATTATTTAATTTCTTTAAGTATTTTTTACAAATTTCCACATTAGAAGGATATTTTTTAGCTATTTCATCCAGTTTTTCATTTTTAGCTATTTTTAAAATTTTACTTTTGTTAAAACTAAATATCCATCCTAATAATATAGAAATAAAAACTACAAATACTATAATTATTATAAATTCCATTTATTTTCCTTTACTATTCCATTACATCTCTAATTGCTTCACCAATTATTTTATTTACATCTGCAATTAGAATATTAAATTTAGTTTCTGCATCAAAAAATCTTCTTGCTTCCTCATCTTTTATAAGCTCTGCATATTCATTTTGCATTTCTTTATATTTTTCTTCGTTATTTTTACCTGTTTGCATTGTTTCTAGTTGAAATTCATATCTTAATTTTTCAAATTTAAGCATTTTTTCTTTTAATGAAGCATTTAAATTCAAAGTCTGTTTTGCCATTTTATAATTTACATATTCTTCTGATTGTTTTATTTCTCCTGCTAATATATTTGCTGTATCATAAACATTCATTTTTATACCTTCCTTATATTTTTATTTTAAGTATTAATAGTATTCTCTGTTGTTGTTTCTTCTGCTGACCCTATTATTTCAACATCTGCATCTGTTGGACAAATATGTACAAATGTATTTCCATCATTTACATTTATAACATTTCCTTCCAAATCTTGATATACAGTTTTTTCATCTCTTGCATTTTTTATACATTTAATAGGAATTGCTTTTCCATTTGTAATATAATATCCATCAAATGTTCCTATATTTTTTAGTCCTTGTCTACCTTTGTTCTCACTGTCACTTAATGTATAATTATCACAGAAAGTTATAATTATGTTTTTTACTGTAATAGGAGTCTCTGTATCCCAGTCTACTTGTTCTTCTCCTCTTGCATATCTTTCATAAACTTTATTTTCTTCATCATAATAATATTGTACTGTTTGAAGTTGTGAATGTGGTATTGTAACTTCAATTGCTTCTTGACCATCCTCTAAGTTTACTTCATCTGTCACATAGTTTAATACAGATGTTTCACTAGATGTTGTTCTATAATCTTTACTTTCTGCTGATTTCAATATATTTGCTATACTAGTTACTGCATTATGTGGTGAATATTTATCACTAACCCTCCAGAAGGTTGTTCCATCTTCTGAAATACCATTTATATTATCTATACTATATTTACTAATGTCACTTTCTGCTTGTGGACTTTGTCCAAAATGTACATATATTGCATCATTTTCCATTGCATAATCTAAGAAATAATGTCTTGCACTCCTTACAGGTCCAATTTTTTCTAAGTCTACTCCTTTAAACAATGCCATTAATCTTGTTTCTCCACCCTCTACAATTATTTCATATACCATATACGCTTGTTGTAAACCTGCTTGTGGCCAAGCATCATCATGATTGTCTATCATAACAGCAATTGGTCTATCATCTCCGTTAAATATTTGAACCTCTTTTTCTTCTTCAATTGTTGCTACCAATACCTCGTTTTCAACAGCAACCTGCTCTATAATTTCATTATCTTGATCTTGAATTATCTTATATGCTAAAACACCTCCAGCAGCAATAATCAATACAACTAATATAGCAATTAATATTTTAACTCCACCTTTTTCCATTGTTCCTCCTCTATCTTCTTAAGATATTTAAATCATTCAATATTTTTTCTTCTTTTGGTCTCATTTCTTTTTTATCTTCCTCTTTAATATGGTCATATCCCATTAAATGATAAAAACCATGAACTAGCATATAACTTAATTCTCTTTCAAAACTGTGTCCATACTCTTGTGCTTGTTCTTTTACTTTTTCTATTGATATTACTAAATCACCCAGTATATCCTCATATTCAAAGTCATTATTCTTTATTTTTACTTCTAACTCGTCCCTTTCAAACATAGGAAAAGAAAGAACATCTGTTGCTCTATCCATATTTCTATATTCTTCATTTATTTTCCTAATATTTTCAGGATTTGTTAATGTCACTGTAATATATAATTTAGAATTTTGCAAGTGTTCTTCCTCAAAACATTTATTTAATACTTTCTCTATTACTTTTTCATAATCTTTATTTTCTTCTATGTCTTTATAAACTACCTCAAAAAACATTATGCTACTTCCTTTTTCTTAACCTTAATATATTTCCCTTGAGATTTGTATGAATTTTTAAGTTCTTTCATTGCTCCATAATCTACTAATTTTCTTTTATAATATTTTATTATTTTACTGTAATCTATTTTGCTGTTCTGAATTTTAGATATATCATTTTTAATAAATAATATTTCTTTTTGTTTTACATATTCTATAAAATCTGTTTCTTTTAATTTCGAGATTTGCTTATAATTATTCCAAAACTTTTTATATTCTTCTCTCTGTTTTGGTGTTTCCCAATATACTTTTGTAGATAATAATTTTACATTATAATCTTCTATCAAATTAATTAACATTCCATATATTTTTTCTCTTTTTGCTGCAATTTTTGTGTCTTGCACTAATACTCTTGCATCTTTCAATAATTTTTCATAACATTGTTCTGCAACAATCAGTGGAAGACTATGTGTAAATAATTTTCTACTTATTCCAAGTAAAATCATATTTTTTTCTATATTATCTTTAGTATCTAATTTTCCTACTGTATAAGACTCATATTTTTCATATTCTGAAATTATATTATTTGAATTTTCATCATAATTAATATTTATTTTTAATGACAATATATTTTGTATATAATCTTCTAATGTGTGGAATATTTTTGTATATATCCATTCTTTTGTAGAATCATATTTATTAGTTGTATCTGCTACTTTAATTGAATAATTTTTTAATATTGATTTATATAATGAATCCATTTTTGAAATATAAAATTTATTATATTTTGAAATTAATTTATCTTTTCCTGACGTTTTTATTCCTTCATAATCTAATTCTAATAAATATTTTTTTTTTCTTTATTTATATTCTACATACTCATTTTCTTTTAAACTTGTAACTTCATAATATCTTGCCATTGCATCTTTTTCAAATTCTGATGCGGTTCCATTTCTTACTTTTTTATAAACAGAATCTATAACATATTTATCCAGTGAATCAAGATAAGCTTCATAAGCTGAATCATATCTTTTTTCTAATTCAGTATTATCATAATTATTATCTTGTGTATAACTTTCAAATGCTTTTATGAGATTATTTCTTTTTATGGAAATTAACATTCCATTAATTCCTATTCTAGTAGGTATTAATATTTTTGTTAACGTACTTGTTATTTTATTAAAAAAATTCTTATCTGTTCCAACTATTCTAAGGCTTCTTTCTTCCATATTTTATCATCCCTTCAAAACACTATTTTTTCATTTGTACCTATGTTTTCCAGCACTTCATATGTAACATATACTTCAACTCCATCTGGTTGCTCATAGGTATTAATGTTTTTATTCACAATATTATCTTTATTTTCAATTTCCGCTTCCAATTCCTCTTCTAACTCTTTAATCCCTATGTTTTTAGCTTCTTCAACCGTATATGTATTTTGTGTTTCTTCCTTTTCTTTATATGTAGTTTTTACTATAGAAATTGGCAAATAAAAATCTGAAAATAGTCTAATTTTGTTTTCCGTTTCTATTGTATCATAAATTTTAAATTTTGAATACTTTTTTGAAAAATTTATTTGAAAATTACCAAATTTTATACTATATTTATTTTCTTCATTTCCTGTGTAGTGTTCCTCCGTAAGATTATATGAAATTTTTTTACTTTTACTATACCATACTCTTGCTTCTATTTCTCCTTTTGCATGTACATATCTAATACCTGTATATTTTCCTTCCATCCAACCATTTATTAAAATATCTCCCTCCTTTATAGTATCTCCTACCTCTACATTTGCAGTTCCTTCTTGTACATTTATTTTTGTTATTATTCCTGATTTATTAGATACTATATTGCAATACTCATCTTCATCTATAACGTCTGGTGCCTCATCTGCTTTAACAACTCTTACTATTGCATTGGTTCCTTTCATTTCTATTCCTATCCATGCAACATCTTGTCTTTCCAACCTTATTTGATTAATAATTTCTTTTGTATCTATTTTTGTTTTTAATACTCCTACTTTTAATCCTGCATCTTCTAAATCTTCTCTTATATTTACTAATTCTTCATCATCTTCAATAGAAATATCCACATTCCATACATAACGTGAGGATACACCTATTATAACTAACATTAGTAATAGTAATATTAAAAATATCTTTCTTTTTTTATATCTATGCAGTAAAAATGGTAATCCTTTTTTGTTTTTTATTTTTATTTTACATCCTGTTTTTTTAGCTATTTTACATATATCTTTAAATTCATTTATTCTAACATTTAAAATTAATGATATACTACTATTTCTTTTTAACTTCCAAATTGTTATCTTTTTATTTTTACAAATATTTATAAATCTTTCTATATAATATCCTTCTATAGATATTTTTAAAAAACCTAGTAAATAACTAAATATTATTTTAATAAACATAAGCCTCTCCCTTATTCTTCATCTACTGTTCTTTCAAATTCTATACTCTCAATTTTTCCTTTTACTTTTAAATCATCATTTGTCATATTTTCTAGATTTAGATTATAACCATTGATATTTATTATTCCAACATATGTATTTATTCTTACAAAAAATTCCTCATATTCTAAAATCCCTTTAAAGTTTTCAATTACTAATTCACTAAAACCTGTTATTATAACTTTAGGTTCATTTGAATACACTTCTTTTGGAAGTTCTAAAATCTTATCTACTCTGTTTAATTGTTTTTTATTTTTCATATAATCCATCTACTCCTCGAATTCATCTAAAGATTTAAATTCATACCCCATATTTCTGGCTTCTTTTATAATACTATCTAATATATTTGTATTTGTCTTTGAATTACCATGAAGAAGTATTATTTCTCCATTATGAAAATTATTTATTATCTTATCTTTTGCTACTTCTTCATCTGGTTGTTTATCTTCATTCCAATCTTCATATGCAAAAGACCACATTACTGTTTTATAGCCAAGTGAATTTGTGTATTTAATACTTTTTTCACTAAACTCTCCTTTGGGTGGTCTTAAATACTTCATTTCATAACCAAATTTTTCATATACTGCTGTATGTAAATCCATAACTTCTTTTCTTATTTCTTCTTCAGACAAATCTGGCATTGATTTATGATTTACTGTATGATTTCCCACAATATGTCCTTCATCTATCATTTGTTTTACTAAACTTTCTTGTGTATTTAAATAATGTGCTGTAATAAAGAATGTAGCTTTTACGTTATTTTCTTTTAATATTTCTAGTATTTCTGATGTATATCCTGCTTCATATCCTTCATCAAATGTTAGATATAATACTTTTTTATCAGTATTTCCCAAACATATTCCATTATTTTCTTCTAATAGTTTTCTATTTTCACTTCCTACATCTGGTTGCTCATGGTTTTCATTTCTTTTTATTCCCCATTCTATTTTTTTAGTAGAAACCACTTCTCCACTTGTTTCTACTGTCTCATATTGTTTTATTAAAACCTCACTTAATAAAATAATAATTATTATTAAAACAATTATAAATATGATTTTAAATTTTCTACTTTTCATCCAGTCCTCCTTTAATATAGTTTAATTTTATGAAAATATAGAAGAAAGTAGAACAAAAAAATCCCCTTACCTTTCATTTGAAAGATAAGGGGTAACAAGTTTAAATAAGAACTACTCTTTGCCGAAAACTTCCTTTTTAAGACTCTCCGCTCTCTGCAAGCACACAGTTACAATCTGGTTGATTTCCTCCTTTGTGGGAGTATAATTCTCACCAAAGACGGAACACTGGCCATGCTTTTTTTCAATGTTTACACTAGCTCTTCCTTCTGCAACTACATGCCTGCTACCATCACTGTTTCTTGTATACAACTTAACATCAAAAACATATACATTCTTAGACTCTCTGTGATGAAGCACCTTAAAAATTTTGATTGACATTTTTTTCTCCTGTTCTCTTCGTTTACAACTTGCATATACACTAAAATCCTTTTGGATTTAGTATATATAATATAACACTTTTTATAAAAAATGTCCATAAAATGCCTTACTTTATTTAAAAATCAATATTATTGTTAATTTTTGAAATTGGATAATTTTGTAAATTTCTATTGACAATGTTGATATTTTGGCATATATTGTATTTGTTTTTGGAAAATAAAGGTATTTTGTTTCTTTTTGTCAGGGGAACTTTGTTTCCTATTTTTTTATAATTTATTTAAGAAGGTGATATTATGATCAGATTTGCATTATGTGATGACAACATTAATATTTTAGATAAGTTAGAAAAAATGCTTGAAAGTATCTTTACCAAGAACAATTTCGATGCTTCTGTAGTCTTTACATCAAGCACTACTAAAGATATGTTGAACTTCGTGAGTCAAAACAAAGTAGATGTTATTATGCTTGATATTAACTTTAAATCCGATAAAACTGGATTGCAATTAGCTGAGACTATAAGAAAAGTTAACAGAGATTCTTATCTCATTTTTACTACTGGTCATCTAGAATATGCTATGGTTGCATATAAGTTTAAAACTTTTGATTATCTCGCAAAACCAATCACCTATGATAGATTAGAGGAAACAGTAGCAAGATTATTTGAGGACATTAACGGACAACCAAAAAGATAC
This sequence comes from uncultured Clostridium sp., assembly GCA_964596175.1. Taxonomy (GTDB): domain Bacteria; phylum Bacillota; class Clostridia; order TANB77; family CAG-508; genus CAG-269. The sequence goes on along the minus strand of CAZQTH010000009.1, from coordinate 18,776 downwards.
ATTAAAATTGATAATAAAAATACTATTATTGATGCATCTGAAATTCAATATATCAAAAGAGATGGAATGAAACTTGTTTTTCACACTTCATCTCGTGATTATGATGCTTATAGTTCTTTTGCAAAGATTTCCGAAACTTTGCCAAATAATTATAGAAGATGCCATAAATCTTGTATTGCTAACCTTTCTCAAATAAAGGATGTCGAACCAGTTTCTGGTATTATTACTTTTAAAGATGGTAGTGCTTGTGAAATTGGTCCTAAATACAAAACAGACTTAATGGAGGTTTTAAAAGATTATGGAGATTTTAAATAATATTTGGACTGCTATTTCAACTCCAAATACTAAATTAGTAAACATAGTTTCTGTTCCCATTTTAATAGTAGAAATTATTTTAACTATGTATTTATTTCTTTCTATTATGAACTTATCTTCAAATAGAAAACAAAGAATAATTTACATTTCTATTAATTGGATAGTAGGAATTTTTACTATGTTTATAATTCCTCATCCTTATAACATATTTATAAATTATTTTATGACTACACTATTACAATATTTGATATTTTCAAACCCATTTTTTAAGAGTCTTATCTCTAGCATCTTGGCTTTAGCTATCTACAATTTAATCAATATTTTGATAGCTAATCCTTTTATAACATTGTTAAATATTACTAGTGAACAATTAAATTCCATTCTTATTTATAAACTTTGTTATCTTATCATTATGTATAGTATAACAATACTTTGTATTATAATATTAAGAAGAAAAAACATTTTTAGTTTTCAGTTTTCTGATAGTATTGATAAGAAAAGCAAAATCATTATAATTACAAATTTATTATTTGGAATATTTACTATAATTATTCAATCAATAACATTATTTTATTATATAGATACTCTACCAGTAATTATTACTTTCCTAAGTTTTATTTCTCTATTTGCATATTTTGGTATAAGTATCTACAGCTTAACTAGAATATTTAAACTAATACTTACAACTCAAAAACTAGAAAATGCTACAGAATATAATAGAAGCTTACGCATTTTGCATGATAATGTTAGAGCTTTCAAACACGATTTTGACAACATAGTTACAACTATTGGTGGATTTATTAAAACTAATGATATGAATGGTTTGAAAGATTATTACATTCAATTAGAAGATGATTGTCAAAGAGTAAATAATTTATATTTATTAAATCCTGATATCATTAATAATGATGGAATTTATAATTTGCTAACAAAGAAATATCAAGAAGCTGAATCTAAAGATATAAAAGTTAATATGACATTTCTTTTAGATTTATCTACTTTGCATATGAAAATATATGAATTTGCAAGAATTTTGGGAATACTTTTAGACAATGCTATTGAAGCAAGTAGTGAATGTGATGAAAAAATTATAAATATAGATTTTAGAAATGATCAAAAAAATTCTAGACAAATAATAACAATTGAAAATACTTACAAAGAGAAAAATGTTAATACAGAAAAGATATTTGAAAAAGGTGTTTCTAGTAAAAATAATCATACAGGACTTGGTTTATGGGAAGTTCGAAAATTAGTTAAGAAAAATAATAATATAAATTTATTTACATCTAAGACAGATAAATATTTTTCTCAACAATTAGAAATTTATTATTAAAAAGAAAGTAGCGATTAATCTACTTTCTTTTTTGGATTGTATGTATATAACCTCTAAGCTATTTTATTAGTAAAAATTATACTATTTTTACCAAGCTTTCTTAATTAATCTTTTTTTATCATGCTTTTTGGCATTTTTGGTTGATGAAATACTGCTAAAAATAGACATGCAGTATTTGTTGCTTTAGCATATTTTTCTGCAGTTTTTGCTAAAAATTTAAACATTTAAATCTCCTCCTTAACTTTATTTAATATAAAATATTACCGGTAAATATCTTATACTATACTGATTCTGATGAAGTATTTCCATATACCTCATATCCATATTTACTTTTTGTTAATTTATATACTATTTTTGTTATTGTTAATGTTTGAATAAAGTTTCCTAGTATTAATATATTTGTTATCATTTGATTATTTATAAATAATGCCACTAATAATCCTATTGAAAAACTAATATATGATACTATTTTTTTCTTCTTTTTTACTTTTAAATCTAATATAGGAACTGCTTCTGTATCTGCTGGTGCATATATACTTATCATTACCATTCCAAAAACCCAAACAAATAAAATCACCATATATTTTATAATTCCTTCTAATTCAAAATATTGAGATACAACTGGTATAAAACAATAAAAACCTGTCGTAAGTAAAATACACCCTAAATGGGTTTTTAGATGTACTCCACCAGAAGCTCCTTTATACACAAATAGTGCAACAAATGTAAATAGTGTCCACTTAAAAATACCACATATATATGCAATTATAAATACAAGAAATACTTTCGGGATTTCTCCTAATATATTTTGTAGTCCATAATTTATAATTTCCGCTCTTTCATCATCTACATCAGGCATTTCTTTTTTTATTTTATTGGTTAAAAATGTGCAGATTTTGTCTAACATTTTTTCACCTCTTTCTATGGAAATATTATCACTACTTTTTTATTTTTTCTTTAATATTATATAAAACATTAATTTTAGTTTATGAAAAACACTTTTTCTTTTTTTATATAAGATATAAATATTTTTACAAAAAAATAAAAGGTTATAAAATAATTTATAACCTTTTGGTAGCGAAGATGTGATTCGAACACATGACCCTTCGGGTATGAACCGAATGCTCTAGCCAACTGAGCTACTTCGCCATATCAAACGACAATAATTATTATACTGGTAGTTTTTCCATTTGTCAAGATAAAATACAAGAATTTTAAAAATTCTTGTATTTATCTTTCTATTTCTTCATCATTTCTATCTGGCGTCCTTGTGCTATTTTCCATTGTTTGTTCTTTTGCTTTTGTTTTAAGTCTACTTTGTTTTCTTACTTGACGTCCTTTATTTTTAACGCTAAGATCTGGACGTTTGAACATTGTTTCCAAATTTTCTATATTTTTTCTTGACCTTGCTAATATTTCTCTATTTTCTATATCAAATTTAAATTCTTCTTCACTTTCTTGCTTCCCTGATTCACTATCAGAACTAATAAAAGCTTTTAATAAATCTTTCCAGCTTGTTTTCACTTCTCTTTTTTCCATATTATAAAGTTTTCACCTCTCTTTTAAACACATTTTAATTGTATCATAAATAATAGAAAAAATCAAGTATTTTCCACAAATTTAATCTATTAGTTTATTTCTTGCAATTTTTGTAATCTAGAATTTAAATAGTATTTTTTAAAACTTCACTTAGAACTTCTGCACACCTTTTAGATGCAAGATTAAGATTTTTATCAAATGTTTCTGCATTATTTCCATCTGGAGTATCTGAAATCCCTCTAATTACTATAAATGGTACATTATCTAAATAACATACCTGTCCTATAGCAGCACATTCCATATCAACTGCATCTGCATTAAATGTCCCCCTTATTTCATCTCTCATATCTATTTCTGAGCAAAATACATCTCCAGTTGCTACTATTCCAGTTTTTATATTATACTTTTTTTCACTACTATCGTTTTCTTTTTTTATTTTTTCTTCTATTTTATATAAAAAATCACTATCACATTTAATATTGTTTCCAACTCCTGTTATATATCCTTTACTATGTCCAAATGCTGTTATATCAAAATCATGCTGTACAACATATTTTGCAATTAAAATATCTCCTATATTGAGCATAGGATTAATAGAAGCTGCTGCTCCTACATTTATTACTTTATTTACTTTATATTTATCTATTAATATTTGTGTAGTTCTTGCAGCATTTACTTTTCCTACTCCACTTTGTACTAATACACAATCTTTTCCCTGTATTTTTCCTTTATAAAAATCTAATTCATAACTCTCTTCTAATTTTATATCTTGCATATATTCTTTAACCGCACTCTCTTCTTCATCCATTGCTACTACTATACCTATTTTTTCCATTACTTTTTCCTCCTCATTTATTTATTATATAATAAGAAGATACTATATTCAATATCTTGTAAGGATAATAATTACATTAATGTTTTTTAAAATACATTGATTTATAAAATCATTAAATTATAATAATTAATAATATTTTATCTAGTAGTTGCAACTTTTTATATTTTGATATAATATAATAAAGTAAATTGAAAGAAATGCAAAAATCAGATAAAAAAGAAAGGAGTTTTAAAATATATTTAAGCGCCAGAGCACTAGCTTTAGTGCTGACGAGGTCTAAGGTTATCGAATTTTTCGGCGGGTGCCTTAGTGGCTTTTGCTTAAGGTCAAAGTATTAATCTAAAAATCAAGTAATATTGTAACAAAAGATTTATACATTTAAGCTTTATTTTGCATGGCTTTTAATTCCATATAATATTATATTAATTTAAGGAGGATTTACTATGTGTGGAATTGTAGGTTACATAGGAACAAAAAAAGCAAGTCCTATTCTTATTAATGGACTTTTAAGATTAGAATATAGAGGTTATGACTCTGCTGGTATTGCAACAATTGAAAATAATAGCATTTCTATCATGAAAAATAAAGGAAGAGTTAAAAATCTATATAATTTACCAGGAATTGACGATTTAGAAGGAACTATTGGTATTGCTCATACAAGATGGGCAACTCATGGAAAACCATCTAAAGAAAACTCTCACCCTCATGTTGATAATTCAGAAAGTTTTAGTGTTGTTCACAATGGTATTATTGAAAATTATAATGAATTAAGGAAGTTTTTAACAGACAATGGCTATACTTTTTATTCTCAAACAGATACAGAAATTATACCAAACCTAATTCATTATTATTATAGTAAAGATAATTATAATGATGACTTAAGATTACTTAGAGCCGTGAATAATGCTTGCAAAGACTTAAAAGGAAGTTTTGCTTTAGAAATTATCTCTAAATATGATATAAATAATATGATAGTTGTTAGAAAAGATAGCCCTCTAGTTATTGGTAAAGGTGATGGAGAAAATTATATTTCTTCTGATATTCCAGCTATATTATCTTTTACAAGAGAATTTTATTTATTAAATGATTTAGAATTTGCACTTCTATCAAGAAATGAAATCAAATTCTATGATATAGAATTAAAACCTATTGATAAAAAAGTTCAAACTATTGAATGGAATGCTTCTAGTGCTGAAAAAGAAGGTTATGAAGATTATATGCTAAAAGAAATCCATGAACAACCAACAGCTATTCGTGAAACAATAGGATCTAAATTAGATGAAGGAACAAAATGCTCTTTTGACGAATTAGATTTTACTAAAGATTATTTAAAAGGATTAGATAAAATTTATTTAGTAGCCTGTGGTACAGCAATGCATGCAGGTCTTGCAGGAAAATGTATGATAGAACGCCTTTGTAGAATACCAACAGAAGTTGATATTGCTTCTGAATTTAGATATAGAGACCCTATAATTGATGATAAAACTTTATGTATCTTTATCTCACAATCAGGTGAAACTGCTGATACTATAGCAGCATTAAAATTATCTAAACAAAAAGGTGCAAAAACACTTGCTATTAGTAATGTTATTGGAAGTTCTATAACAAGAGAAGCAGATTATTCTATTTATACTCACGCAGGTCCAGAAATTGCGGTAGCTTCAACAAAAGCATATACATCACAAGTTGTACTTCTTGCAATGCTTGCAATTTATTTTGCAGAAACTCTAGAAGAATCTGAGGTAGCAGTTTTGAATCTAAAAAAAGAAATTTTAGAACTACCTAAAAAATTGGAAGATACTTTAAAATGTGAAGAACGTATAAAAGCCTTTGGACATAGAATTTACCAAGAAAAAGATGTATTTTTCTTAGGAAGAGGAATTGATGAGACAGTTGCTAGAGAATCTGCTTTAAAATTAAAAGAAATTTCTTATATCCATGCTGATAGTTACCCAGCAGGAGAATTAAAACACGGACCAATCGCATTAATTGAAAATGGTATTACTGTTGTAAGTATTATGACAGATCCAAAATTGGTTGAAAAAACTGTAAGTAATATTCAAGAAGTTATTACAAGAGGAGCAAAAACATTGGTTGTCACAAATCAAAATATAGATGCAAAAATGTTTGATACTGTAATTCGTGTTCCTGAGACAAATCCATTTGTTTCACCTATACTATCAGTAATACCACTTCAACTTCTTGCATACTATATTTCAAAAGAAAAAGGACTTGACGTTGATAAGCCAAGAAACTTGGCAAAATCAGTAACAGTAGAATAATAAAATAGAAAATGTACAATCTGGAATACATCTATATAAACAAAAATCAGAGAGGATAAATGAAGTGAACCCCATATAGTGGACACTAAAAAAGAGAGCTCTTTTATCCAGAGACTACATTATTTGTAGTCTCTATTTTTTATTCTTTTAGTATTATAAAATAACAAACAATCTTTTACAATATCTATATATTCTTCTAAATTTGTGATATCATTATTATAGAAAGTTTCCTTTTTTAATATGCCGTGGAAACTTTCCATTGGAGAATCATCTATTGGAGTGCCCTTTCTACTCATAGAAGATGTATATTGGTGTCCTTGGTTTGAATGTAAGATGAGCCCTTTTACATCTTTTCTGTACTTATGGCAATATTATATTTCTTTGCAAGAGATACATAAGTACCTTCGTTATTTTGATATTCGTTAATCACTTTTTCTATTAAGTCATCATCATATTCTTTTCTATATTTTTTTCCTTTGTTTCCCATAAAAAATACACCTCCGATTAAAGTATACCATAACTCTTTTTTATTATGGTTCACTAATCGGGGGCATCTCATTGTCCTCTTATTTTTTGGGTCTTTCATAGTGTATAATATCTTTTAAATCACATCCTAGAACAAAACATAGTTTAAGCAAAACCTCTTTATCATATCTTTCAACAGTTACCTCATAATGCTTTTGAGTACACATACGAAAACAGCATCAAGAAACTACCCTGTTTTTGGAATGTGTCCCCGAAAAAACATATATTATTTATTTTTCTCATTGTAAATAACCTTTTTATGATTTATAAAAGCCAAGATATTATTAAATATTTTAGGAGTTATATTTTTATAATACTACTTATATTTTTCTTTAAAATTCTTTTATTTATAAAAAATGTATTTATACTTTCAATTAAGATTATAATAGCAAAAATAATTACTACAATAATAAAATTTGTTTTTTGTGGTATTTGTTTTATTATGAAAAATTGTTCTTTTATTTTATACAAGCTTAAACTTAATGTTTCTTTTTGAATAAAATAATCCATTAAAACATTTCCTATTATTTGTAATATCTTAAATAAAATCAAGGCAATTGCAAAACCAATTATACAAATAATTACGTTTTCAAGTATTATTATTAGTTGTATATATCTGTTTTTATATCCTTCTACTTTTAAAATTCCCAATTCCATTGCTGATATATAGGTCTTATTAAGATTAGTTATTATTAATAGAACTATTAAAATTATAAAAGAAGCAAACAATAAAAAGTATGTTATATTTTTAATTATTTGTAAAGTTTCTATATTTATATTTGTTGTAGATATAAAATTAGATTCTTCAATACTTATTTCCTCAGTATTATTCGAAGCATCTACCTGTATTCGAGTATTATTTATAATTCCTTCTTCAATCAATTTATTTCTTACTTCATTTAAATTTTCTACTTTATCTACTACTACATCCATATAGTATTCAGAAAAAGATACTCCTAATTTTTCATTTATTTCTTTTATTGTTGTTTTGGGTATATATATTGTTTGACTACTATTATATTTTTCACTATCATAAATTCCAACCACTTCAAAATCTTCGTAAAACTCATCATTATCTCCTTTTATTTTCATTCTAATAGTCTTTCCTAATAATTCTTTTCCATCTACATATTCACTTTCTAAAATAGGATTTTCAAATGTTCTAACTGTATTGCCGTCTGCATAAATTTTATCTGGTATTATAACAACATATTTATCATTTTCGTTTATTTTTCTCCCTTCTATTACTTCTGGAGAAGTTTTATAATTGATAGGTGTTTCATATACTCTTCCATCCGTTTTTCCATTTTGAAATTGTTCACACGTTACTATTGCAACTATTCTTGATTCATATTGTTCTACTATCATATCTATATGGTCAATAGAAGATAATTTTTCAATAATTTCTTCATATTCATCAGGCATATAGTTTATTGAAGAAATTGTTCTCATATTAATATTAAATTCTATGCTACTTGCATATGCTTGCATTGAATATTGTATTGTTATAGAAAACAATATTAATATTGTCATAATAATTAAAGGAATAAGAACTATCACATTCCTTTTTCTATTTTTTATAGCTCTTTGAACAGCTAATTTAATTATTTCACAAAAATTCATTTATCTTAAATTTCCTTCTTCTAAATTTAATACTATATCAGCATATTCTTTTACAGCATTACTATGTGAAACTATTATTACACATCTTCCTTTTTTACTTAAATCTTTTAATATTTCAAAAGTTTTTTCTTCGTTACTTTTATCTAAATTTCCTGTAGGTTCATCCGCTAATATTATATCTGGCTTATTGGCTAATGCTCTTGCTATTGCAACTCTTTGTTGTTCTCCTCCTGATAGTTCTTTAGGGTAATGCTTTTTCCTCTGACTTAACCCCATCATATCAATTAGTTTATCTACTCTTTGCTTCCTTGTATTTTTATCGTATTCTTTATTTATATACATTGGTTGCATGATATTTTCTTGAACATTCAGATATTGATTTAAACAAAATTCTTGAAATACAAAACCTATTTTTTTCATTCTTATATATGCTTTTTCATCGTCTTTTAATTTTAATATCTCACTACCATCAATTAACAATTTTCCACTAGTTAGTTCATCCAAAGTTCCTAATATATTCAATAACGTGGTTTTTCCGCTACCAGAATTACCCATTATTGCATAAGTTATTCCTTTTTCAAATTTTATATTAATATTGTTTAAAAGAACTATTTTTTCTTTGTTTTTTATATATTCTTTATATCCATTTATAATTTCAATTTTAGACATTTTTTTCTCCTTAATATTAAAAATATCTTGTAATTTATTTTTTATATTATAAAAATTATTTGATTACAAGATATTTTTTCTATATTTAATATTCTTATATATAAATTTTTTTATATTTTTAATATGTTATAGCAACATTCATAGGATTGTAATACGTTCCATACATTGTAAAATATATATAGATATTTGTTTCTGACGTTAAACTAGTTGCTGACCAACTTAATGTATTTACTCCAGGTTGTATCGTCTTTGTTGATCCAACTACTTCCGTAGTTCCACTTTTAAAAATACATACGTCAACTGCATGACTACCACTATTCACTGCTGTTATTGTTATACCAGTATTAGTATTGGTACGTGTTAAATAAATTGATTCATTTCTCCAAGTAAGTGGAAAATTATACTCTGTTTGACTAGCCCTAGATTTAGGTTGTAGTATAGGCACATTTTCTATTCCAAACGTTTCTATGTCATTGATGATTTTTTCATCATCAGTTTCGGTTGCAGCCATAGACATTGTTGGAATATAAATCATGATAGAAATCAATAAAGTTACTAATAAAATTTTAAAAATTTTCATAAACATACCCCTTTCATTATATATATATATATATATATATATATATATATATATAAGAATAAAATATAGTTACCTAAAAATATTTTTGTTTATTTTTTTATTTGTGATAATAAATATTGGTATAATCATTATTATTAGATTAATAGCTATTTCATTAATTAAATTTATAACTGTGCTTATTTTAAGAATATTATCAATAAGATATAGAAATAATTGTGAAATGATTATCCCTACAAAAAATCCTATAAAAGTTACTGAAAATAGTTTTATAAAAACTATAGCTTTACTTTTTCTTTTACTATATCCAAAAACAACTAAATTCTTTATGTTTTTATTTTCATTCTTTATAATATTATTACATATTGCACCTAAAATTAATACTACTATAATAATTGAAAAACATTCTATCATATTAGAAAAATTTTTTACATCTTTATAATTTTCATAAAATGTTTCTTCTGCTTGATAGTAAACACCTATTCCTTTGCTGTCTAAATATTGTTTTATATCAATACAATCTTTCCAATTATTTAATTCTATATATACAAAATTTACAGAAGTAGTATCAAAATCGACTTCTTCTGTCCTAATATCTTTTACTTGTTCTTTTTCATTTAATATTTTTTTTAAATCTTCAACTGAAGTCATAGTACTATTAGATAGTTGAAGAGTCTTAAATGAACTTTCCATATCTTCATAACTTACACCATACATTTCTACAGCGTCAGTTATATATTTTTCTACTTGAGAATCATAATAAGAAGTAATAAAAGATTTTAAGTTTAATGAAATATTTAATATAATAAACAAAATTATAACAATTATTATATATACTGAATTAGATTTGTTTCTTAGTGTTGAACTAATTTCTTTTAACATAAGTATCTCCCAATTTATTTTCTTAATTAATTCCTTAAACTTTTACAATAATTCTATTTCAATTGTAATATACCATATATAATTTTATGTGTCAAGAAATCATAATAAATAGTAATTCGTATGATTTTTTACTAGGGTTAACTGAAAAGTTAAACGCAATTTGAAAGAGAAATTTGTCAATAAAAAGAGGCTTGTGAAGTGAACCCCATATAGTGGACACTAAAAAAGAGAGCTCTTTTATTCAGAGACTACATTAATTGTAGTCTCTATTTTTTATTCTTTTAGTATTATAAAATAACAAACAATCTTTTACAATATCTATATATTCTTCTAAATTTGTGATATCATTATTATAGAAAGTTTCCTTTTTTAATATGCCGTGGAAACTTTCCATTGGAGAATCATCTATTGGAGTGCCCTTTCTACTCATAGAAGATGTATATTGGTGTCCTTGGTTTGAATGTAAGATGAGCCCTTTTACATCTTTTCTGTACTTATGGCAATATTATATTTCTTTGCAAGAGATACATAAGTACCTTCGTTATTTTGATATTCGTTAATCACTTTTTCTATTAAGTCATCATCATATTCTTTTCTATATTTTTTTCCTTTGTTTCCCATAAAAAATACACCTCCGATTAAAGTATACCATAACTCTTTTTTATTATGGTTAACCACTAATCGGGGTGCATTTCATAAAACCTCTCTTTTTTTATTTTATTTACCATTTTTATTTTGGATTATGCTTATTTACTTTTCTTTATTCTTTATTTATGTTAATAATTTAACACCTTGTTTAAATACAAGAAAAGACATAAAAAAATCATCAATATCTTTTTCATTTATTTTTAATACCCTTTGTTTTTTACCCAATTAAAAGTTTTACTACAATCAAACAAACTACTCCAGGAAGTCCAAGTAACCCAATTAATATACTTGTAAAAAAATTAAGTCCTATATGAAATCCAAAATTTGCTCCTATTAGATTAATTATAAAAATTACTAATCCTCCAAAAACTGAATTTAAAACTAGTTTTAAAATCTTTTTTAGTGGCACTATAAAAATCCTACCAAATATAAAAATAAAACATATACAAGCTAAATATGTAATAATATTAATGTCCATTTTTTATCAACTCCAAATTAATTCTTATTAATCTTTATGATTAATAATGGACAAATATTACTAGCCTACATCTTCTTCTAAAAATGTATATTTCTTATTACTTATCATATCTACTTCTATTCCTTTTAGTTTTGCAAGTTTAATAAGATAATCTAATTTTGCTTGATTTGCTTTTATTTGATAAGTATAATAATCAACTAATTCATCTTTAGCAAACTCAAAATTTTTGTTATCACTTTTTAATTCTTCTCTAGTTTTTATAATTGACCTTATTAATTCTATTTCTTTTTCTATTTCTGTTTTCTCTATAATCTTTTCTTCTCTCTTATATTCTCCTTGCATATATTTTTCTCCTTTTTTACTTTTATTTCTATTATATTCCAATATATATTTTTCTATTCACTATAATTCATTTTTAAAAACAAAATTATTTTTCTCAAAATACTTGTTTTTTTCCTAATTTTATAGGATAATATATATGTGTGATTATATTTAATTGAAAGGATTTTTTAAATGAAGTATATAGATAAATTTTTAAAAGTACTAAATACTGACAGAAATACTTTTGCAACATATGTTCTAACATTGATTAGTGTATATCTAGCGGTAGATAGATTAGTTGAAATGTTACTTATGATATTTACAGGAGTATCATATTCATATTGGGGACCAATAAAATATACATTTGCTCTTGCTTGTCCTGTATTTGCATATCTTTTTTCTGGGCAATCAAAATTTGCGTCATCAAAAGCTAAAAAAGTAACATTATTTTATTTATATGTAATTGGTCTATATATAATTGCTATTTCGATGTTTACACAATGGCTTAATATGGGAGCATGGCTATTCCTTGTTTCAATTCCTGGTTATGTAGATATTGTTACTAATTTTTCTGAACTAATAACACCAGCAATGGTAAGTATTTCATTATATTTACCTTTAGCCACTATTTTCCCTTTCTTTAAAAAATTATACTTTGGTGTTAATGATAGTAAAGATCAAATCCGTTCTATTTGGGATTATGGAGGAATTAGTTTAGCTAGTAAACCAAAAGATGCAGGAATATATTCTTGTGAAGTTTATTTGTGTCATAATAGCGAAACAGGCAAATCAATTACAATTCCGGAAGAGTCAAGATATCAGTCATTATTTGTATGTGGTGGGTCTGGTTCTGGAAAAACCTCTTTAGTATTTGAACCATTATTTGCAAGAGATTTAGAGAAAAAATATTTCTTTAAAGAAGTATCAAAAGAAATGGGATACACTGCTTTAAGAACAGGTCTTGCTGTTTTAGATGCACCTTATGAAAACGATTATTTAAATGAAAACTTTAACTTAAATATGTTAAGTCCTGTAGAAGGAAAAGAATCTCTTTATAAAGCTTATATGAAAAAAATGATTTTAGGTTCACTTGGAAATGATATAACCTTCAAAAATATAGGACTTACACTTATGGCACCAGACTATGAAGTAATCGGACATATGATTGATGTTTGCAATAACTTTGGCATTAAATATCATTTAATAGATCCAAATGATACGAATTCTGTTGGATTAAATCCATTTGTTTATGAAGACTCTTCAAAAACAGCTACAGTAATTTCATCAGTGCTAAAATCAATGTATAATACAGCACATGCAGATGTTGATGAAGCATATAAAGAAGATATAGTTATGCAAGCAATTGAAAATTTAGTAGTTTTATTAAAAGAAGTTTATCCTAGAATTAATGAAGGAAAACTTCCTAATATGGAAGATATGCTTAAAATGTTTACAAATTTTGATTTGATAGAAAAAATGTGTAAGATTTTAGAGCATGAAATAGAAAACGATGGATTTGCTAAAGATAAATACCATGTATTACTAACTTACTTTAAAAAGAACTTTTATAGTAATGCACCTGCAAAATCAAGTATGGAAAAATATATTTATTCTGTTATTAGTCAATTAGATAATTTACTTAGAATACCAGGAATAAAAGGTATCCTATGTAACAGATATAATAATATAAATTTTGATGATGTACTTAGCAATTCTGAAGTTATATTTATATGTACAAGACGTGGAGATTTAGGAGCTGCAGGACACAAAGCATTTGGATTATTCTTCTTACTTACAATGCAAAATTCTGTCCTTAGACGTCCAGGTATAGAATCATCAAGAGTTCCATATTTTGTTTATATTGATGAATTTGCTGATTTTATTTGTAAAGACACTGAAGCTATGTTCACAATGTATAGAAAATATAGAGTAGGAACTACTATTTCTACACAAAGTTTACAACAACTAGAAACTCCAGAACTTGCAGTAAATTATAAAAATACAATTCTTTCTAATTGTTCAAGTAAAATTTTTACCGGAAATGCTGCATATGATGAATTAGTATGGTGGGAAGGTGAATTTGGTAAACATAGAGAATGGGTATATACAAATAGTATGGATATGGAAAAAATGGAATATGACCCAAAATATGGCAATGTAAAATGGGATTATGTACCTTACTTTAAAGCTGGTAAACTCCAAACATTAGGAAATAAAGGTTGTGCTTATAAAGTCAGAGGTTCTGATGGAAAACCTATGGTAGGGCCTGCTACACTATCGTTCTTAGAATCAAAATATAGAGAACCTCACAAAATAAAAACTTATGATTTTGGTAAATACTCTGATGGTGTAACAACAGCTACTGAAGACGATACAAGTAGTAAAGCTCACAAAAAATTTAATCCAAAAAATATAGATTTTAGAGATAAAAATAATGAAATTGATCCAATTCAAACAGATAATACTGATTCAAATTATATATTTGATAACCAAGATGCAATTATTGTTAACCTTAGAAAAAGAAAAAAGAATAATTAAAAAATGAATGCTATAGAAAATTCCTATAGCATTCATTTTTAGTTTTATCTTTAAAATTGTATTCCAATTAACTGAATTATAATTCCTGATATTACTCCTATTGCAAACAAAAGACCTGTTATTTTAAAATTTTCTTTAATTCCTTTATTCATTTTAAATAACACAATCAATCCAACTCCTGCTCCAACTAATAATCCTGAAATCATTGTAGCAACTGTAATTACATTTTCTAAATATAATTGTGTTAATATTACTGATGCTGCACAGTTTGGAATTAAACCTATAATACCTCCTAATACTGGTCCTAATATTGGATTAGCTCCAACAAAACTTGCCAAAGCATCTTCTCCAACAAAATAAATAACTAAATTAATTATAAATGTTATTACTAATACAAAGAAAAATATATTTATTGTATGTTTTAATGTTGATTTTACAATCCCATGATCACAATGGCAATGTTCTTTTTCGCATAAATCTATTATTCTCTCTTCTTCTGTTTCTTTTTTTCTTAATCTCATAATTAGGTCGATTACAAATCCTGCAATCATACCAATTAGCACTTTTATACCTAATAATTTTAATAAAGTAACAACTGATGCTCCTTTTGATATAAATATTGGTATCATTTCATCAGATGTAGATAAATATACTGAAATTAAAGTTCCAAGTGTTATAACTCTTGCGGCATAGAGATTAGTTGCTACAACAGAAAATCCACATTGTGGAAAAGCTCCTAAGATACTTCCAATTAACGGACCAAATTTTCCAGACTTTTTAATTGTATTTTTAGCCTTTTCACTTGTTTTGTGTTCTATATATTCCATAATTAAATATGTAATAAATAAAAATGGTAATAGTTTAACACTATCAATTAATGTATCTTCTATAACTTCTAACATAACTTTTCTCCTTTTTTAACTTTTATATAATAGCATATATTTTTTTAAAAGTAAAGAGAGCCACTTAATTAAAAGTGACCCTCTAGAGAATCCCTATTTAAGGTTAGTTATTGGAATCATTATACAACTCCTCCAACTTAGAGATTGGAATGACATAGCTTCCTACCTTCTCGAAATTAGGTAGTGTCTTGAGATAGGTATATCCCATTTCTGTAAGCTTAAGAGCAATTTCAGGAAAGTCAATTATATTGATAACAAGACTTCCATTTGGCAAAACTTCGTAACTATAAAACTCAATGCCATTAAGCTTCAACCTCTTGTTCTCCAAATCCAGAATCCTTAATGTCTTTTTGTGTATATCCTCCAAAGTCTCTATTGGAATTACATACAACTGTGAATTTGGCTTACTAGCAGGTCCTACATGTTCGTATCCTGCATTATTTAGCCTATCTCTGTTAGAATCGTTATCATCAACGTCTCTAATTACAATACCTACCTTTCCTTTTTCAGAATGTTCATACATTCTGAATTTAATTCCCAAAGAAGAAAGTCTCCTTGTCTCTAGTTGCAAATTTTGCATAATGTCCATACGTTGATTCCCTTCTATAATTGTAGTATGTTTATACTGCATGTTTAATTATAACATTTTTTTATTATTTAGTCAATCAAAAAATTAGCTTTAACGTCTTCTATACCTTCCACATATGCACCCTGATGTTCCGTTGCTAGAATTTGGAATAACATTAATTCTTGCTGTTATTCCATTGTTAGTACCATTACTATTACAACAACTATTATTTCCATTATTATTTTCTCCATTAGTACTTATAGTTAATAAATCATTATTTATTCCATTTCTACAATTACTAGATATAGTAAGTAAATTTCCATCTTCGAGATTTCCATAATTGCTATTTATTGTTAATAATTCATTTGATGTATTGTTACAAGAATTACAATTTCCTATATTGTTTCTTTCTTCTAATTGTTTAATTATTTTAGTAATTAAACAGACTAAAACAGCTGTTATATAACTTATTATTGTATATACAATTACTGCAATTAAAAAGTTTATATCATTAACAATAAATGTAACAACTAAAAATATAGCAAATATGATGGCTGCAACTAATGGCGGTGATTTAAATATTTTCTGTAATGCTATAGAAATAATAATTGTTGTTATTGGAAGTGCAAAAAATAATAGTAAAACATTCATATCTTTTCTCTCCTTTATGTTTTACTATATTTTATGCATATTTTATTTTTTGGTTAACAAAATATATTATTAATATTCTACTTTTATGAGAAATAAGCCTTGCGGTGCTAATGTTTTTCCTGCTTTTTGTCTATCTTTTGATTCTATAATTTCTTTTATTTCTTCTGGGTTTATTTTCCCAAGTCCCACATCTACTAAAGTTCCTGATATTATCCTTACCATATTATATAAGAAACCATTTCCTGTAAGTTCTATCCATATTCTTTCATCTGGCCTTTTTATTACCTTTGCATTATAAATTGTCCTAATACTACTTTTACTACTTGTCCCACTTGATTTAAATGCTTTAAAATCATGCTCACCTTCAAAATATTTTACAGCTTCTTGCATTTTTTCTACATCTAATTTTATAGGAATATGTGTTTCTAAATTTCTATATATAGAACTACCATATTTAGAATTATTTATAACATATCTATATGTTTTTCTTCTACAACTTAATCTACTATGAAATTGTTCATCTACATCTTCTGCATTTTTTATTCTAATAGATGTTTTCATATTATTATTTATAGCAATAGGAAATTTTTCAATAGGCAATGTAGAATTAGTTTTGAAATTTGCAACTTGTTCAATTGCGTGAACTCCTCTATCTGTTCTTCCAGATGCCATTAACTCTATTTCTTCCCCTGTTATTTTTTCTATTGCTTTTTCTATTGTTCCTTGAATATTTAATTTATTAGGTTGTTTTTGCCAACCATTGAAGTCTTTTCCATCATATTCTATTGTAAGTTTTATATTTCTCATCTTCTTCTCCTTCTAAAACAAAAAGTCGCTTTTACTTGCGACCTTTATTTATCTTTACTTTTATCTTCTTCCTTAGAATTTTCTTTAGTTCTTTTTAACTTCTGTCTTAATTCTTTTATTTTATTCTTTCTTTCTCTTTTCTCTATTGCAAATCTTTTTGTTACAACATTACTAATTAATATTTTCTTTAATACATCTTCTCTTACATCTGCAATTAATGTACCATCTTTTGCTACAGAAATCTTACCAGTTTCTTCTGATATAACAACAACTATGCTATCAGATTCTTTTGATATTCCTATTGCTGCTCTATGTCTTGTTCCTAGTTCTTTTGCTAAATCTTTGTCATCAGCAAGTGGTAAAACACATGCTGCTGCTGCTATTTTATTTCCTGATATTACAACAGCTCCATCATGAAGTGGTGTTTTAGGTTCAAATATATTTACTAATAATTGTGGTGAAACATCTGCATCCATTGGTATTCCCGTTGCAATTATATCTTGTATTTTTATATCTCTTTCAATTACAATTAATGCACCTGTTTTTGTTTTTGCAAGTTCTGTTGCTGCAATTACTATCTTATATATATCTTCCTTAGTCTTTGTTGCTAAATCCTTATCAATACCAAAAAATTTAGCTAATTTATTAGTTCCAAGTTGTTCTAAAGCACGCCTTAACTCTGGTTGAAATATTACTATAATTGCAATTACTCCCAAATTCATTATTCCAGTTAAAATCCAATTTAATATTTTTAGATTTAATAGTCCACTTGCCCAAGTTGCAATTATTAAAAGAACTATACCTTTTATCAATTGCCATGCTCTTGAACCTTTAACAATTTTAAAAAAACAATATATTAGAAAACACACAATTGCTATATCTAATATTAAAGTTATAAGTTCAAACGGGTTTGATTGTAATGATTTTATATATGCTACTATATTATCTTTATAAAAGTTTTCCAAATTTATTCCTAAATCAATTACCATATAATATCTCCTACTTTTATTAAATCAATGCATATACAAGTGTTGTTGCTGTTGCACCTATCATTAAAATAGCTAAAATTCCTGCCATTACTTTAACAAAAATCTGTCCTTTATCATATTTGTTATTTTTTTTCTTAATATTTTTATTTTCTTTATTTTTTTTCATAAAATTCAATCCTTTCAATAAGTATTCTTTAATATTATAGCATATTTTATAATTTTTTCAAACATTTATTTATATTTTCCAAAACTTTCTATTTTATTACTTTTATAATTGTCTTTAATTTCTTTTGT
>CAZQTH010000008.1:0-43996 GCA_964596175.1 uncultured Clostridium sp. | reverse complement strand
AAAACAGAAGAAAAAAATTATTATAATAACAATTGCACTAATTCTAATTATAGGAATAACAATTACAATTTTAGCAGTACAAAATGTAAATAAAATAGAAGAAGGAGAAACAACAACAGATTCTATTAGTGCAGAGATAAGTCAAACAAATGCAGAAAATGATGCAGAAGTGGAAGCAATAATGCAAGAAGACGCATGTGGAGACAAAGTGCCAGTACCAGAAGGATATGTAGGAAGTAGTGTAGACGGAGAAAATGAAATAGATACAGGGTATGTAATATATGAGGGAACAGAGGAAGTAACAGAAGCTAATGTAGATGAAGCAAGAACGACAAGAAACCAATATGTATGGGTACCAGTAACAAATACAAGTGCATTTTATGGAACAGATAGTAATGGAAAGAAATGGGGAAAGATATATTCATTTAGCACATCAGGATATACAAGTTACAACTGGAAAGAAACAAGTGGGATAATGAGTATAACATCAAGTACTGGTGATAGAGAGCCAGATGTAGTAAAAACCTATGATACGGATTATAGATTAAAAACATTAAGCTTAGGATCAGAAACAAGCCATGAATTTTCAATGCAATTAGAAAAAGAGTTTGAAGCAATGATAGCAAGTGTAGAAAAGTATGGAGGTTTTTATATAGGAAGATATGAAGTAGGAAATGTAACAGGAAGTCTAAATGCAGAAGAAGCAGTAGAAGTACAGGGAAATACATACATATATAATACAACATGGTATAATGCATATTTAATGTGTAAGACATTAAGTGGAGATAATGAAAACGTAGTAACAGGCTTAATATGGGGATGCCAATGGGATAGAACGCTAATATGGTTAGTAGAAAGTGGAGATAAAGAATATTCAGATATAGTAAACTCAACAGATTGGGGAAATTACAGTAATAACACAGCAACAGGAGCAGGAAGTAGAAGATCAACGGGATATAGTGAAACGTGGAAGGCTAATAACATATACGACCTAGCCGGTAATGTTTACGAGTGGACAATGGAGGCCTACTCTACCAACGGCAGGGTCTATAGGGGCGGTTACTGCAGCAACTATGGTTCAGGCATACCTTCAAGCTACCGTAGCTACCTCAATCCGACTTACAGCAACAACAGCTACGGTTGTCGTGCCACACTTTATATCAAGTAGTACTGAGACTTAGTAACAATCTAGTATGAAGAGTAAGTTGTTAAAATATATTAGAAGATTTAGAAGGACAATCTTGTCAAGAACAATGTGTACTTTTTTACGAAAGTAATGAAGAAAAAAGTTAGACATTAAAAAAATTATTATAGGTAAAAAGAAACATTAAGATACATATAGAAAATTGAATACATATATCCTATATTCTAAAATTGTTGATTATATATTGTTTTATTATAGTTCTAAAACTTAAAAAAAGGCATATAATAATATATGTCTTTTTTTGGAGGGAAAATGAAAGATATAAGTGAATTATTAAGTTATTTTACAAGTAATGTGGGTAATTTAATTAGAAATACAATAAGTAAGAATGAAAGAATTTTGGACGAGTTACAAGAAATAAGAATTAGGTGTGAAAGACCAATAATATTAAAACTTAGGAATTGTGAAATAGTAATAGAATATAATGTTAATCAAAATGAAATTCTGACTACTTTAGAAAGACTTTGTAATAATTCCATTTATGCATATAAAAATCAAATATGTGAAGGTTTTATTACTGTAAAAGGAGGACATAGAGTTGGTATTACTGGAACAGCTGTTATGGAAAATGGAAAGATAATTAATGTAAAATACATAACAAGCCTAAATTTTAGAATAGCAAGAGAAGTATTAGGTTGTAGTTTAAAAATATTAGACAAAATTATAGATGTTAAAGATAATTCTATAAATAATACTTTAATAGTATCACCACCAGGAAAAGGAAAAACAACAATATTAAGAGATGTTATAAGAAATATAAGTAATGGTATTTCTGATTTAGGTTTTAGAGGAAAAACTTGTGGTGTTGTAGATGAAAGAGGCGAGTTAGCTGCTATGTATCATGGAGTACCACAAAATGATATAGGTTTAAGAACAGATGTAATTGAAAATGTATCTAAAGCAAAAGGTATGAAAATGTTAATACGTTCAATGGCACCAGAAGTAATTGCTTGTGATGAAATAGGCTCTAAAGAAGATGTAGAAGCTATAAAAGAAGCTACTATATCAGGAGTAAAAGGAATATTTACAGTGCATGGAAGTAGTTTAGAAGAAATAAAGTTAAATAAAGATATAAATGAATTAATAGAAAATAAACAAATAGAAAAAATAATTTTTCTTTAATAAATATTAATATATTTTATAATTTTAGTTCTAATTTAGTTCTAAAAAAATTTTTAGTTCATATAATATTAAAAATAGTAAAAAATGATAGATAAAAGTTTAGAAAGGACAAGTTTAGATTATGCAATTAATAAAATATTTTATATTATTTTTAATATTAGTATTATCTACTTTAATAGGAAAGTTTTTATCAAAAAAATATGTATATAGATTAGAAGAATTAGAAGATATTAAAAATGCTTTTAACATATTAAAAACAAAAATAAAATTTACATATGAACCAATACCAGAAGTTTTTGGAGAAATTTCTAAAAATGTAAATAAAAATATTGGAAATATTTTTTCTTTTGCAAAAGAAGAAATGAAAGAAAAACCAGCAAGTGAAGCTTGGGAGGAAGCAGTAGAAAAAACAGAATGTAATTTAAAAAAAGAAGATAAAAAAATAATAAAAACACTATCTAAATTACTTGGACAAACAGATATAGAAGGGCAAATAAGTCAAATAGAAATAACAGAAGAATTTTTAGAAGGACAAATAAAAGAAGCAGACGAAGAAAGAAGAAAGAATGAAAAACTCTATACAAGATTAGGAACAGTTTTAGGACTAGCAATAGTGATAATATTATTTTAATAAAAGTAAGTAGTATAGGGGGATTATAATGGATATAAATTTGTTATTTAAAATAGCAGCAATAGGAATTTTAGTTGCAGTTTTACATCAAGTGTTAGTAAGGGCTGGAAGAGAAGACCAAGCAATGATGACAACCTTAGCAGGACTAGTAATTGTTTTAACAATGGTAATTAAAGAAATTAGTGGTTTATTTGACACAGTAAGAACCATATTTAATTTATAAATAAGGAAAAAGAAAAATGGAAGTTATAAAAATTATTGGAATTGGTTTAATTGCATTAATTATTATTATTTTGTTAAAACAATATAAACCTGAATTTGCTATATACATAAGTTTGCTTACAGGTGTTTTAATTTTATTATTTGTAATGGAC
Source organism: uncultured Clostridium sp. (assembly GCA_964596175.1). Lineage (GTDB taxonomy): Bacteria > Bacillota > Clostridia > TANB77 > CAG-508 > CAG-269. Next base: position 40,665 of record CAZQTH010000008.1, on the reverse strand, counting down.
GAGTTATCAGGAATTGTAAGTTTACTTCAGTCATTTGCAGATAAGGTTTCTATTAACAGTACTTTCTTAGTACTCTTAATTAAAATAACAGGAATAGCATTCTTATCTGAATTTGCAGTAAGCATATGTAAAGACTCAGGTGAAGCAGCAATTGCAAGCAAGATAGAAATAGGAACAAAAATTATTATTATATCTATGTCAATACCGATACTATCAAGTTTACTAGAAATAATATTAGATGTATTGCCATAGAAGAAAAAGGAAGCACAAATGAAGAATTTTATAAAAATACTAATAATCTTTTTAGTAGTATTATTAGTAATTATTAATAATATTTCTTATGCTGAAACAATACAAGATCAACAAGAAGAATTCAAAATAGAAGACTTTATAGAAGAAAGTAAAGAATATAGTGGAAACTTTTTTGACGGAATTGATATTGGGGATTTATTAAATGATGCAATAAGTGGAGAAGTAGATAATAGTACTTTAATAAATAGAATTTGGAACTTACTAGGCTCTGAAATAGGAACTACAATAAAAAGTATAGTTTCAATACTTGTGATAATTATTATACATAGTATTTTAAAATCAGTAAGTGAGAATTTAGAAAACGAGTCTATTGGTAAATTAATATATTATGTTCAATATATTTTAATAGTAACAATAATAATGAGTAATTTTTCAGACATATTAGAGCTAGTTCAAGATACAGCAAATAATTTAGTAGGTTTTATGAATTGTTTAGTCCCATTACTTATGACACTTATGATGTATACAGGAAGCATTACAACAAGTAGTGTTATAGAGCCAATTATATTATTTATAATAAATTTTATAGGAAATATGATACAAACTTTAATAATACCACTTGTTTTAGTATTTACAAGTTTAGTAATAATATCAAAAATATCAGATCAAGTACAAGTAGACAAATTAGCAAATTTCTTAAAATCAGGAATAGTGTGGTTTTTAGGAATAGTATTAACAATATTTGTAGGAGTTGTATCAATAGAAGGAACAATGTCAGCATCAGTAGATGGAATAGCAGCAAAAGCAACGAAAGCAATAGTAAGCTCGGCAGTACCAGTGGTAGGAAAAATATTAGGAGATGCAGTAGATACAGTATTAGGTTCAGGAGTAATACTAAAAAATGCAGTAGGGGTAGTAGGAGTAATAATTATAATAGGGATTTGTATTATGCCAATAATTAAACTTGCAATTCTAACAATTTGTTATAAATTGTTAGGAGCTGTAACAGAAGTTATTGCAGATAAAAAAATAACAAGTTTAATTGACCAAATAGGAGATGTATTTAAAATATTTTTAGGAATTTTAAGTGCTATTTCTGTAATGTTAATTATAGGAACAGCTTTAGTACTTAAAATGTCAAATAGTGCAATGATGTATAGGTAGGAGATAACAGATGATAGAAATAATAAGTTCATGGGCAAAAAGCTTAGGAGTCACTATTGTATTAGTATCAATATTAGAAATGATTTTACCTAATAATAAAACAAAAAAATATATAAGAGTGGTATTAGGCATATTTGTAGTATTTAATATAATATCACCATTCATACAAAATAAAGATAATTTAAGTTTAACATCTATAAATATAGAAGACTACTATACAGATGGAAGTAGTTCAGAAAATGAAAGTTTAAATCAAACAAGTATGAATGAAAGAATAAAACAACTTTATGAAGAAGAACTTGAAAAAGATATAACAAAAAAGGTAGAAGAACAAGGATATATTGTAAGTAAATGTACAGTAGAAGCTGATATACTAACAGAAGAAAGTACAGAAACAAGCAACGATAAAAATGAAACAGGGATTACTAAAATAGAATTAAAAATAGGAGGAAAACAGGAGAGTAGTGAAGAAAGCGAAAATAGTGAGGAACAGGAAGAAAGTATAGAAAATAAAATAGTAACAGAAGTACAAAAAATAAAAGAAGTTGATATTTCTGTGAATGAGGTCCAAAAACAGCAAAGTGAAGATGAAGAAACAGATACTGAAGTTACTAAGAGTGATATTCAAAATATTAAAAAGTTTTTAATAGAAGAATATGGGGTGAGTGAAAAATGTTTGGCGATAAGTTAAAAAAAGTATTTTCAAAAAATGAAAGTGAGAATAACATAAATGAAGGAACAAATGTAATAAAAGAAATAATTAATGGAGATGGAACAGGAAATGATAAAAGAAAAATAGAAAATTTAGTATTTTTTGTAGTAATTTTAATAATTACAATTGTAATAATAAACTTTATATGGAATGAAAATGAAGAAACAAATAATGAAGAAACTACAAATGATGCTTCTAAACAATTAGCAAGTACAAATGAAGTAACAGGAACAACAAGTAATAGTAGTGTAGACAGTACTGACAATTTAGAAGAAAAATTAAAAAATATATTATCAAAAATTCAAGGGGTAGGAGAAGTAGAAGTATGTTTAAATTATTCGGAGTCAAGCGAAGTTGTTGCAATGTATAATGAAAGTTCTACAACTAGTACAACAGAAGAAACAGATGATTCTGGAGGAACTAGAAAAATAGAAGAAACAGATACACAAAAAGAAGTTATATTTCAAGAAGAAGATGGTACAAAAACACCAATAACAGCTAAAATAGTTAATCCTAAAATTGAAGGTGCAATAGTAACGGCACAAGGTGCTAATAATGCTGAAATAAAAACTAATATTATTCAAGCAGTAGAAGCAGTAACTGGGCTTGCGACACATAAAATACAAGTTTTTGAAATGAGTAGTTAAGGATGTTTTCTTTTGCACCAAAATGTATAAATTTGAGACATACCTAAAAAAGAAAGGGAGATTTTATTTATGAAATTGTTAAAGAAAAACCAAGTTATTATTTATGTTATAGCTGTTATGCTAATGGTTGCTGGATATCTAAATTATACGACAAGAACTGATGATGAAGTTGCTCAAGTAAGTAGTAGTGAAGTAAATGAAGTAGAAGAAACAAATATTGGAGATGCAAGACTTGTTAGTAGTGAGGTGATAGAGGAAAATATTATTAACGAAACAAATACAACAGAAACTACAAGTAATACTAATATAACAAATGAAACAACAACTAATACTACCACACAAGAAACAAGTGCAACTACAGATGATTACTTTACAAAATCAAAATTAGAAAGAGATACAATGTATTCACAGATGCTTGAAACTTATGAAAATATTTTAAATAGTACAAACGCATCAGAAACACAAAAACAATCCGCTACAGAAGAAATTACAAATATTAATAATACAAAAAATAGTATTATGATATGTGAAAATTTACTTGAAACAAAAGGTTTTGAAAATGCTGTTATTTTTGTTAATGATGAGAGTATTAGTGTAATTATAGGAGCAGAAGAATTGCAACAAGACCAAATAGCTCAAATACAAAATATTATTTCTAGGGAGATGAAAGCTGATATTGAAAATATACATATTTCTACTAAATGATAGGATTAATTTTTCTTTAATAATAATATAATTATGTCATAAAAAATTAAAATTTGACACAAACTTTTTATGGTGATATAATACTAATTGATTTAAAAAATACGGAGGGATAGAAGTGAAAAGAATAGTAACATTAAATACAAGAGATTTAGAAAAAAGTAAATTACATGGAGGATGTGGAGAATGCCAAACATCATGCCAATCAGCTTGTAAAACATCTTGCGGTGTAGCAAACCAAAAATGTGAAAATGTAAATAAATAATTATAAAAGTTGCCGGCTTAGGTCGGCAATTTATTTAAGTAGAATTAAATTTACATAAAAAATATAAAAAATTAAGGAGCAAAAAATGATACATAGATATAAATTAAACGGATATAATATTGTTTTAGATACATATAGCGGAGGAGTACACTGTGTAGATGACTTAAGCTATGACATAATAGGAATGTTAGACAAAGAAATTGATAGAGAAGAAATAAAAAAAGAAATGGTTTCTAAATATGAAGTTTTGGAACCTGATGTAGAAGAAACATTAAGAGAAATTGATAGCTTAATAGAAAACGGACAATTATTTACAGAAGATAATTTCAAAGGTCAAAATCTTGATCTAAAGAAAAGAGATTCGGTAATAAAAGCATTATGCTTACATGTAGCACATACTTGTAACTTAAACTGTGAATACTGTTTTGCAGGTCAAGGAAAATATCATGGTGAAGATGCCTTAATGAGTTTTGAGGTTGGAAAACAAGCGTTAGATTTTTTAGTAAAAAACTCAGGAACAAGAAAAAATTTAGAGGTAGACTTTTTTGGTGGAGAACCTTTAGTTAATTTTGATGTTGTAAAACAGTTAGTTTCATATGCTAGGAGCATAGAAAAAGATGTAGGGAAACATTTTAGATTTACACTAACAACAAATGGAGTTTTATTAAATGATGATGTAATAGATTTTTTAAACAAGGAAATGAACAATGTAGTACTTAGTCTAGATGGAAGAAAAGAAGTAAATGATGCTAAAAGGAAAAGATTAGATGGAAAAGGAAGTTATGATATAATAGTTCCAAAATTCCAAAACTTCGTAGAAAAAAGAGGAGATAAGGAATATTACATGAGGGGAACTTTTACACGTAATAACTTAGACTTTACAAACGATATATTCCATATGGCAGATTTAGGATTTAAAGAATTATCAATGGAACCAGTTGTATCAAAACCAGATACAGAATATAGCTTAAGAGAAGAAGATTTAACAACAATATATGAACAATATGAAATATTAGCAAAAGAAATGATAAAAAGAAAAAGAGAAGGAAATCCTTTTACATTTTATCATTATATGATAGATTTAAGCAGTGGACCTTGTATTTATAAGAGAATAACAGGTTGTGGCTCAGGAACAGAATATTTAGCAGTAACACCAAGTGGAGATTTTTATCCATGTCATCAATTTGTAGGAGATAAAAACTTCTTAATGGGAAATGTAAGAGATGGTATTACAAATACAAAATTAAGAGATGAATTTAAACTATGTAACGTATATTCTAGAAAAGAATGTGAGAATTGTTGGGCAAAACTATATTGTAGTGGTGGATGTAGTGCAAATAGTTTCCATACAACAGGAAGTATAAATGAAGTATATGAATATGGTTGTAAATTATTTAAGAAAAGAATCGAATGTGCCATAATGATAAAAATAGCAGAAGCGATGGATGAAATAAAAGAAGAGGAGAAAGAAACTATTGGGTAATTTACAAGAAAAACTAGAAAAATATTATAATAAAAATTATTTACCAATGCATATGCCAGGACATAAAAGAAACATAAAATTACTTGGGGAAAAGTTACCTTATAAAATAGATATAACAGAAATAGAAGGTTTTGACGATTTACATCATGCAAGTGGAATAATTAAAAATATAGAAGATAAAGCAAAAAAGATTTACGGAAGCAAAAAGAGTTTTATATTAGTAAATGGAAGTACTTGTGGGATTTTGGCAGGGATAAGATCTGTAGTTGATTTTGGAGATAAAGTATTAGTCGCAAGAAACAGTCATAAATCAGTGTATAATGCAATAGAAATAAATGGACTAAATCCAGTTTATTTATCACCTAAGATAGGTAATGATGGAATTGATAGAAATATTAATAGTTTAGATATTGAAAAATATTTGAAGAAAAATAATGATATAAAACTAGTCATAATAACATCACCTACCTATGAAGGAGTAATAAGTGATATAAAATCTATTGTTTCAGTTGCTCATAAATATAATATACCAGTTCTAGTAGATGAAGCACATGGAGCACATTTAAAATTTATGAATGATATATGTGATAAAGAAGCATTAAACGCTGGTGCAGATATTGTAATTCAAAGCCTTCATAAAACACTCCCAGCACTTACTGGAACAGCTCTGTTACACATACAAGGAAATTTAGTAAAAGAAGAAAATATAGCAAGACAAATTAGTATATTTGAAACAAGTAGTCCATCATATATATTGATGTCATCAATAGAAGAATGCTTAGATATAATAACTCGCAAAGGAAAAGAATTATTTAAACAATATCAAGATAATTTAAAATATTTTTATAAAGAAGCAGAGAAATTAAAAAAACTTAAAATATTAGGAAATGAAATAGAAGAAGAATATAAAAATTATTATGATTTAGGAAAAATAGTTATAAAAACAGATAAAACAGATATCACAGGAAAAGAACTTAGCTGTATATTAAGAAATGATTATAAAATAGAATTAGAGATGGTTTCTATTAATTATTGTATAGCAATGACAAGTATATGTGATAGTAAGAATAATTTTGAAAAATTGTTAGATGCCTTAAAAGATATAGATAATAAATTGAAAAATATAAAAAACCAAGAAAGATTAAATACAAAAATAAATTTACCTAAAAAAGAAATTAGTATATTAGAAGCGGTTAAAGAAAATAAATCTATATTTGAAAACTATAATAAATCATGTGGAAAGATATCAAAAGAATATATATGGGTTTATCCACCAGGAATACCACTAATTACACCAGGAGAAATAATAAATGAAGATATAATTACAAAAATAGAAGAATTAAAAAAAGCGGGAATAGAAATAAGAACAACATTTGATAAATTTCCTAATATAAAAATTTTAGATTAAATTAATATGTGAATAAAATATGAACATTATATGTAAAAATTAAAATTTTATGAAAATAGTTGTAAAAAAAGGAAAAAATTGATATACTTATCTAAGAAAAAATAAGTATATCTTTTTTTAAGGAGGAATAGATATGAGTGATGAAAATAATGAAGAAAAAAAAGAGGAAACAGTAGAATTAGACGAAGAAATAAAAACAGAAAATGACGGAATAAAAATATCAGATGATGTAGTTGCAGTAATTGCTGGAGTTGCCGTATCAGAGGTTCCAGGAGTTGCTGGAATGGCAGGAGGATTTGCAGGAGGAATATCTGAAGTATTCAGCGGAAAGAAAAATTTAGCAAAAGGAATAAAAGCAGAAATAACGGAAGATGCTGTAAAATTAGATGTAAATATAATTGTTGAATATGGTTCTAGAATACCAGATGTAGCATTTGAAATTCAAAACAGAGTAAAAAAAGCAGTTGAAAGCATGACAGGATTAAAAGTAGAAGAAGTAAATGTACATGTTCAAGGTGTTAATACAGATACAGCAGAAGTTCAAAAATCAGACGTAGAAGAGTAAAAAATTAAATAAATAAAAAAAAGGAGAATAGAAAAAATGAAAACTTTAGAAAAAATCACATTAATTATATATTCTAATATCATATTAATATTATCAATAATATTATGTTTGTTAATATTTGGTTGGCTAGATATGAGTTTAATCGGAGACATTTCTTATAAACTAATAGTAGGAGAAACATCAAGTAAAATATTACTTGGATTAGGAATTGTATTTATATTACTTTCCACAAAATGTATATTTTTTGATTCAACATCAAAAGAAGAATTAAAAGAAAGACAAGGTGTTTTATTAGAAAATGAAAGTGGAAAACTTATGATATCTAAAGAAACAATAGAAAATCTAGTAAATTCGGTAGCTTTAAACTTCCAAAGTGCGGAAGAGGTTACAACAAAAGTCGAATTGGATAAGGAAAATAATGTTAAAGTATATGTGAATCTAATAATAAGTTCAGATGCAATAATAAAAGACTTATCTGCAAACCTTCAAACGAAAATAAAAGAGAAGGTAAAAAGAGCAACTGATTTAGAAGTAAAAGAAGTAAATATTGCTGTAAAAAAGGTTGCTGCAAAAACAAGTCAAGAAGAAGCTTAATTGCTTGAAAGGAATGATAATATGAATGGATTTAAGGATTTTTGGGAGCATTATAAAGGAGCAATTATTGGTATAGTAATTGCTGTACTAATATTAATAACAAGATTGCAAGATTTAATAATAGCATTAGTGGTAATAGTACTTGGAGCTATTATAGGAAATTATATACAACAAAATAAAGAAGATGTAAAATCAAAATTAAAAAATTTTATAGATAAAATGTAAAAGCAGGAAGGAATAGAAAAAACAATGAATCGTTCTAAAATAAGAGAAGAAGCATTTAAATTATTATATAGCTTAGAAATACAAAAAAGTGACAATTTAGAAGAACAAGTAGAACTTTATTTAGAAAGTAATAATTTAACAGACAAAAATGCGGTTGAATATATAAAAGATGTAGCATTTGGAATAGAAAAAAACGAAAAAGAAATATTAGAAGAAATAGAAAAATATTTAAAATCAGACTGGAAAATTAATCGTATTTCTAAAATAGATTTAAGTATATTAAAACTTGCTATATATGAAATAAAGTATAAAAAAATACCATTTAAAGTGGCAATAAATGAAGCAGTAGAACTTGCTAAAAAGTATGGTGAAGACACATCAGGAAATTTCATTAATGGAATACTTGCAAATGTGGTAAAAGAATAGAAAAGGTGAATATTATGAGATATAGTAATATGGCAGTTACTGTTTCTGACTTAAACAGATATATAAAAGATAAGATTGCAAATGATGAGAACTTAAATCAAATTTTAGTTAAAGGAGAAATATCAAATTTTAAAAATCATTATACTGGACATATGTATTTCACATTAAAAGATGAGAATTCTTTAATTAAATGTGTATGCTTTAAAACATATGCTGAAAAACTAACTTTCATGCCAAAAGATGGTATGAAAGTTATAGTTTTAGGAAGTGTTTCTGTTTTTGAAAGAGATGGTATATATCAAATATATGTAAAATTAATGGAAGAAGATGGAGAAGGAGATTTATATACAAAATATAAAGAATTAAAAGAAAAGTTAGAAAAAGAAGGTTTATTTGACGAAACACATAAGGAAAAAATACCACTCATGCCAAAAGTAATAGGAGTATTAACTTCACAGACAGGTTCAGTAATAAGAGATATAATAAATGTTTCAACAAGGAGAAATCCTAATGTGTATATAAGATTACTTCCAGTACCTGTTCAAGGAGAAGGTGCAGCAGAAAAAATAGCAGATGGAATTAAATTTATGAATGAAAATAATTTAGCAGATGTATTAATATTAGCACGTGGTGGAGGTTCATTAGAAGATTTATGGCCTTTTAATGAAGAAATTGTCGCAAGGGCTATATATGATTCTAAAATACCAATAATATCAGCAGTAGGACATGAAACGGATTTTTCAATATCTGATTTTGTAGCAGATTTAAGAGCACCAACACCGTCAGCCGCAGCAGAACTTGCAGTCCCAGATGTATATGAAGTTAAGAAAAAAATAGAAAGCTATAAAGATAGATTGAGGATGGCATTACTAAAAAAAGTAGAAGTAATGAAACTAAGATATGATAAATGTATGGCATCTTCTGTATTTAAAGAGCCTTTAAGAAAAATTAATGAAAATTACTTGATAGTAGATAATTTATTAAAAAGGATAGAAGCAACTATAAAAATAAAACAAGAAAAAGAAAAAAATAGATATATAGAATTAGTATCTAAATTAGATACATTAAGTCCATTAAAAACATTATCTAGGGGCTATTCGATAACAGAAAAAGAAGGAATAATTATAAAATCTAAAAATGATTTAAATTCTGGTGATAGAATAGAATTAAGGTTTAAAGATGGAAAGAAAAAAGCTGTAATTGATTAGAAGGAGAAAAATTATGAGTAAAAGTTTTGAAGAACAAATGGAAAATTTAGAAAAAATCGTTTCAGACTTAGAAAAAGGAGATTTAAATTTAGATGATTCTGTAACAAAATTTGAAGAAGGAATAAAAATCTCAAAAGAGTGTAATAAAATATTAGAAGAGGCAGAAAAGAAAATAACTATGTTAGTTAACAAAAATGGTGAAATAAAAGAAGAAAATTTTGAAACTGAATAATAAGAAGAAGGGGAGAAACTTTAAAAATGGAAAATAATTTTATGACGTTTGCTCAGAGTAAATATATTTATGTACCATTTTTATTATGGTTTGGAATACAATTATTTAAACTAATATATGATTTAGTTACAACAAAAAAGTTTAATTTCAAAAGAATACTTGGAGCTGGAGGTATGCCTAGTTCACATTCAGCAGTTGTGACAAGCCTTTGTACTTTAATCGGAAAAAATGAAGGAGTAGGGTCACCGATATTTGCTTTATCTTTTGTATTTGCATTTGTTGTTATGTATGATGCATGTGGAGTAAGGAGAGCAGCAGGAAAACAAGCAGCATTATTAAATAAATTAATAGAGACACCAGGACTTACTGGAGTTCAAGTATCGGAAAAACTTGTTGAAGTATTAGGTCATAGTCCAACGCAAGTATTTGTAGGAGCATTAATTGGAATTGTTGCTGGATTAATTGTATAAATAAAAGAGGTGATTTTTATGACAGATATAGAAATTGCAAGAAGTGCAAAATTAGAAGAAATAATCAAAATTGCTAAAAGGATAGGAATAGAAGATGAGGATTTAGAGCTATATGGAAAATATAAAGCTAAAATTTCTAATAATGTCTTAAATAAAAGAAAAGATAAAAAAGATGGTAAATTAATTTTAGTAACAGCAATAAGTCCAACACCTTTAGGAGAAGGAAAAACAACAGTGTCAATTGCAATTGCAGATGGATTAAGAAAAATAGGTAAAAATTCTATATTAGCATTAAGAGAGCCTTCTCTTGGACCTGTATTTGGAATAAAAGGTGGAGCCGCAGGAGGAGGAAAAGTCCAAGTTGCACCTATGGAAGATATTAATCTTCATTTTACAGGTGACATTCATGCAATGACAGCTGCAAATAATTTACTTTCAAGTATGATAGATAACCATATTTATTTTGGAAATGAGTTAGGATTTAAAAAAGTAGTTTGGAAAAGATGTATGGACTTAAATGATAGACAATTAAGAAAAGTAGAAACAGGATTATCAGGAGAGAAAAAAATAGTCCCAAGAGAGGACGGTTTTGATATTACAGTTGCATCAGAAATAATGGCAATTGTATGTTTATCAAAAAATTTAAAAGATTTAAAAGAAAAATTAGGAAATATAATTATTGGTTATAATAATGATGACAAACCAATATTTGCAAGAGATTTAAAAGCTAATGGAGCAATGACAGTTCTTCTAAAAGATGCACTAAAGCCTAATTTAGTACAAACATTAGAACATACACCAGCAATTATACATGGTGGTCCTTTTGCAAATATTGCACATGGCTGTAACAGTGTAATTGCAACTAAAATGGCAATGAAATTGTCAGATTATGTAATAACAGAAGCAGGTTTTGGAGCAGATTTAGGAGCAGAGAAATTTTTAGATATAAAATGTAGAAAAGTAGGATTAAAACCAGATGCTGTAGTTTTAGTTGCAACAATAAAAGCAATAAAATATCATGGTGGAGTAGAAAAAGAAAAAATACAAGAAGAAAATCTAGAAGGTTTACAAAAAGGAATAGATAACTTATATCGTCATATAAATAACTTAAAAGATAAATTTGGTTTAAATGTAATAGTTGCATTAAATAGATATACATCAGATACTGAAAAAGAAATTAATTGGTTGGAAAAAGTTTTAAAAGAAAAGAATATACCAGTAAGCTTAGTAGAAGGATGGGCAAAAGGTGGAGATGGAGCAACAGATATTGCAGAAAAACTAGCACATTTAGTAGAAGAAAAATCTAGTTTTGAATTTATATATGATGACAATGATTCAGTAGAAGAAAAAATACAAAAAGTTGTAACTAAGATTTATGGTGCAAAAGATGTTATATATACAGATGAAGCAAAAGAAAAAATAAAGAAAATAGAAAAATTAGGTTATAGTAATTTACCAGTTTGTATTGCAAAAACACAATATTCATTTTCAGATGATCCTAAGAATTTAAGATGTAATAATGATTATAGTATTCATGTAAGAGATGTAGAATTAAAATCTGGAGCAGGTTTTGTTGTTGTTTTAGCAGGTAAAATTATGACAATGCCAGGACTTCCAAAAATTCCTGCTGCTGAAAATATAGATATAGATGAACAAGGAAATATAATTGGTATATTCTAATATATTAAGAAAATTATAGTTTTTTAAGTTTTTAAATTTTGAAATTTTTATGTAAAATTTAAAGTTTTCTATTGTCAAATATATATCTAAGATGATACAATACAATTGCAATGTAGGAATACTATTTTGTTAGGAGTTACTCTTATGGGAAAGAAGGAACCGTTCTACGTTGATATTATGGCTGCACATCCAGAGGTAACGGGTTCTTGCAATATTGTAACAGTACGACTTCCAAATGGTGAGAAGTTCCATTTTATTGTCGATTGTGGTTTATTTCAGGAGAGAATACATGAAGAGCATAATCAAAATTTGATGTTTAATCCAACAAATATAGATTTTTGTCTTGTTACTCATGCACATATAGACCATATTGGTCGGTTTCCACTTTTAGTAAAGAATGGATATAGTGGAAATATTTACGCAACAGATGATACAAGAAAAGTTATGTCTTCTTCACTAGAAGATAGTGCTAAAGTTTTGAGGGAAACATCTAAGCGAAAAAATGAGAAACCACTATATACAAATGTGGATGTTAGTGAAACAATGCAATTGGTAAGAGGTTGTGATTTTAACACGTGGATACAAGTAAGAAATAATGTTGATGTAATGTTTTTCAACAATGGCCATTTGTTTGGTGCATCAATTATATTTGTTAAAATTAGCTATCCAGGTGAAAATGATATTAATATGCTTTTTACTGGCGACTATAATAACAAGAATGTATTTCTTGACCTCAAACCACTTCCTAATTGGGTATATAATATACCTCTTACAATTATCCAAGAATCCACATATGGAGATATGGATTCTTCTATGATAGAACGATGCTTTGTTGACAACATATTGGATAGAATAAGAAGAAATGGAACAGTTGTAATACCCGTATTTTCTCTTGGACGTATGCAAGAAATTCTTTATCTTCTTAAAAAGTTGCAAATCAAGAATCAAATTTCTACTGAAATTCCAATTTACATCGATGGTAAACTTGGTATAAAGTACACCATAATGTGTAAAAATGGAGAATTTGCAATTAGAGAAGATATGAGAGAGTTTTTGCCGGAAAATAGCACTTTTGTAGATAGATCTACAAGAATGGATGCTATAAATGACAAGAGATGCAAGATTATTGTAACAACTTCAGGAATGGGATCATATGGACCTGCTCAAGCATATATTCCTGCATTTATAACTGATAAAGATGCACTTATTCAATTTACAGGTTATACAGCAGAAGGAACATTGGGTAGGACATTAAAAGATACCCCTAAGGGTGAAGTTGTTAAGATAGGAGGAGTGTTATATAAGAAGGAGGCTGATGTTGAATATACAAATGAATTTTCAGCACATGCCAAGGCTGATGAAATGATTGAATTTCTGAGGCAATTTACGCACATAAATCTTATTCTTGTAAATCATGGTGAATCACCAGTGAAAGAACTGTTTGCCAAAAGGATTCTAGATGAAGTTGAAACAAAATATATTGGAATTCTGGGACGGCAATATTTCTTCAGGATTAATCCATATGGCTTAGTTGACAGTAAAGCAACCAAGTTTTTGTAATTCCAAAAGGGAGCATCCAAATTGGAGCTCCCTTTTTCTTGAAAATTATAATTATTAGTAGTATAATATAAATATGTCCTTATTTTAACAAAGTGGATATATGATTTAAGGAGAGGAAGATGAGAGCAACAAAAGTAACAGACACTACTGATCGAGTCATATCAAACTTCAATACATTGAGACTCCAAGATCGAGAAGTAAGCATGGAAGCTAAGATAGTAGTTTATAATTCTGGAATTCTTGTTCTAGAATATCTTGATTATAGGGCTGATTTTAAGGAGAAAATTAAACTTATTGCAAGATGCTTTGAGGAAGATTCGAATTTGAATGAAGTTCTCAGAACACTTGGGCTTCTTGATACTTTAGAGGTGGTTGATGGAATTGTGATGGCAGTAGGAAGAATTCCAATTCTTGCTACTAGAAAAAGTCATGATTCCGATGAGCTTTTTTCATTTTGGAAGAAACAAATGGAGCTTGATAGAGAAGTTTAAGCTTTGGATATTATAGGATAATTATTCTATTTAATGAAAGAAGTCTTCAAAAGAGGCTTCTTTCTATTTAATAAATTTAACAACGTAAATTTTTCGGATTGAAAATTATAAATATTTATAGTATAATAAAAACATAGCAAAATTTGCTATGTTTAGCCAAATATAAGCAATTGTTTTAAGGAGAGAAAATGAAAGCTACAATGGTCAGTTTTATCCCAGCAAATCCAGCAAGAGAGAAGGCAGAAGGTCTATTTTTTAAGGAAGGAAGAGTATCTTTTAAGACAGAGATTATTATTTATCGTTCTGGTATCCTTTTTTTGGATGGATATGATTATCTAGCTAAGTGTGACCAGCAGATTGAGCTTCTTGCAGGATGTTTTGAGCAAGGTTCAAACATTGAAGAGGTGTTGAGAACTGCAAATATTCTCAAGAGTTGGGAGAGACTCTATGGTATTCTCATGTCTATAGGGAATATCCCTGTACTTGTTTCTAGGTATGATAATGATCCGGAAACTATTTATCAAGAGTTGCAAAGGCAGGTTAACCTGAAGAACCAAAATATAATTTAATTGCTTTGGCAAAAAATAGGATTATTATCCTAAAAACAAGAAGAAACTTCATTTTGAGGTTTCTTTTTGTGTGTAAAATACTTTTTAAAATTCATTTAGGCAAACTCTTGTTTTTATTTTAAAATTATAGTATAATACTTTGGAGGTGAAAAGATGAACGACAAAATAATAATAAAAGGAGCAAAAGAGCATAATTTAAAAAATATAGATTTAGAAATACCAAGAGATAAATTAGTAGTAATAACAGGACTTTCAGGTTCTGGTAAATCTAGTTTGGCATTTGATACACTATATGCAGAAGGGCAAAGAAGGTATGTAGAAAGTTTATCTTCATATGCAAGACAATTCTTGGGGTTAATGGAAAAACCAGATGTTCAAAGAATTGATGGACTTTCTCCTGCAATTTCTATAGATCAAAAGACAACTTCTAGAAATCCACGTTCTACAGTAGGAACAGTAACAGAAATATATGATTATATACGTTTGCTTTATGCTAGAATTGGTGTTCCTTATTGTCCTAATTGTGGTAAAAAAATAGAAAAACAAAGTATAGACCAAATAGTAGATAACATAATGAGTTTGCCAGAAGGAACAAAAATCCAAGTATTAGCACCAGTAATTAGAGGTCGTAAGGGTGAATACACAAAACAATTAGAAGGATATCAAAAAGAAGGTTTTGTAAGAGTTAGAATAGATGGAGAGACTTATGAATTATCTGATGATATAAACATAGATAGAAATAAAAAACATGAAATTGAATTAGTGGTAGATAGATTAGTAATAAAACCAGATATAATAAGTAGATTAACAGAATCAGTAGAAATAGCATTAAAACATGCTGATAAACTTGTTTTAATAGATGTAAGAGGACAAAAACCTATTTTATATAGTTGTAATTATGCATGTCCTGATTGTGGATTTAGTTTTCCAGAACTTACACCAAGAATGTTTTCATTTAACAATCCATATGGAGCTTGCCCAGTTTGTACAGGTATTGGTTATTTGATGAAAATGGATGAAGATTTGATAGTACCAGATAAAAATAAAACTCTTTATGATGGAATAAAAGCCTTTGGTGCAAGTACTATGAAAAAAGGCGACACAATGGCAAGAATGTATTTTGAAAGTATAGGAAAACACTATGGAATAGATATTAAAGATAAAAAAATAAAAGATTTACCACGTTGGTTTATGGAAAAAATCCTTTATGGTACAGGTGATGAAGAAATTGATTTTGAATATAAGTCATATGCGGGAATAAGAAGATTTACAGCTCCATTTGAAGGAGTACTTCCTACTTTAGATAGACGTCATAGTGAAACAAAATCACAAGGAATGAGAGATTTTTATGAAATGTATATGACGAATTCTGAATGTCCTGCTTGTCAAGGTGCAAGATTAAAGCCAGAGATTTTATCAATTAAAGTGGGAGATAAAAACATTAATGAATTAACAGCAATGTCAATAAACAAAATAAAAGATTATTTAAGTAATTTAAATTTAAATAATACAGAAGCTATGATTTCAGAATTAATTTTAAAAGAAATAGATCAAAGATTGCAATTCTTGATGGACGTAGGGCTAGAATATCTAACTTTATCTAGAAATGCAGGAACATTATCAGGAGGAGAAGCTCAAAGAATAAGATTGGCTACTCAAATTGGTTCTGGTTTAACAGGAGTTCTTTATATATTAGATGAACCAAGTATAGGACTTCATCAAAGAGATAATGATAAACTTTTAGCAACACTAAAAAAATTAAGAGATTTAGGAAATACATTAATTGTTGTAGAACATGATGAAGATACTATGTATGCTGCTGACCAAATAATTGATATTGGTCCTGGAGCAGGAACACATGGTGGAAGAGTAATGGCTCAAGGAACTGCTGAAGAAGTTAAAAAAGTAGAAAATTCTGTAACAGGACAATATTTAAGTGGAAGAAAGAAAATACCAGTACCTAAAAAGAGAAGAAAATCATTAAAAACAAAAGTAATAGAGGTACAAGGAGCGACTGAAAATAATTTAAAAAATATTAGTGTTAAATTTCCTCTTGGAGTATTTAACTGTGTAACAGGTGTGTCAGGTTCTGGAAAATCAACATTAGTAAGTGAAGTATTATATAAAACAATTGCAAAAGAATTAAATGGTTCAAATGAAAAACCTGGTAAATGTAAAAGTGTAAAAGGTATAAAAAATATAGATAAAATAATAAATATAGATCAATCTCCAATTGGAAGAACGCCAAGGTCAAATCCTGCAACATATACAGGGGTATTTGATTTTATAAGAGATATATTTGCAACAACTGAAGAATCTAAATTTAGAGGATATTCAAAAGGAAGATTTAGTTTTAATGTAGCTGGAGGTAGATGTGAGAGTTGTAATGGTGATGGAGTTCATAAAATAGAAATGCACTTTTTACCAGATATATATGTACCTTGTGAAGTTTGTAAAGGTAAACGTTATAATCGTGAAACATTAGAGGTTAGATATAAAGGTAAAAATATTGCAGAAGTACTAGATATGACAGTAGAAGAAGCATTAAAATTCTTTGATAAAATACCTAAAATAAAAAACAAAATACAAACTTTATATGATGTAGGTTTAGGTTATATAAAACTTGGACAACCTTCAACGACATTATCAGGAGGAGAAGCACAAAGAGTTAAACTTGCAACAGAACTATCCAAAAGGGCAACTGGAAAAACATTATATATTTTAGATGAACCGACAACCGGACTTCATATTGCAGATGTTCATAAATTAGTAAATATTTTACAAAGACTTGTAGATACTGGAAATACTATTATTGTAATTGAACATAATTTAGATTTAATCAAAACTTGTGACCATATAATTGATTTAGGACCAGAAGGTGGAGATAATGGAGGAGAAGTTATTGCTGTTGGAACTCCAGAACAAATCTGTAAAAACGAAAGAAGTTATACGGGTAAGTTTTTAAAAAAATATTTAGAACAAGGGTAATTACTAAAAGTAGTTACCTTTTTACTTTTTAAGATATTTTAATATCATACTTGAAAAAATTGCTAAAACATGGTAAAATGTTTATGTTAAGTATGAGAGGAGAAATGTTATGGATCAATATTTATTAGATGAATATAAAAAACGAAAAAATAATCGCGAAAATATGGCTGAAAAAGCAAAAAGAAATAGAGCAATAAAACTATTTGAAGAAGGCTTAAGGGATATAGGAGTAATAGCAGAAGCATTAGAAACAACTGAAAAAACAATAATAAGTTACTTAGGGAAAACAAGAATTGATATATGTCAGGGAATAATAGAAGAAACTCCAGAAGAAGTACAGGTTACTAAAAAAGATGGAAAAAGGGAAGGAGCTAGTAAACCTAAGAATAACGTTCAAAAACCAAAGAGATTTACAGAAAGAGATGCTGAAAATTACTCAAAAGATAGAGATTTAAGAATCAAGATGTATCATAATGATGGTTTAAGTGTAGAAGAAATAGCTAACAAACTACGTATGACTGAAAATCAAGTAAAAGAACGTTTGATAGCTATGGGGCTTTTATATAATTCAAGTGAAATTAGAGAAATGAGAGAAAGGGCTAGAAAGAAAGAAAATACAAGTATTGTACAAAAATCAAAAAACGAAAGAGAAGAACACATGCCTGAACAAACTGAAAAACCAAGTACTACAAGTGAAAATAACGAAAATAAAGCCACACAGAGAGATGGAGAAGGCGAGTTTAGAAGTTTTGATGAGTTAATAGAAGCAATACATAGATTAATTAAAGACAGAAGATCTAAAAATGCCATGATATTGGCTAGAGAGTATAGTAGACATGCAGATTTTTTAAGTGATGAAGAAAGAGAAAAATTAACTAAAATGGCAAATACTATAGAATTATTAAGAGCAAGAGAAAGTGGTAGAAAATTAATGGGAAGATAATAGTTTTAGGAGTAAAAAATGAAAAGAGGATATAGAAAAATAGAAAAATCACATAACCAAGGAACAAATGCTTCATTTGAAGAAAGAATGCTTAAAAGAAGATATCATATAAGTGTTTTATATATGGAAGGAAAAAGTCTTGAAGAAATTTCAAAAGCTTTACGTATATCTGTTAAAGTAGTAAGAGAAGAATTATCATTAATGGGTGTACATGATTCAACAGATAGAAATAGAGGTATAGAAATATTAAGCGGAAAAAATTATGAAAAAAAAATAAATTCAATGAACTCTTCAAGAAAAAGTAATCATGAAATAGAAGAAAGAAGAAAAAAAGTTGTTAGATTATATAAAGAAGGAAAAAATAAAGACGAAATATCAAAAGAGCTTGGAGTTTCAGTTTCAACGATTGATAAAGATATAAAATATTTAATAGCAAAGGGTCTTATTGAGGATCAAGAAACTAAAAAGAAAACTATTCAAGATAGAAGAGAGAAAGTACTGGTTTTATATAATCAAGGAAACACTTTAATAAAAATAGCGGAAGAACTGGGAGTATCAATAAATACAGTGTATAAGGATGTAGGATTTCTTAGAGAAACTGGAAGAATAAAGGGTAAAGTAAACAAAAGAGAAGAAAAAGTAAATATAAGAAGAGAAAGAGTAGCAAAGTTATACAAAGAAGGAAAAACAGAAAAAGAAATTGCAGAAATATTGGGAATATCATTTAATACAGTTCAAAAAGACATAACATATTTAATTAAAAATGGAATAATAGAACCTAAAATAACAATAAGAAGAAAAAAAGTTGCTAGATTATATGAAGAAGGAAAAAATAAAGTTGAAATATCAAAAGAGCTTGGAGTTTCAGTTTCAACGGTTAATAAAGATATAAAATATTTAATAGAAAATGGTTTTATTGAGGATCAAGAAACTAAAAAGAAAACTATTCAAGATAGAAGAGAGAAAGTACTGGTTTTATATAATCAAGGAAATACTGTAATAAAAATAGCGGAAGAACTGGGAGTATCAACAAATACAGTGTATAAGGATGTAAGATTTCTTAAAGAAACTGGAAGAATAAAGGGTAAAGAAGATAGAGAGGATAGAAAAAATAAAAAACAAAAAGTAAATAAAAGAGAAGAAAAAGCAAATACAAGAAGAGAAAGAATAGCTATATTATATAATAGAGGAGAAAGTGTAAGACAAATTTCAGAAGATTTAGGTGTACCTATTTCTACTGTCTATGATGATATAAAATATTTAGGAGAAAATGGAATTATTAGACTAAGAGTTAAAGACAATGAATTAAAAGCTAAAAAAAGAAGAGAAGAAGTAGCAAGACTATACAATTCAGGAAAATCTATAAAAGAAATAGCAGAAGAGTTAGGAGTAACAATTCCTACAGTATCTAGAGATATTAAACAATTGGAAGAAGAAGGAAGTATAGAAAGAAGAAGTAGAAAATCTAAAGGAGTAGAAAATAGAATTGTAGAAAGAAGAAAAAAAGTAGCAAAATTATACAATTCTGGAAAAAAATTAAAAGACATAGCAGAGGAATTAGGAATATCAACTTCTACACTGCATATGGATTTACGATATTTAGAGACAGAAGGAATTATACCAACTAAAGAAAATAAGTCAAAGACTATGAGTGAAGGTTATAGTAAACAAGACGTGGGGAGTGATTTAACAGCTACAACTAATGTAGAAAATGATGGACAAGTACAAAAGAAATATTATTCTATGATGATAAAATCTATAAAAAGTTTTTATAAAATAGGAGATATAGAAAATGCTATAAAATATTTAGAAATGTCAAGAAGTAAAATGCATTTCAATGAAGAAGAAGAAAAAAAGCTAGATGAAATTATGAGAATTTTGCAAGGCAAAAAAAGAAAAAAAGAAATTATACAAGAATATAGAGAAGATGAAGAAAGATAAATATAATAAATAAAAGAAAATATTTTTATTTATATAAAAGTATTTTCTTTTTTTGGTATAAAATTCATAAAAAAATTTAAAACTAAAGAAAAAAATGGAGGGATTTTAATGTATGATTTTAGAACAGATTTAGCTTCTGAAAGAAGAGATATTTATCAAAAAGCAAATAAGCAAGAAGGAGAAATTGATGGAATTGAAACTACAAAAGAAGAAATAAATGAAAATTTAAAAGTTGAGAGAGTAAAAATAATAAACGAAAATGGTGAAAAGGCAATTGGAAAACCAATGGGAAGCTATATAACAATAGATATTAAAAATTTAAAAATAGCACAAGAAGAAGAAATAGAAAATGCAGCAGATATATTATCAAAAGAACTCAAGCAAATTTTAGAAACACATATAGATAAACATGGAGAGGTTTTAGTAGTGGGACTTGGAAACATTTATGTAACACCAGATAGTTTAGGTCCAAAAGTAATAAACGAAATAGATGTTACAAGACATATTATTAAGTATTTACCTCAATATGTAGAAGAAGGAACTAGAATGGTAAGTGCTATTGCACCAGGAGTTTTAGGGACAACTGGAATTGAAACAGTAGAAATATTAAAAGGAATTGTAGATAATGTTCATCCAAAACTTGTAATTGTAATTGATGCTCTTGCTTCTAGAAGTATTGAAAGAATTAGTAGTACAGTTCAAGTTTCTGACACTGGAATAGTACCAGGAGCAGGAGTGGGAAATAGAAGAAGCGAAATAAGTATAAAAACATTAGGAATACCAGTAATTGCAATTGGAATACCAACAGTAGTAGAGACAGCAGTTCTTGTAAATGATAGTTTAGACCTATTTATAGAAAAATTACAAAATGAAGCAAAATCAAATGAATATTTAAATAAATTAAAAGAAGAAGATAATTACGAAGAAATAAAGGAAGTACTTATTCCTAAGGATTATAATTTAATAGTTACTCCAAAAGAAATAGACGATTTAATAGAAAATATGAAAGAAATAGTAGCAATAGGAATAAATAAGAGTCTTTAAATAATTTCTAAAATCTATTGATTTTTTAAAAAGTAAAAAATATAATATAAGAAGTAATAAAATGGAAAAAGAAAAAATAAAAAAGTAAAAAAAGTTGAAAAAATAAAATTGTTAATATATAATTTAAATATAATAATAAAAGTAATAAGGAGAGGGTATTATGGACGAAAACAAAAAAGATAATGCAAAACAAGAAAATGAAAAAATAGAAACTAAAAAAGAAGAACCAAAGTTTCAAAAAGTAGATAAAAAAGAAACTGAAAAACAAAAGGATAAAAAAAATAATATAAAAAGTAGTAGTAAAAAGACTCCATGGATACCAACAGTTATAACTGTTGCAATAGTATTATTAGTTGCTATATTATTAACAGTTATGATAATAACATCAAGTGCTCCTAAAAGAACTTTAGACTCTTTCTTAACTAGTTTAAGAGAAGGAGATTTTGAAGAAGCACAAGAATATTTAAGTGGTGATTTAGAATTATCTATAAATACATCAGATGAAGAAACACAAAAACTATTATTTGATAAATTGCAATGGAAAATAGATAGTGTAACAGAAAATGATGATAATACAGCAACAATTGAAGTTCAAATTACAACAAAAGATTTTACAACAATTATAAATAATTATTATCAAAAAGCTTTAGAAGCAGTTAAAGGAGCTATTACAGGAGAGGGAAGCAGTGAAAGTTTTTCAAGTGAAGATTTTGAAAATTACTTCATAGAAGAATTAGAAAACGATGATATCCAAACAACAACAGTAACAGCTACAATAAATGCAATTAAAGAAGATAATACTTGGAAAATAGTAGCTGATGATAATTTGATAAATGCATTACTTCCTGGATTACAAGAAACTATTGCTTCCTTATCATAATAAATAAAAAACAAAGTCCCAATATCTAATTAAATGGTATTGGGACTTTGTTCTTCTTTGGAGTTTTTATAGATTTTACAGATATTGCAATCAGTACAAATAGTTATTCGATTTTCAAATATAGCTTGGAGTGTATTTATAAATTCGTCTATATAATTATCTATTAAATGTACATATATTTTTTTAGGAAGGAATGTTAACAATGAATTTAAAGCATAGTCATTAGAAGAAAAAGAAATATCACTTAAATATTTCATATTCAAATTATCTTGAGTCATATTTATAACTTGTTTATCTTCGTCTAATAAAATAGTATTAGAATTAGAATAAATAATGTGTATCATCTCACAATTTGATTTTTGCGAATTTATATATAATTTTAATAGTGAAATAAATTCTAAATATTCTTTTTCTATAACATAACTATTAACTGCTTCTGTAAGCATTTCATCTAAAATATTAAAATAATTTCTAAGTCTAAAATTAGTAAAACCTTGTAAGTATATACTTCTGTGATTTAATAAATATTCATAAAAAGAAATATAGAGTAGTTTGAATTTTTTATCAAAGTTATATGAAAAATCATTTGACATAATATCAAAACAAATACCTAATATATCTTTTCTTTCATTAGAGTCAAAATAAAAATAATTTTGAATAAGCAATTTATTTATAAAATATTCTTCTAATTCATCAATAACTAAAAGAGATAATATACTTGCTATTTTATCTATAAATATATAATTGTATTCACCGTCTATAATGAATAATTATATTCATATAATGTTTAAAATCTTGTAATGAGAAACAAATATGTTCTAATTTTAAATGTTTTAATTCATTTAATAGATATTTTATTAGATCAGAATTATTTGTTTTTATACATAATGATTTCATGAATGAAAATCTCCTTTCTAAAAGATAGTATCTACTAAATGCTTAAAACTTATACATTATAGTATGCTTGAGTAAAAAAAATGTACCTTGTATAAAAACAAAAAATGAAAGATAATAAATAAAAAAGAAGACGAAGAAAAATCTTCATCTTTTTTGAAAATTATCCATAAATATTATAATTAATATCAGGAAATAAGCAATCTTTTTTGTTTATATCCTTTAAAAAATCTTCATTAATTTTATCATCTTTAATTTGATAATACAATTTAGTAAAACGTCCAATATGATCTTTAATCCTTTTTTTAGCATAATCAACCATTGTCCCATTTGTTATAATAAATAACCAGTCACTACTTTGAGCTAAAAGAAGCTCTCTTGCACATTGATTTAATGCCTTTTTCTTTAACCCTTTTGCAGTTGGATAAAGTGAAGCAAGTTCGCACATTCTATCTCCAGCAACATGTAAATGTCTATGCACATAATCATTTGTTTGGTTAAGCCAAACTTCACTATATCCATTAGCTCCCCAACTAGAACGACAAGGTGAAGCAATTTGAATTTCTGGATATTTATCAATATACTCAGAAGGCGTAATCAGCTTAAAATTACAATCATCATAGTAAATTTTCTTAAATAAAATATATAACCAGTATGGACCTTCATACCACCAATGTCCATAGAGTTCAGCATCATAAGGACAAAGTATAATAGGTGGTTTATCCATAAAAGAAGACAAGTGATTTATTTGATTAGTTCTACAATCTAAGAAATGTCCAGCTTGTTTTTCGGCTGAATCTTTTGCCCATTGAATATTATAATAATCTTTAAATTCTGTTTTTCCAGTAATTCTATAATATTTAATACCAGTATGAACTCTAACACCATTGTGAGCAATGTAAGGTTTTATATAATCATAATCTGCATCATAACCAATATCACGATAAAATTCTCTATAATTAAAATCTCCAGGATAACCATCAATAGAGCTCCAGACTTGTCTTGAGGATTCTATATCACGACCAAAAGCAACAACACCTTCAGGAGAAACAATAGGAGCAAATGTACCATAAACAGGAGTAGGGTCGGCATATAAAATACCATGTGATTCAGTAATAATATATTCAATACCAAATTCTCGTAAATATTTATCAGCTTCTGGAACATATCCACATTCAGGAAGCCAAATGCCACGAGGTTTTCTTCCGAAATATTTTTCATATGTTTGAACACCAACTGCAATTTGAGCTTTAATGGTTTTTTCATTAACATATAAAATAGGGAAGTAACCATGTGTTGCACCGCATGCAATAATTTCTAATTTACCAATATCTTGAAAATATTTAAAAGCCTCAATTAAATTACATTTATAAACGTCTCTATATAATCTCAAATCATTAAGATATCTATCCAAATAATAACGAGAAAGTTTATTTAAACGTTCATCACCAGCAGTTCTTTTAATCTCTTTTTTAGATAATTCTATTTGTCTTTTTAAATATTTAATATATTTTCTTTGTAATAATTTATTATCAAGCATAGAAAGTAGAGGAGGAGTAATAGACATCGTAATTCTAAAGTCAACACCTTCATCTACTAATTTTTGAAAACTTATAAGTAATGGTATATATGTTTCAGAAATAGCTTCATATAGCCAAGATTCTTCTAAATAATCATCGCTTTCTGGGTGATGAATAAATGGAAGATGTGCGTGTAAAACAAAACTTACATAACCTTTTTTCTCTTGCATAATTTTATCTCCTTTTGTTTCAAAATTAATTTGTCAGTTTTTGTCTATAGCATAAATAAAAATAATGAGACACGTAAGACCCGTTTCTACAGTGTCTCATATTTTTATGATGATGGATGTGAAGAAGGATTTTTTAAATCATAAATTTCTTCTACATTTTTATCTTGATAAATTTCTTTATATAAATCATAAATATCATAAATCTTACCAATATTAGCAATAAATGATAAAGTAGATATTGGTTTTTCTGTAACGACTCCAGTTTTAACATTTTTATAATAAACCATTTTTTGTTCTTTATTAAATAAAATTCTATCATTTGGAGATTCCATCTCGTTTGATGTCGCAACATATATATAATCATCTTTTAATTTTTCATTTTTTACAATAGGACGTCTACCAAGTTCAATTCTATAGTCACATTTACTATCTGATATATGCAAATACCAACTATTTGCAAAATCATTAATTTCTACTTCAAAATTATAACCTAATGTATCATTATAAACAATTAAAACTGGTTTTGAATTTTGAAAAAAGTCTTTACCATATTCTTTTTCATAATTTTTTCTGTCACTATCCGAAATATCCCAATAAATAAATAGAGTAGTAGGTGTCTGAGCTAAAACCTTTACTACTGTTTGATTATAACGATAAGGTAAATCATAATATTCTACAGGTTCTATTTTTACTTTTTCATTCTCAGATTCTTTTTTTGTTGTAGCTTTTATAGTAGTAGATTTCTTAGTAGTTTTCTTAGTTGTAGTTTTAGTACTAGAATTAGCTTTTTTTGTAGATGCTTTCTTTGATGCAGTCTTTTTTGTACTTTCTTTTTTAGAAGCAGTAGTAGAAGTAGAAGCTTTTTTTCTTTTAGTTGTTTCTGCTTTTTTGTTATTAGTTTTTTTAGAACTTGTAGTTTTTATATTTTTTACTTTATTTTCTTTGTTTTCTTTATTTTCTGACTCTATTTGTTCTTTTGTTTTTCTTGGCATTTTTATCCTCCTATGTAATCTCTAAACTTTCATTAATATATTATACTAAAACAAAAATAAATTCAAGACTAAAAAGTAACTTTTTAAAATATATTTAGAAAAATAAGAATAATATCAAGAATAAAAAATAGGATATAAAAATAAAAAAAGTATAGCTAAAATACTATACTTAAAAATTAATTAACATCTTTTTTTGGTACTCCATGTTGTTCCAAAAGTTCAGGACGGTTCAAATATTTAATAAAAGACCTAAAAGATGAAGCATAATAATATCCATCACAAATTCTTTCATCACCAACAAAAGCAATTGTAATACATTTTTCTTTTTTTATTTCATCATTTTCATAAATATAACTTTTTTTCTTTTTTCCCATAGCAAAAAACATGCTAGTTGTACCAAAATTATATAAATGATGATATATAGTATCAATTCCAAGTGAGCCCACATTAGTAAGAAACGCACTTGTGTGGAAAGGACTTGCATTAATTACAGCCTTTGGTAAAAGCCCATGTTTATCTAAAAATCTAAATAAATTAACAGCAAGTTTAACAAATATAGTTGGAGTATTAGATAAAGATTTAGCCATGTTATCAGTATTGTTAGATGTAGCTGTATCTTTGTTTTGTTTTATTGTTTCTTCTAATTTATCTTTAATTTCAAAAATATTTTCTTCACCAGTATATCTAATTTTTAAAGTTGTTTCTTGACCATCATCTGACAAACTCTTTTTTATTGCTAAGGAAATATAAATTCCATCTCTTGCATATAATCTACCGATTCATTGCAAATCTATTTAAAGCAGGTCTTTCAGCAATTATTCTAACAACAGTTGCATAAATAATATCCATATAGGACAATTTAATACCATCTTCTGCTTTTTTTAAGATATACTCATCCATACCATTTAAAACAATATCTTGTTTAAAATATACTTGAGAGTCATTTCTAGTAAGCATAATATTAGGTATTACTTTAAAAAATGGTGGTACATTTTTTATTTTTTTTCCATCTGATCTATGTCCAAGCATAAGAACCCCCTTCTATTCTTAGAATCTTACTATAGATAAAACAGTTACATTTCTCAATTTATAAATATATTTCTATTAAATTTTAAATGCTTTTTTGTACAAAAGTCAAGAAAAAAGTAAAAAAATATAAAAAATTGCATAATAAATTAAATAATATAAGCAAATATCTTAAACTTCAATTTGAAATTATTACTTTTTGACCGTTTATTCTATCTTGCAAAAATAGAAAATAACATATATAATATCAATGTTAAAAATAGATTTTATTTATTTTTTGATAGGAGGAGTTTTTCTTGATAATTGATAAAGTAAAAAAATTAAATGGAGAAGAAAAAGTAAAAACCAAAAATGAAAAAGCATCAGACAGAATGATAGGAAAATGGGTAAAATGTGATAATTGTAAAGAAATAATTTACAAAGAAGATTTTCATAAAAATTTAAGTGTATGTCCAAACTGTGGTAAGCACTTTAGATTATCAGCGAGAAGAAGAGTCAAACAAATAGCAGATGAAGGAACGTTTAAAGAAATAGGAGAAGATATTTTAACAAAAGATCCTTTACATTTTGATGGTTACATGAAAAAAGTAGAAACTCTTAAAGAAAAAACTAAAATAGAAGAAGCAGTAAAATGTGGAACTTGTGAAATTGAAGGACAACAGGTTGTTTTAGGAGTAATGGATGGAAACTTTCTTATGGGAAGTATGGGCTCAGCTGTAGGTGAAAGAATAACTTTATCAATAGAAACAGCTATAAAGAAAAAATTACCATTAATAATGTTTTGTGTATCAGGTGGAGCAAGGATGCAAGAAGGAATAGTATCATTAATGCAAATGGCAAAAACATCAGCGGCAATTGCAAAATTAAATGAAGCAGGACTTCTGTATATCTCAGTATTTACAGATCCAACAACAGGAGGAGTAACGGCAAGTTTTGCAAGCTTGGGAGACATTATTTTAGCAGAACCAAAAGCATTAATAGGATTTGCAGGACCAAGAGTTATAGAGCAAACAATAAAACAAAAATTACCAGAAGGATTTCAACAATCAGAATTTTTACTAGAACATGGTTTTATAGACAAAATAGTAGAAAGAAAAGATATGAAAGAAACATTAGCAAAACTTATAAGATTACATACTAAAAAATAGAAAGCAAAAAAGAAAATATAATAGAAATAAATAAAAGATTTCTAAGGAGGAAGAAATATGTCAAAATTAACAGCTTGGGATAAAGTACAACTTGCAAGGGAATTAAATAGACCAAAAGCTTTAGATTATATAAATTCTTTATTTGAAGATTTTATAGAACTTCATGGGGATAGAAATTTTGGAGATGATAAATCAATTGTTGGAGGAATAGCAACACTTGATGGAAAACCGGTCACTGTAATAGGAGAACAAAAAGGAAAAAACGTAAAAGAAAATATGGAAAGAAATTTTGGAATGCCAGAACCAGAAGGATATAGAAAGGCATTAAGATTAATGAAACAAGCCGAAAAATTTAAAAGGCCAATAATAACATTTATTGATACACCAGGAGCATACCCAGGGATGGGAGCAGAAGAAAGAGGACAAGGTGAAGCAATAGCAAAAAATTTAATGGAAATGTCAAGAATAAAAGTACCAATAATATGCGTTGTAATAGGAGAAGGTTCAAGTGGAGGAGCATTAGCGATAGGAGTGGGAGATAAAGTTATTATGTTGGAAAATGCGGTATATTCAATCTTATCACCAGAAGGATTTGCAAGTATATTATATAAAGATTCAACTAAAGCAAAAGAAGCAGCAGAAAATATGAAATTAACAGCAAATGATTTGAAAAAATTAGGAATAATTGATAAAATAATCAAAGAGCCAGAAAATGGTGCACAAAATGACTTTGAGAAAGTGATAGATAATATAAAGAAATATCTTGTTCAAAATATAAGAAAATTAGAAGAATTAACAGAAAAAGAATTACTAGAACAAAGATATGAAAAATTTAGAAATATGTAGGGACGTTTCCTTTTGCACAAAAATGTGCAATTTGGGACACATTTTTAGTAATTTGTTAAAAATTAAATTATATAAATGAATATTATGAGGAGGATTAAAAAATGATTTTAAAAGGTAAAAAAGTAGTGATTATGGGAGTAAGAAACAAATGGAGCATAGCTTGGGGAGCAGCTCAATCAGCTTATGAACAAGGAGCAGAAGTTATTTGCACTTGTGCAGAAGAAAATTTAGAAAAGGTAAATAAATTATTAGAAGAATTGCCAGGAGCAAAAGCATATGTTTTAGGAGATGTAAGTGTTGATGAAAATATTGAAAAATGTTTAGATGAAATAAAGAAAAATCATGGTAAAGTAGACGGAGTTTTACATGCAATAGCACATGCTAATGGAGAAGACTTAAGAAATGATTATATTTTAACATCAAGAAATGGATTTGCTCATGCAAATGATGTAAGTGCATATTCATTAGTTGCAATAGTAAGAATGTTAAGAGAAAAAGATATGTTAAATGAAGGTTCAAGTATTGTAGCTTATACATATTATGGATCAGAAAAAGTAATTGAAGGTTATAATGTAATGGGGGTTGCAAAAGCAGCATTAGAGGCAAGCATTAGGTATTTGGCAAAAGATTTAGGAAAAGATAATATTAGAATAAACGGAATTTCAGCAGGGCCAATTAAGACATTATCAGCAAAGGGAATCAAAGATTTTAATTCTATCTTAGATGTAGTAGAAGAAAGAGCACCATTACATAGTAATGTAACTCCATCACAAGTAGGAGATGCAACAGCATTCTTATTTAGTAATTTATCAAGTGCCATTACTGGAGAAATTATCCATGTAGATAATGGTTTCTCAACAGTTGGTGTATAATAGAATAAATAAAAAAGTATCAAACTGGTATCAGCTAGATGCTTTTTTTTTATTTATATTTTTTTGTCGAATTTTGCGACGAAAAGTTTAAAAAATTAGAAATTCAAAATATGTATGAAAAATGAAAAACATGTTTTTAAAATAAAAAAGCTGATTAACTCTGGAATTATAGGTTAAATAGGTTTTATTTTTTTTACTTTTTTTAGAATAAGACTTTAAAAAAATGTAAAAATGATATACAATAGTATAAAATCATTTTAGGAGAGGAATATGAGCAAAAAGTGGCAGATTTATGAAACAGATGAAGATAAAGTAGAAGAATTAAAAGAAAAATATAAAATAAATAATTTGCTTGCTATAATATTAGTAAACAGAGGAATAACTGATGAAGAAAAAATAAGACAGTTTTTAAATCCAACAAGAGAAGATTTCTATAATCCTTATTTAATGAAAGATATGGAAATTGCAGTAGATAGAATTATAAAAGCAATCAATAATAAAGAAAAAGTTATAATCTATGGCGACTATGATGTGGACGGAATAACAAGTATAGCAGTATTAAAAAAGTTCTTGAAAGATTTAGGTCTAGAAGCTTCTTATTATATTCCAAATAGATTAAATGAAGGATATGGTTTAAATAAAAAAGCAATTGAAAAAATAGTAAATGATGGATATTCTCTAATGTTAACAGTAGATTGTGGAATATCAGGAATAGAAGAGATTGAATATGCAAATTCTTTAGGATTAGAAACAATTGTAACAGACCATCATGAACCAGGAGAAGTAATACCAAAAGCGTTGGCGGTAGTTGATAATAAAAGAAAAGATAGTACATATCCATTTAGGGAGTTAGCAGGAGTCGGTGTTGCTTTTAAAGTATGCCAAGCAATTGGAATGAAGTTAGGGTTAAAAGAAGAAACATATCTAAAATATTTAGATATAGTATGTGTTGGAACTATATCTGATATAGTCCCACTAATAGATGAAAACAGAGTAATAACAAAATTAGGAATGTTATTAGTAAAACAGACAAAAAATATGGGGTTAAAATCAATAATAAATTCTTCTGGATATAGCAAGATTGATTCAAATGCAATTTCATTTGGGATAGCACCTAGAATAAATGCATGTGGAAGAATGGGAAAAGCAGAAGAAGCATTAGAATTACTATTGTCAACAGATATATATAAAGTAAATGAACTAACAAAAAAATTAAATGAACATAATAAAGAAAGGCAAGAAATTGAAAAAGAAATATTTGAAAGTGCGTTAGAAAAAATAGAAAAAAATCATTTAGATGAAAATAGGACAATTGTAGTAGGTGGAGCCGGTTGGCATCATGGAGTAATAGGAATAGTGTCATCTAAAATTACAGATATGTATTTTAAGCCAAGTATATTGTTAAGTTTTGAAGAAGATGGAATAGGAACAGGTTCAGGGAGAAGTACACCAGGGTTTGATTTATATGATAGTCTGATGAAATGTCAAAGCAGTATAGAAAAATTCGGTGGACACAGTATGGCAGTAGGAGTTACAATAAAGAAAGAAAAGCTAGAAGAATTTATAAAGAAATTTGAAGAAATTGCAAAAGAAGAAAAAATAGAAGAAATCATACCAATTTTAAATATAGATGCTAAAATAGATTTGAATTCTGTTGATAAAGAAATGATAGAAAGTCTAAAAGAATTAGAACCGTTTGGTGAAGGAAATAAAATGCCGATATTTGCATTTAAAAATATGAGAATAGACTCTATAAGGGCATTGTCAGAAGGGA
Organism: uncultured Clostridium sp.; assembly: GCA_964596175.1. Taxonomy (GTDB): domain Bacteria; phylum Bacillota; class Clostridia; order TANB77; family CAG-508; genus CAG-269. The sequence goes on along the minus strand of CAZQTH010000008.1, from coordinate 8,914 downwards.
AACATTTGAAACTCACACTAAAAGAAAACAACAGAATTATAAATGCAATTGGTTTTAATATGGGAGAACTAGTAGATGACTATAGAATAGATGATAAAATAGATATAGCAGGAGTATTAGAAATAAATACATTTAACGGAACAGATAATTTGCAAATAAATATAAAGGATGTTATGAAATCAATATAAAAAGGGGTGAAACTATGCAAGAACCAAAGAACAAGACAATACAGGATGTAATTTCAAAAAGGAAGGAACATTCAAGAAAAGTAGATAGTAAACTAATAATGAAAGCATATAACTATGCAAAAGAACATCATGGAGAACAAGTAAGAAAATCTGGTGAACCATATATAATCCATCCGCTTGATGTAGCCTATATTTTAGCAGAAATAGGATTAGATGATAGTACAATAGCAGCTGCACTTTTACATGATGTTGTCGAAGATACAAATGTGACTGAAAATGATATAACAAAAGAATTTGGAAAAGAAATATCAGAAATGGTAGCAGGTGTTACAAAACTTGGAAATATCTCTTTTGCATCTGTTGAAGAACAACAAGTAGAAGACTATAGAAAAATGTTCTTAGCAATGGGAAAGGATATAAGAGTAATATTAATAAAATTAGCAGATAGACTTCATAATATGAGGACATTAAAATATTTAAAAAGAGATAGACAAATAGCAATAAGTAAAGAAACAATGGATTTATATGCACCTTTAGCTAATAGACTTGGTTTATATTCTATAAAATGGGAATTAGAAGATTTAGCTTTTAAATATTTATATCCAGATGAATATCATGAATTAGTAGAAGGAATTAATAAAAAAAGAGAAGAAAGATTACAATTTATAGAAAAAATAATGGCAGATTTAAGAGTTGCATTGAAAAAACATAGAATAGATGCAGAAGTAACAGGAAGGGCAAAACATTTATATAGTATTTATAGAAAAATGAAAAGAGACAATAAAACATTAGACCAAATATATGATTTATTTGCTTTAAGAATATTAGTTAATTCTGTAAAGGATTGCTATGCAGCATTAGGAGTAGTACATGAATTATATAGTCCTATGCCAGGAAGATTTAAAGACTATATAGCAGTTCCAAAACCTAACATGTATCAATCAATACACACAACACTACTAGGAGAAAAAGGAACACCTTTTGAAGTACAAATACGTACATGGGATATGCATCATATAGCAGAATATGGTATTGCTGCACATTGGGCATATAAAGAAGCAAGCTATTTTGGTAAAAAACAATCAGTAAAAGTAGCAGATGATAAATTAGCATGGCTTCGTGAAACATTAGAGTGGCAAAGAGACATGCAAGATCCACAAGAATTTTTGGAAACTTTAAAAACAGAATTATTTGAAGATGAAGTATATGTGTTTACACCAAAAGGAAAAATCATAGTACTTCCTAGAGGAGCAACGCCAATAGACTTTGCATATAGCATACATCAAGAAATTGGAAACAAAATGACTGGTTGTAAAATAAATAGCAAAATGATGCCAATAATAACAACTTTAAAAAGTGGAGATATAGTCGAAATAATAACGTCAGATAATTCAAAAGGACCAAGTAGAGATTGGTTAAAATTTGTAAAAAGTTCAAGTGCTAAAAATAAAATAAAATCTTGGTTTAAAAAAGCATTAAAAACAGAAAATATAGAAAAGGGAAAAGAATCAATAGAAAAAGAATTAAAGAAAATAGGTTTCTCACATTCAGATTTGTTTAAAAACCAATATGTAGATCCAATGTTAAAAAAATATAACTATAAAAACTTGGAAGACATGTATTTAGCAGTGGGATTTGGAGCAAACTCAGCAGGAAAAATAATTGCAAGATTGTTACAAGAATACAGGAAAGAACATGAAGAAGAGGAAGTAGAAGAAAAAATAAAAGAACTATCAAAAGCAAAACAAAGAAAACCAAAAGCTTCAAATTCTGGAATTATAGTAAAGGGAATTGATAATTGTTTAGTGAAATTGTCAAAATGTTGCAATCCGCTTCCTGGAGATGAAATTGTAGGCTATATAACTAAAGGAAGAGGGGTATCAGTACATAGAAAAGACTGCCCTAATATTAAAAATTTAATATCTGAAGAAAATAGGATGATTGATGTGGAGTGGTATGTAGAAAATAAAGAATCATATCAGTCAGATGTAGAAATATATTCAAATGATAGAGCAGGGCTATTATTAGATATTTTAAAAGAAATAGGAACAACTAAAGCTAAAATAATGGGAGTAAAAACAAAAATAACAAAAGAAAGAATTGCAATAATAAATATAACTCTAGAAGTAGAAGGATTAAATGAATTAAATAAGGCAATAAAAGCAATAAGAAAAGTAGATAGTGTCTATGAAGTAAAACGTAGTTAAAAACCAGACCATAGAAATTAGAAAGGATAAGGAGAAAAATGATATTAAAAGAACTAAAGATTAATACATGGGTTGGAGATCCAACTAACTGTTATATAGTATTTGATGAAGAATCAAAAGAAACTATGGTAATAGATCCAGCAGGAGATGTGGATAAAATAGAAGAGTTAATAAATATACTTGGAGGGAATTTAAAATACATATATTTAACACATTGTCATGGTGATCACATATTAGGAGTACCAGATTTAAAGCAAAAATGTGGTGGAAAGATATTAATACACTTTGAAGACAGCGAGGGTTTAAATAATGCAGAAATTAATTTAACACCATATATCGTAGAAAAACAAATAGAGTTAGAAGCAGATTCAAGAATAACAGATGGAGACTTAATACATCTGGGTAATCTGGAATTTAAAGTAATTCATACACCAGGTCATACTAAAGGGGGAACAAGCCTATATTGTGAAAAGGAAGGGTGTGTATTTACTGGAGATACATTATTTAGAGGTACATGGGGAAGGACTGATTGTCCAACTGCAAGTTTAGAAGATATTATGAACTCAATTATAAATAAATTACTTGTACTTCCAGATGATACTATATGTTATCCAGGACATGGTTTAAGTACTAAAATAAGAGATGAAAAACCAATTTATTTAGAATTAAAACCTAAATTAATATAAAAACAAAAAGAAAGGAGAAATGAAAATGGCAAAAACAGAACCAAGAACCTTATCTGGTTTTATGGAATTATTACCAAATGACCAAATTCTATTTAACCAAATGATGAATATAATTGAAGAAACTTACCAAAGATTCGGATTTCTACCATTAGATACTCCTATAATAGAACTATCAGAAGTATTACTTGCAAAAGCAGGAGGAGAAACAGAAAAACAGATATATAGATTTAACAGAGGAGATGCAGATTTATCTTTAAGATTTGATTTAACAGTTCCTCTTGCAAAATATGTTGCAAAAAACTATGGAAATTTGAGCTTTCCTTTTAGAAGATATCAAATAGGAAAAGTATATCGTGGTGAAAAAACACAGAAAGGAAGATATAGAGAGTTTTACCAATGTGATATAGATGTTATAGGTGATGGAGAATTAGATTTAATTAATGATGCAGAGCTTCCAAGTATAATTTATATGATTTTTACAAAACTTGGATTTTCTAATTTCACAATTAAAATAAATAATAGAAAAATATTAAATGGGTTATTTGAAAGCATTGGTCAAAAAGAAAATTCTGTTGAGATTTTAAGAATAATAGACAAAATAGATAAAATAGGAGAGAAAGCAGTAGTAGAAGAACTAGAAAAAATAAATGTAAGAAAAGAACAAATAGAAAAGATAATAAAATTTATAGAGACAACAGGAAAAAATGAAGAAAAAATAGAAAAATTAAAAGCTTTGGAAATTGAAAATGAGACTTTTAATAAGGGGCTAGAAGAACTTACATTTGTCACAAAAAATATGAGATTATTTGGTATTCCTGAAGCAAATATAATGATTGATTTAACAATTGCAAGAGGCTTAGATTATTATACAGGAACAGTATATGAAACTTTCCTAAATGATTATAGAGAATTAGGTAGTGTATGTTCAGGTGGAAGATATGAAAATCTTGCAGAAAACTATACTGATAAAAAACTACCTGGAGTAGGTATTTCAATAGGATTAACAAGGTTATTTTATAAATTGCAAGAACTAAATTTAATAAAGGCAGAAAAGAAATCTATTTCAGATGTACTAATAATTCCAATGGTAGAAGATTTAGCTGTACCAATTAAAGTTGCAAATATTTTAAGAGATAATGGTATAAACACGGAAGTATATTTAAACAATAAGAAATTAAAAGCTAAATTTAAATATGCTGATAAACTAGAAATTCCATATGTTATTGTAATTGGAGAAGATGAAATAAGTAGACAAGTTATAAAACTAAAAGATATGAAAACAGGAAAAGAAAAGGAAGTAAAAATGGAAGAAATTAATAATTTAAACCTATATTTAAATTAATTAATGTGGATATCAATAAATAATATAACTTGTAAATTTTAAAAGGTAGAGAAACAGAATTTTTCTACCTTTTATTTATATATTAAAGTAATTACTTTTCCATTTTTCCTAATAAAATTTTCTTCTTTTAGAAGTTTTAATTCTCTCATCATGGCACTTCTATCAACACTTAAATAGTCTGCAAGGTCTGTAAGAGAAAAAGGAAGCTTAAAGCTTTTGCTTAAATTTCTTCTAGAAAGTAAATTGAAATATCCAAGGAGTTTATCTCTGGTAGACCTTTTTGTTAGCAGTTCTACACGCATATTCAAGCTGGTTATTTTATCTAATATAAGTTCAGGTAAATATTCTGTAAGTTTTTGATGAAATTTACAATTTTGTTTACATTTATGGTGGATATCTTGATAAACATATGTCAAAACTTCGCATTTAGATTTTGCTTCTACTAATAATTCATTATTTGTTGTTACATTATAAAAAACTTCCCCAAAAATATCGTTATTTGTGAAATGCTCTATTATAGTTCTATTACCATTTGGATCATAACGAACTAAATCAGCATTACCAGAAATCAAAATACAAAATTGGTTTCTTTTTTGAATATAAGATGTAATTACTTCATTTTTTCCGAAAGTCTTTTTTTGTACCTTATTACAACAATTTTCAAAATCTTTTATAAAATCATCTACATTAAAATTAAGGTTCATTATAAACTCCTTTATTTTATATTATAATTCTGTATAAAATTATAATACATTATAGTTGCAAATGCAACAAAAAAATAAAAAATTCAATAGCGAATATACATAAATCATAGCAATAAAAGAAACAAGTATGTAATATTACTGTAACACAAATGTAATATTTTGTGGATTCTTAGAATAAAGCAAGATGCAAAATTCGACAAACGATTTAGTTGCTTTTGCAACAGAAAATCAAAAATCTTAGTATATAATAAGAACATAAATTTACTTAAGGGGGAAATGTAAAATGAAAGTTATCAAAAGAGACGGAAGAGCGGTAGACTTTGATAGAGAAAAGATTAGAATCGCTATATCTAAAGCAAACAATGAAGTAAAACCTAAAGAAAGAGCAACAAGAGATGAAATGAATGAAATTATTACTTATATTGAAGACTTAGATAAAAAAAGAATTTTAGTAGAGGATATTCAAGATATTATTGAACAAAAACTTATGGAATTACAAAGATATGAATTATCCAAAAAATATATTGTGTATCGTTATACAAGAGCACTAGTTAGAAAACAAAACACAACAGATGAATCAATTTTAGGGTTAATTAGAAATGAAAATAAAGAATTGGCAGAGGAAAATTCAAATAAAAATACGATGCTTGCTTCTACACAAAGAGATTATATAGCTGGAGAAGTATCAAGAGATTTAACAAAAAGAATGTTATTACCAGAGAAAATTTCAAAAGCACATGAAGACGGTATTTTACATTTCCATGATGCAGATTATTTTATTCAACCAATATTTAATTGTTGTTTAATAAATATAGAGGACATGCTAGATAATGGAACAGTAATGAATGGTAAAATGATAGAAAGTCCAAAAAGCTTCCAAGTTGCATGTACAGTAACAACACAAATAATAGCAGCAGTTGCAAGTAACCAATATGGTGGACAATCAGTAGATTTAATCCATTTAGGAAAATATTTAAGAAAAAGTTATGATAAATTTAAAAAAGAAATAGAAAGTAAATATAAAGGAAAAATTCCTAATGATATAATAGAAGGAATAGTACAAGATAGATTAAAATCAGAATTAAAAGCAGGAGTTCAAACTATTCAATATCAAATAAATACTTTAATGACAACAAATGGTCAATCACCTTTTGTAACGTTATTTTTACACCTAGAAAAAGATGATCCATATATAAAAGAAAACGCAATGATAATAGAAGAAGTATTAAGACAAAGATATGAAGGAATTAAAAACGAATCAGGTGTATATGTGACACCAGCATTTCCAAAGTTGGTATATGTTTTAGACGAGTTTAATAGCTTAAAAGGTGGAGAATATGATTATTTAACAAAACTTGCTGTTAAATGTTCAGCAAAAAGAATGTATCCAGATTATATTTCAGCAAAGAAAATGCGTGAAAATTATGAAGGAAATGTATTTAGCCCAATGGGATGTAGGTCTTTCTTATCACCATGGAAAGATGAAAATGATAATTATAAATTTGAAGGAAGATTTAATCAAGGTGTTGTAAGCATTAACTTACCACAAATAGGAATAATTGCTGATGGAGACGAAGAAAAATTCTGGAAACTATTAGATGAAAGACTAGAACTTTGTAAAGAAGCTCTAATGTGTAGACATTATGCTTTACTTGGAACACATTCTGATATAAGCCCAATACATTGGCAATATGGAGCTTTGGCAAGACTAAAAAAAGGTGAAAAAATAGATAAATTACTATATGGTGGATATTCAACAATATCTCTTGGATACATTGGAATATATGAATTAACAAAATTAATGAAAGGTGTTTCACATACTACATCAGAAGGACATGATTTTGCAATCAAAGTAATGAAATACTTAAAATCAACAGTTAATAAATGGAAAAAAGAAACAAATATAGGATTTGCTCTATATGGTACACCAGCAGAGAGTTTATGTTATAGATTTGCAAGAATAGATAAAGAAAGATTTGGAACAATAAAGGATATAACAGATAAAGGATATTATACAAACTCATACCATGTAGATGTAAGAGAGAAAATAGATGCATTTGATAAATTAAAATTTGAAAGTGAATTCCAAGGAATTTCAACAGGTGGATGTATTTCATATATAGAAATACCAAATATGGCTAAAAACATAGATGCATTAGAGTCAGTTGTACAATTTATTTATGATAATATTCAATATGCTGAATTTAATACGAAATCAGATTACTGCCATGAATGTGGTTTTGATGGAGAAATAATAATAAACAAGAATAATGAATGGGAATGTCCAAATTGTGGGAATAAAAACCATAGTAAAATGACAGTAGTAAGAAGAACTTGTGGCTATTTAGGAGAAAATTTCTGGAATGTAGGAAAAACTAAAGAAATTAAACAAAGAGTAATGCATTTATAATAATTTTAAAAAGGACAAACTATAATAAAAAAAGTTTGTCTTTTTAGTTGATTCTATATTTATTTAATGATATACTTAAAAAGTTCAAAAATGGTCTTTTAAATAAAATAGGAGGCAATAATGTTTAAGTATTTTATTGAGACCAGTAAAAAGGTAGAAGAAGAGAAAGTAAAAGATTGCTTTTTGATATTAATCATTTTTGTAATGTTGATAATAGAAGTGCTTCTTTTGCTATTAATTTGGCATATTTTTAAGATTATGCTCAAACTCTTCTTATATTCCATAGTTAGTTTTGGGGTAATTTCTTATTCACTATGAAATATTAATACCTGACCCTCTTAGCATAATTGCTAGGAGGATTTTTTTATTATAAAAAATAATACCTAGACATCTTATAGTCTAGATATTATTTTTATTTAAAAATCTATCTAATAATTGTTTGCGACATAAATTTTCAAAAGTATCATCTAAAGGTTCTAAAATAGTATTTTCATTATATTTTCTATCTAAGCAACATTTAATAATATAATCTGCAAGTTCGGGATTTTTAGAAAGTAAAGGGCCATGTAAATATGTTGCAATTATATTTTTTGTAAAAAATCCTTCATTATCATCTCCAAATTTGTTACCATTACCAAAAAGGACTTTCCCAAATGGAGTCTTAACATCATAAGTTTGTCCACCGTGATTTCCAAATCCTATTATTTTATATTCTTTGTTATTTAGGTTAGTATTAATTACAACATTTCCAATACATCTTTTTTTTCTGTCGTTAATAGCTTCTGTGTAATATTCAAAAATGTTAAGACCTGGTATTATATTCCCTTCGACACCTTTATAGTATTTTCCAAATAATTGATAAGCACCGCAAATAAGTAAAAAGAATACTCCTGAGTCTACAGCCTCTTTAATATTACTTTTATATTTAATCAAATCTTCAGCTAAAATGCTTTGTTCTTGATCGGCTCCACCACCTGCAAATACTAAATCATAATCTTTAAAATTCGGAACATCATAACCAATAGAGTAGGGAGTAATTATAGCTTTAATATTACGTTTTTCTAAACGATATTTTAATATTTGGATATTTCCAAAATCACCATATAATTCCAATATATCAGGATATAAATATAATATTTTTAACTCTTTCATAAAAAATCTCCTATAACTTTAATTCTTTTCTTGTTGGTTGTAAAGCTGTATAATTTGCAATTACATATTTTTTAACATCTGTCTTATATAAATTTTCAACAGCATCATGTAAACTTAAATATGGTTCTATTTTACTTGCATCGTATCCAGAAGTTTTAATTCTAATTGCTATATCATAAGCTCTAGTTCCAGATGTAACTATTCTTGAAACATTATTTAAATTAT
>CAZQTH010000007.1:0-45372 GCA_964596175.1 uncultured Clostridium sp. | reverse complement strand
TAAATTTTCACATCCGTTTAAAAATATTTTCTCCTATACTTGTTACACCTTCTGGGATATGGATTTCTGTCAATCCGCTACAGCCTTCAAAAACATACTCTCCTATACTTGTTACACTACCTGGGATATGAATTTCTGTCAAGCTCCTACAGTCTGAAAAAGTACAAGTTCTTATATTTGTTACACCTTCTGGAATATAGATTTCTGTTAAGCTACTACATCCGTTAAAAACACTACGACCTATACTTGTTACACCTTCTGGAATATAGATTTCTGTTAAGCTACTACATCCGTTAAAAGCACTACGACCTATACTTGTTACACCTTCTGGAATATAGATTTCTGTTAAGCTACTACATTCGAAAAAAGCAAAATTTCCTATACTTGTTACACTATCTGGGATATGGATTTTTGTTAAGCTACTACATTCGCAAAAAGCAAAATCTCCTATACTTGTTACACTATCTGGGATATGGATTTTTGTTAAGCTACTACATCCGTCAAAAGCACTACCACCTATACTTGTTACACCTTCTGGAATATAGATTTCTGTTAAGCTACTACATTCGCAAAAAGCAAAATTTCCTATACTTGTTACACTATCTGGGATATGGATTTTTGTCAAACTACTACATCTTAAAAAAGCCCCATCTCCTATACTTGTTACACCTTCTGGAATATGGATTTTTGTTAAGCTACTACATCCTTCAAAAGCACTACCACCTATACTTGTTACACCTTCTGGAATATGGATTTTTGTTAAGCTACTACATCCTTCAAAAGCACTACCACCTATACTTGTTACACCTTCTGGAATTTCAAAAGTCCCATCTACTATATCACTATTTAAAACTCCTAATAATACCCCATTTTCAATTCTCATTTATATTTTTCTCCTAAATTTTTTTATAAATCAAAAATTCTTTTTTATTTAAGTTTAGGTAATTCCCAATCTTGTGCTAATATAAAAGTATCATTTTCATAAGCTATACCACAAGATACACTAAAATTATGATTTGCAAATTCACATCCTGGACAATCCTTCCATTCTATAACTTTATTATCATATAATTGTACTTCTGCCATAATTTATATTCTCCTTGAATATTTTATATTTAAATGTTAAACTTAGTTTTATCTTTTTCTATCTGCTTTCTATACCTATCTTCCTCTGAAAAAATACATCCACAATACTTTTGCATATAAAGACCTATTTCTCTAGCTCTTTCTTGACCTTCTCTAAAACCTATTCTAAAGTCTCTATATAAAAACTCTATTCCATATTTATTAGCTATTTTTTCTCCTAAATCTTTTATAATGTCATGTTTTTGATATGGGCTAACTAAAAGTGTTGTTGTAAATGTATCATATCCATTTTCTTTTGCATATTTTGCAGTTTGTTCTAAACGAACTGGATAACAATAGTCTTGGCATCTTGTATCCAAAGATTTAACAACACTTTTACAAAAATCATCTAAACCATAGTCTTCTTCAAAAATAGCTTCTACATTTATACTTTTAGTATATTCTTTTAAACAATCTCGCCTTGCTTTATATTCCATATATGGATGTATATTAGGATTGAACCAATATACAGTTGGTTCAATGTTTTCACTTCTTAATTCATCTATACAATATACACTACAAGGTGCACAACAAGTATGTAATAATAATTTCATTTTTCTTTTTCCTCTCTTTAATCTACATATAATATATCATATTTTTTTATATCTTACAACAATTCAACCCATGACTTTCAATTTCTCTTTTCATCATATATTCCATAGAATTTTCTTTTTCCGCATTTTTTTCTAAATCATTGAATCTTATATCTTTATTTGTTATATTTATCATAAGAATATTTTTGCCCAGATTATTTAGTTCATATAAACAAAATAGCGATTATCTCGCTATTTTATAAAATCATAAGTTTTTTTAAAATCTCTTCTTTTGGAGTAAACACTTTTGTTTTTATATAATATTTTTGTAATGGATTAAAAAATACATCTAATAATAAAATATCCTTTATTTTAAATCTAACTCCTTTTTTTCTTAAATAATCACAGGTAAATAATTTACAACTTAAACATTTAGCATCACAAGTATAATCTTCTTTTAAATGTTCACATGAAATAAAGTTATTTTGAAGTAATGGACCTAATAATTTATTTTTATAATGTCTACAACAGCCTATGTTTGAACTTGTGTTTCTTTTTTCTCCACATTTGTTATTCTTAAAATCACATAAGTTTCTTTCGTAAAAAAAATTATCTAAATAATCATATACAGTATCATAAATGTAATCATATCTTTCATATCTAGTGTTATAAAATATTGCATTTACTGCTTGTAAAAATTCTTTCTGATAATTATTATTACTATCATAATTAACAACATATCCTATTAACTTTTTAGAATTTTCTGTAATACCTATTTCTATTTTTTTCCTATCTACTTTATTTTTAATTCTTAATAATTTTTTTAATATTTTCCTATAATCTTCTGTATTAAAAGTATTAAAGTTTATATTTAATAGTAAATTACCTTTTTTCTTTATTGTTCCAAATTTTATTTTTTTTATATCTATAACATTTTTTTCATTTTCATTAACTAACATTTTGAAATAATAATTATTGTTTAATTCTATTTTACTCATTTTTTCTCCCTCTTGTATATATGACGTATAATTTTTTCTTTTGTTACAAAAAGATAGCAGTTTTTTAGTCTGCTATCTCCTGTAATTTATAAATATATATATTATCAAAAGTTTCTATTTTTTCATAAGTTACATCTACATCATAATGTTCTTTTATAAATAGAACTATATTATCTATATAATCATGATAGTAATTACCAGACCATGTAACATCTCCATCTATTAAATATACATTGTCTTTTAATAAATCTAAAAATGTACCATCTAAATCATATCTTTCTTTAAAATCATAATAATTCTGTGTATACATATCCCATCCACCCATTACTCTTAAGTTTGAAAAAGCTCCTTCAGGTGGCATTTCATATACAGAATACACTAAATATCTATATTGTAATGCTGGAACAGTATATAAATATACATTTTCTTTATGTGAATTTGTATATTCTATTAAATCTTTATAATTGCTATAATCTTCTAATTTATAATCAAATTCATATATTCCTCCTGAATATATTACTGTTACAACAATTATAAATATTGATATTGCTTTTATAATATCTATTTTTTCTTTGTCCTCATTTTTATATTTTATCAAATATAAGAACATTACTATTCCTAGAATAAATTCTGGTATTACAACTCTATGCATAGTTCTATTTAATACTATAAATAAAACGTTTATTGCAATTGATATTAAAAATACTGCTATTATATATCCTCTTTTTTCGCTATTTGTATAAATGGCAGCTAAGAAAGTCCCTAAAAATAATATACAAATATAAGGATTAGTATCTCTCATTTGATCTATTAAACTATTTCCAATTTCTTTTAAATCAAAATCAAAATCATAAATATCATCATTTTCTATTTTATACTCTGCTATTTTTTCTATATTCTCTTTACTAAAAACATTTTCATCTCCAAAATTAAATGTGTAGAACAAATAATAATCATTTTTAGTCCAACCTATTTCATCAAAAATTTCTTTATTTTCTTCATATGAAGTATAAGATATATCATGTAATAGAACTCTTGCATTTGTGTATTCCATAAAACTTTTATATGTATCATTAGTATTGTAAATCACATAATTTGAAACATATACTACAATTGTTATAATACAAAATACTAAATAATGTTTTATAATTTTTATTATTTTTTCTTTATCTACTTTTTTTCTTATTAATAAAATAATATTATATATAAAATATAGAGCAAAAAATGGAGCTATTATTAGTAGTGATTGTATTCTTGTCATTATTCCTATTGTAAATAATAATATATAACAAATTATATATTTCTTTCCTTGCTTGTTTCTATCTATATAATCAATCATTACAAAAAATGCTGTTAATATTAAAAGTGCAGCAACAGATGTATATTGTATTAATTGTAACAATGATGTGTAACATACACTTGCAAACAATACATATAATATATATGAAAGTTTGCTATTATTCTTTCTAATTATTAAGGTTCCTATTATTGTAAAACATATAAATTGCATACTAAGTAAAAATATTGTATGCCAGTTTATCATTGAAAAAGCTCTAAAAAATAAACTCAATATAAAACATATAACAGGATGAATATACACACCATAAATATTATAAGTTCCATCTAATCCAGAATATAAATTATATATAATAAAATCATCTACTTGTTCATATTTTATATCAAATATGAGATTTGTTACTCCAAATATTATTAAATTAATAAATGCAACCGAAATTAGAGTTTTATAATTGTCTTTTATTTTTTTTAAAATCATTTTTTCTCCCTTTTTTAAACTATTGCTGATGATACATGAAAAACATCACATTTATCTTTCAATAATTTTACTGATTCATGTAATACTTTATGGTCATCATCTAAAAAAATGCCATGTTCATACTCTTTACCAATCTTTTCTAATATTCTTTCTGATTTTACTTTGTTTCTTGTCTCATCATTATAATCTCCTGCTTGTTTATTTATAATAATGTAGTTATTCTCATCTATAAAGCTTGCATTTTTCTTAAGCCACTGTTTTTTTTCTTCTACTATTATATTAGTTCTAGACATTGATAAAATATATAAATCTAAGTTTTCTATTTTATTAATTTTTTCTAATTCATCTATTACAATTTTTATAGGTTTTAAATTTATAAATAAACCTTTTTTTTCTGTTGTAATAAATCCATCTGGATATATATTATATTCTACTATTGTTCCATCCATATCTATGAACATAGCAACTTTTTTATATTTACTACATATTTCTTTTACTCTATTATAAAAATTAGACATTATTTAATTCTCCTAAATTATCCTAAATATTCATATCCTAAATGTTTATATGCTGGTGGTAAAACTCTTCTTCCTCTCAATGTTCTTGCAATAAATCCTATTTGTATTAAATATGGTTCATAAACATCTTCTATAGTATCTATCTCTTCTCCAACAGTTGCAGCTAAAGCCTCTATACCAACTGCTCTTCCCTGATATTGCACTATCATTGTTTCCAATAATTTTCTATCTATATCATCTAAACCTAATTCATCTATTTCTAATTTGTTTAATGCAATTTTTGTAATCTTCAGTGTAATATGTCCATCTCCTAAAACAACTGCATAATCTCTTACTCTTTTTAATAGCCTATTTGCAATTCTTGGTGTTCCTCTCGACCTTCTTGCAATTTCCATTGTCGCTTCTTCTTCAATTTCAATATTTAATATCTTACTTGACCTTTTTACTATTGTTGCTAAATCTTCAGGTGAATACAATTCTAGTCTATGTATTATTCCAAATCTATCACGAAGTGGAGTTGTAAGTGAACCTGCTTTTGTTGTTGCACCTATTAATGTAAATTTAGGTAAATCTAATCTAATTGACCTACTACTTGGTCCTTTTCCAATTACTATATCTAATGTAAAATCTTCTAATGCTGGATAAAGAATTTCTTCTACACTTTTGCTAAGCCTATGTATTTCATCTATAAACAAAACATCAAATTCTGATAAATTTGTAAGTATTGCGGCTAAATCTCCTGGTTTTTCAATTGCTGGTCCTGATGTTACTTTCAAGTTTGACTTCATTTCATTTGCAATTATATTTGCTAAAGTAGTTTTTCCAAGTCCTGGAGGGCCATATAATAAACAATGGTCTAATGGTTCTTTTCTTTTTTTTGCTGATTCTATATATATCTTCATGTTTTCTTTCACTTTATCTTGTCCAATATATTCATCTAAAGTTTTAGGTCTCAATGAATTTTCAAGTTTTTCTTCATTACTTCCTTCTAGTATTGGACTTATAACTCTTTCCTCTTCCATTATTTATTTCCTTTCTTTTCGCCGTTTTTTGCCCCATCCCAGAAAACAGCATTAATTATTTCAGTAAATTATTTATACTTATTGATGTTGATATATCTAGTTCTCTTGTCATATATTCATAATATTTATCTAACAATTCTTTCTCATCTTCTGATATTTCTTCTAAATCAATTTCTGTTCCATCAATTATTCTAAACCATCTTTCATCATAATAATATTTGCTAGTTACAATTCTTTCATTATTTAAGCATACAAAGTCTTTTTCTGCAAACATATTAGTTCCAAGGCTTATTCCTGCATCTCCATTTATTAAATATTCAAATGTTGGTTTTATATCTAATTTATTTACCGGCTTATCAATAGTTAAATTCTTTACTCCTGGTATCTTCATTCCACATGCTACTCTTATATAATTTAGTTTAATATCTACATCACTAAGATTTGGATTTGTTTGTTCCAAGAAGTCTAACATTTCATCATTATACATATCTATCCCATTATGGTCTCCATATATTAAAATTATTGAATCATCGTATAAATCTGCTTTTTTTAATTCTTCTATAAATATTCCAAATGCATAATCTGCATAATTTATTGATTCTAGATAATTACCAAAATACGTGTCTTTGTATTTTCCAACATCTATACTTACTTTGCTTTCATCTTGTAAACCGTCCAATGTAAATGCTGTATGTGATGATGCTGATACTATATAACTAAAGAATGGCATATCATATGATTTCATTTTTTCTACTGCTTGCTTATATAATAATTCATCTGACAAATATCCCATTATCTCTTCTGACGTATCCTCAAATTCATCTTTTAGCTCTAAATGGTCTACACCAAATGCTTTATATACATTTCCTCTATTCCAGAAATAACCATAATTTCCATGCATATAAGAGGTATCATATCCTTTATTACTAAACATAGTAAATATATCATCATAAGTATTTGAATAATATCTACTATATGACATACCATTTTCCATAGGATACAAAGATGTTACTGTTGAGAATTCTGAGTCTGCTGTACTAGAATAACTTTGCATAAACATATTTGAAAATTCTATATTTTCATTTATAAATTTATTTATGTTTGGTGTTATTTCTTTTCCATTTATTGTTTTATTTATTACAAATTCTTGCAATGATTCCAATTGTACTATTATAACATTTTTTCCTTCTGCTATTCCTTCTAAATTATAATAACTTTCTCCATATTCCTCTTCGTATTCTTCTTTTAATTCTTCATAATCTGATAGCATTTCCTCTTTATCATCATATTTAGCCTTTTTCTTTATATTAATTAAACTTTCAATATCTGCTACATGATAACCATAAATAGTTCCTTTTTTTACCTGTGCATCTTTATTATACGGATCTTCTCCTGCTTTTTCCACATATTCAGCATCTATTGTGCAAAATAAATATAATGCAACTATTCCTGATAATACTCTTAAAACATTTACCTTCCAATTTGCTTTATTTTTCTTTTCTACTTTTAATATCTTCGTTAATAATAATATAACAATAAGAACAATATCTATAAAATATAATACATGTTTAAATTCTAAAAGCATTGGAATAGTGTTTATTATTTCTTCTCCATATTGTATATTTGTCATTTGAGCTATTGAAAGTACTGAACTTGAATATGTATAGTACAAATTATCCGCTAATAATAAAACACTAATAAAAACATCTAAAATGATTGTAAATATGGTTCTAACTCTATTTGGTAAAATACATATTATACACATAAAAGTTATTATAAACATTGATGTTCCAAAAATTAAATCTTTATCAATAACTTCTCTAATTGTTATAGTTCCATCATAAAATAATATTGTCTTTAACAACAATATTATTCCTATAACTATTGGAAATGCTATAGAATTTAAAAATTTATTTAATAAATTCTTTAATTTTTCTTTATTTATTATTTTTTTATTATTTATTGTTATTTCTTTTTTTATTATTTTTTTCTCTTCCAAACAATTACTTCCTTATCTTTTTATTTTAAACTATCAATAAAATTTTCTATTATTGATATCATTTTTTTGTTACCTACTTCATATTTATTAGGTTTGAAATTCTCCACTCTTTCCATAGCCTTTTCTATCTCAGAAATGTCTTTAACTCCTATTATATATCCTTTTTTATCAAAAGACTCTACTATTTGTTTTTGATGGTCATTTACGTGTTCTCCATATTCATGAAGTCTTGGTACTGCTATTACTTTTTTTTCTAATTTTAATGAACTAATTATTGAGCCCACTCCACCATGTGTTATTATTAAATCTGCCTCTTCTTGGTATTTTTCTAACTTTTCTTGTGGTATTAAACCAAATATTTCCATATTTTTCGATGAATATTTAGTATATCCTGCTTGTACTATTACTTTTTCATGTATTATACCACAACTAATTAATCTATCTATTTCTTCTAATAATCTATGAAAACTATTATTTTGTGTACCTAACATTACTAAAATCATTTATAAATTGACCCTCCATAAACAGCTTTTGGATAAAGCTCTAGCATTTCTTCCCATTGAACTATAAATAGATCTGCAATAGGATAAATAATCCTTCCTGTTGCTGTTTTTTTATTTTTATTTGCATATGTTTCTATATATATTATTTTACTTCCAAATATTTTACCTAAAATACACATTGGTCCTGCTGTGTGTGTACCTGTTGTTATAATAACTTTTGGTCTTAGTCTAAAATAATAATATACTGTTTTCAAACACAGATAAAAATATTTAAATATATAACTAAATAGTTTACTTCTTGTCCCATATGGTAAAAAGTCTAATCTATCTCCATATATTTCTTTTAAAGAAATATTTACTTCATCTTTTTCTGTTATTATATGATAATCATATTTTTCAAACAAGGAACTAAGTTGCATTAGTTCACTTAAATGACCCCCTGTACTTGATATAAATAGTATTTTTTTCTTCATAATCTACACCTTTTCTTTTAATACCCCTATTATATCTTTTTTTTACAATTATGTCTAGTAAATTTTTAAAGAAGTCATATTTAAAAATTTATACTTTTATAGACCAGCAAGCATAAAAACTTACTGGTCTATCTAAAAGAAGCTTATTTTAGGTAAAGACTACCATTCATCTCCATAATAATCGCCATTTGGCTAAAATTTATGAAATCGTACTCTCCTCAGGAATTCCAAGTAGAAGAAATTGTTGAGCTAACAGCATGTCTTTATTATGAGCTATATCTTGAACAATATTACCATACTTGAGGTCTATACCTCAAAAGAATGTGTGTCCTATCCCATTTCTTTTTTTTCTTAAAATATCTTGTTTATTAATACTTTTCTTCCTACATCTAACGATTTATTAATTCTCAATCTTCTAAAAACGTATATGTTCCTCCTATTATTTCTCCTGTTGTAGCATCTACAAAATAAATTTTATTCATTCCCTCTTTTATGTATTTATTATAATCTTCACTATAATTTCTTACATCTACATTATGTTCTACTTTTATTCTCCAAACTTTTCTTGTTATATCCTCTGTTTCATAATATATTTCATCTTCCGTACTACCTGTAACATCATATTTATCATTTTCAATTTGATATATAAAAGCATTCATTTTTTCTATTGATAAACTGCTTGTAACATTAGTAATTTCGTAAGGATTTAACTCTTGTTCTTTATTTTTAGCAATATTTATAGCTTCTTCCTTAGTAATTACTACTGGATTATTTTGATAAGTATCGTCTTTATTTATTAAAACTGAATTTAAGTATATTTCTCCATTATAATACATAAAAGATATATTAAGTGATTCATTTTTATTTGCTATACCATCATAATATTTATAGAAGTTTGCACCTAATAGTTTATTTGCCTGACTTTCAAAATAATAATCTTGTGCAGTAGTCTTTGATAAAATATATTTGTTTTTTTCAATACCCAATTTATTATAAATATCAGTGGATATTTTCCTAATTTCTTCATCATCTAATATTTGTGAATCAAGATGTTTATATTTTAAATCCATATCATTAAATGCAATAAATTCCCCTGCATTAGCATTTAGTTGAACCATTAAACCTTCTTCATATCCCCATTTTGTTTTTACCATGTAATAACTATCAACAGTTTCATCATAACCTCTTTTTTCTAATTCTTTTTTTAATTTTTTTCGTATCCTTGACAATCTTGATTTTACTTTTACTTCCGATATATTAAATTCCTTAGATATATCTTTTATCTTCTTTGAAAAATAGTAATAACTTATAAATATTTTTTTATCTTCCTCTTTCATCTTTTCTAATTCTCCCATAATAATTGATGTCTTCTCTCTCTCCTCTGTCTCATAATAAACATCTATATTATCATGTATGGTTTTTTCTATAATTTCAATATCTAAGTTTTGATTTGTAATACTTCTTTGTTTTTTCATAATTAATTTTTTGTTATTCCTGCAATATATGGTTTTATTTCTTTATTTATATCTAATTTATTACGATTTTGCCATATTACCAAAAATACGTCTGAAGCAATTTCTTCTATATCTTCACTTCTAAAATCATATTTACTGTTTTTTATAATAATAAAAACATATCTTGCAAAATCTTTTATGATATTTGTCATATCGAGTTTTTCATCAGTAATATATTCCCTTATTTTCTTACTATTCATCTTGCTTAGAGCTCCTTTTTTAGATATCCATTTATATATTACCATTTTCTTTAAAAAGGTAACATTAAATTTTTTTATATTTTAATTATAAGAAAAAAGAAAGAAAATCATTGTTCTTTCTGATTTTCTTTCTTTTTTATATTGACTCTTAATATCTTTCTTAAGCTCTTGGATGAGCTTTTTTATAAACATCTTTTAATCCACCATCTTGGAATTGCATATATATTTGTGTTGAAGAAATATCTGAATGTCCAAGCATTGTTTGAATTGCTTTTATGTCTGCCCCATTTTGTAATAAATGAGTTGCAAATGAATGTCTTAAAACATGTGGTGTTATTTCTTTTGTTATATGTGCTTGTTCCTTATAATATTTAATAATTTTCCAGAATCCTTGTCTTGTTAGCCTTCCTCCATTAACATTAACAAATAAAGCTTTTTCATTTTCATCTTTTATCAATACATCTCTTGCATCTTCTATATATTCTTTTAATGCATTTAATGACATTGCTCCAAGTGGTATTGTTCTTTGCTTATTTCCATTTTTACAAGTTACATATCCTTCTTCCAAATTTACATCTTCAATATTTAAAGAAATAATTTCTGTTACTCTCATTCCTGTAGCATAAGCAAATTCTAGCATCGCCTTGTCACGAGTTCCTTTTAAATCAACATCTTTTGGTTGTTCTAGAAGTAGTTCTACCTCTTTTGCAGTTAATACGTTTGGTACTCTTTTTTCTATTTTTGGTGATTTTACATTTGCTGTTGGATCTTGTTTAACTTTTTTCCTTTTTAATACATATTGGTAAAATGATCTTATTGATGCAATTGCTCTAGATATACTAGATGCTTTTCTACCACTTTCTTGTAATTCTTTTATGTATAAATTAATATCATCTTCACTTACCTTATTATAATGAAGACTATATGACTCCAAGAATTTTCTAAATTGTTTTAAATCCCTTTTATACGATTGTAATGTATTATCTGATAATTTTTTCTCATTTTCTAAGAATTCAAAAAATTGCTTTAATTGTCTTTCCATTTTTTTACCTACCCTCTATCTAAAATATTATATTTACATAAACTATATATGTTATATCAAACAATTTAAAAAATGTAAATACATTTTTTTATTTTTTTGTATTTTTTTAAAAATATTTAATAACCATTTTCAAAATATTAGTAGAAATACATATCTCTACTAATGATGCCACTATCATAACTATTAACATTATTAATGAGAAAATAGTATGTCTTACTATTTCTAATTTTATATTTTCTTTTCTATTATCTTTTACAATAGACTTATATAACTTAAATCCACTTACTGCTATTGCTAAAATTGCTGGTATTAATAATAGACTTGGTAATAATAGATTTATTAATACAAATATCAACCCTTTAGACATTCCCATAATAGTAACACAAACAGATACAGTATATCCAAAACAAAATCCTCTGTAAATAACAATTCCAAATACTATTGGTATTCCTATAACAGTCGTTCCAAAAAACCATATAAGTAATGTAAGTATAATATTTTGAGTAATACTTGTTTTTAATAAATTAATACTATCTAAATTTTCTATTGATTTCATTTTTTCTATGAAATTATCTAAATATTCTTGTATTTCTATTCTTTGTGTTTCTTGTAAATTGTTTACAAAAAAAACTCCTAAAAATATCCCTATTATAAATAATAAGGTTACAATTATATATTCTTTTTTATTATTTAATATATGTTGTTTTATAGTTTCCTTAATCCTTAATCCTTTTTCTTTCATAAAAAATCTCCTTATCGTTTATACATAATGTGTATTCAATAAAGAGATTTTTAGAACTCTATTTTTATTTTTTTACAGAAACTTTTCCATAGTTTCCTCCTCCACCTGAATATAATACGCAATTTCCATTTCTTGCATTTTCTATATTGTTTGCAATTTTTTCTCCTACAACCGCTTCTATATCATCTTTTGTTAATTTGTGTAATATATTCATTTCTGTTTGAAAATTATCTAATAACTTTTTAACAGTTTTTCCGCCTACTCCTGGGATGAATCCCAATGGTATTTGGTAAATATATGGTGATCTATTTTCTGGACTTTCTGTTTTTTCTTTATCTTTTATTAATTCTATTCTATCAAAAACTCCAAAAGTAACATTTTTTCCACCACAATATGGGCATTTATCTACTGGCTCTTTTGTTTCTATTGATTTATTACAATCATCACAATATGTTCTATGATATTTTCCAAGTTTTGGATCTAGTCCATAATTTGCAATTACTTTTCTTCCATCTTCATTTTTTAGAGCTTTCACTATTTCTTTAAAAGATATGTCTTCCACTTGCATTTTATTATATTCTCTTGCAATTTTTGGAAGAGAATGTGCATCTGAATTTGTTAAAAATGTTTTTGTTTCTAACTCTGATATTTCATCTGCTAAAAATGTATCTGAACTTAATCCTAACTCTACTGCAAATATTTTATCAAACTTTTCTTTAAATACATATTCTAATCTATCTGTACAATTTCCATAATAGCTTTTATATGGTGTAAATATATGTGCTGGAACCAATATTCCATTATATTTCTCTACTATATCAATTAATTCATATCCTGATAAATCTGTTCTTTGCGTACTTAATGTTATATTTTTTAAGTGATGACTAAGTTCGTTAGAAAAAGCTTTTATATCATTTAAATGTGGAAAATAACATAAATTGTGTGCAGCTCCTGATTTTCCATTTCTTCCTTTTTCTGATGTTTCCACTTCACTTCCCAGGATTATACATACCTTATCTTTATATATAATTCCACCATTTTCTAGTTCATACGCTTCACCTGTTTTTAGAAAATTTTCTATATCTTCTATTACATATGGTGATGCACAATCTATTATTCCAACTACATTTATCCCTTTCTTTTCTTCACATTCTTTTGCAATATTTGCAAAATTAAGTGACTTTGCTGCTGTTATTTTTATTGGCTTTCCACTTTCACTTCTTCCTATGTGTACATGTAAATCTGCAAATATTTCATACATCTATTTTTACTCCTCTATTTTATCTCCTATTCCTTCACCTAAATGTGTCATTATTTTCTTAGCTGTTTTTTCACTAAATAATGGTCTATTAGGATTGTCTGAATCTTCAAACATTTCAGTTGATATTTTAATTTTTTGTTTTTCCATTAATTTATCAACTTTAGGTTCATAATTATAAACCATTTCCTTTATAAAATTAATTAATCCATCTGTTTCATTATATATTTTTACTAATCTATTTATTGCTGTCATATTAACTAACTCGCTAATATTTATCTCTTCCATAAAATTTACAAAGTCTATAAATGTTTCCATGTAACGATTATATTCATCTTTTAAGTTCCTATGTTCTAAAAGTACTAATGCTTCGTCTGGTTTAAATCCAATTCTTTCTGGTCTATCTAAAAGCATACCTCCAAATTGATCTACTAATTCTAAAATGTCACTTTCTCTTTCTCTTGGATTACTATTACTATAACGATTTACCTCTTCACATATTTTACAAAACCTCTTACCAAAACCAATTGTTGCTAAATACTCTGCTCCTCTTTTTGCATATGTACGTATACTTTCTATATCTTGAGCATTATCAACTTTTTTCACATTGCAAAGTAAACATGCTGTTAATACTAGATTTTTATCAACCTCTATTTTTGAATAATCTAAAAACATTCTTGCAATTTCTGTTTTAAATACAACAGATTTGTCAAAAAATATTTTATTTTTTTTGGATAAATAATATACTATTTCCATTTTTGAAGCCAAACTTGTTTCTTTTAATATATAATCTGCAAAAGTATCCATATGCTCCTCCTTAGCAAAGTATTTTCTTTAGGTGAAACTTTACACCATCTAAAGTCGGTAATATTGCGATTATCTTATTTCAATATTATACATTTTTATTATACTTAAATAGACAAAATTTTTCAATATTTTTGCATAATGTAATAAAAATGTAATATATCTTACTCTTTTATCGCATTTCTTGCAAGTTCATCGCATCTATTATTTAATTCATTATCACTATGACCTTTTACTTTTATAAAATTAACTTTATGTATTTTTGTTAAATTATATAATTCTTCCCATATTTCTTTATTTTTCACTGGTTCTTTTGATGCTGTTTTCCAATTATTTTTTACCCAATTATAAATCCAACCCTGTTTAAATGAGTTTACTACATACGCACTATCACTATACAAATCAACCTCACAAGGGTATTTTAATAATTTTAAAGCTTCTATTACTGCTGTTAACTCCATTACATTGTTTGTTGTATTCTTTTCCCCTCCAGATATTTCTTTTCTATTTTCATTATAGATTAATACTGCTCCCCATCCTCCTGGTCCAGGGTTACCAGAGCAAGCTCCATCTGTATAAATTGTTACTTTTTCCATATTTATCAGCCTTTCCATTGTTTTTTTGTCCATTTTATGGTAATATTATAACAATAATTATAAAAATATACAAGAAAGGAATTAAGTCATGGGAAAAGTTTTGGGTATTATATGTGAATACAATCCATTTCACAATGGACATTTATATCATTTAGAACAGTCTAAGAAAATGACTGGCTCTAATTATACTATTGCTATATTGAGTGGCAATTTTACTCAGCGTGGAAATACTGCTATTATTGACAAATGGTCAAGAGCTCAAGCAGCCTTAAATTGTGGTGTTGATTTAGTTATAGAATTACCTGTACTTTATGCTACATCTAGTGCTGAAAACTTTGCAGAAGGTGCTGTTCATATTTTGGACTCTCTTAAAATTGTAGACTATCTTTCTTTTGGTGCCGAAACTTCTGATATTGAAGTCTTAGATAAAATTGCTGATGTATTATATAAAGAACCTAAAGATTTTAAAAATATATTATTTAATGAATTAAAAAAAGGTATGTCTTTTCCTAAGGCACGTGAAAATGCTTTGGCAATATATTTAAATAATGAAAAAAATTATTCAGATATCCTTTCTTCTCCTAATAATATTTTAGGAATTGAATATTTAAAAAGTTTGAAAAAATACAAAAGTAAGATTAAACCTATTTCTATTACAAGATTTGAGGCTGGTTACAATAATTTAAGTTATTCTGGAAACATTGCTAGTGCCACTGCTATTAGAAATATTATTAAAAATGGTGGTTTTGATATTTTAAGAAACTTACTTCCACCTGCTAGTTTTGGTATTTTAATAGATAATATTAAACAAGGACATGCTATTACTGATTTATCTGTTTTTGAAAAACAAATTATTTATAATTTAAGAAAAATGTCTACTGATGAAATTGCTGAACTTCCAGATGTTACAGAAGGTTTAGAATTTTCTATTAAAAAAACTGCTAATGCTTGTAATACCATCCAAGAGTTTTTAACACTTATAAAATCAAAAAGATATACAACTACACGATTACAAAGAATTCTGTTATATTCTTTACTTGGAATTACTAAAAAAGATATGGCTTTATCTAAAAAAGTTAATCCTTATGTTAGAGTTCTAGGTTTAAATAAAAGAGGTAAGTTTTTAATTTCAGAGATTGCTAAAGCTAATCCTAAACTTGAAATAATTACTTCAGTAAAGCGTTTTTCTAATAATTCTTCTAACAAGAATTTAAAGCTTATGCTTGATAAAGACATTTTTGCAACTAATGTTTATACAATTGGTTACACTTTCGATTCTTGTAATAATTTAGATTTTACTAAAAAAATTGTTACAATTTAAAAGTTCTAAATAATAATTAAATCCCACAGATAAATCTAACTTATTATCTATGGGATTTAATTATATATTTCTCCAACCAGCAATATCATCTATTGTAAAAGTATAATCTAATTTTTTGTTATAAGCATATTCATATGCTTTCTTTTTTTGTTCATAATCTTTTTTCATCATTTCAATACTATTTTCTTTCACAGATTTATTAGAATCTGGATATATTGTAGGCAAAACATGTAGTACATATTTTACTTTATAAAATTCATCATTATCAACCTTATCGGTATCAATCATCTCTACGAAACATGATATAATTGGTACATTGTTTTTGGCCGTAAAATAATATGCACCTTGCTTTAATGGTCTAGGTTTTCTATAATTAAACCACATTTCTTCTTCTGGATAAATTAATATATACTCTTTATCTTCTAATTTATTTTTTATTAGCTTTGAAAAATCTCTTTTCATAAATCCGACTTGTTTGCTTAAAGGTATGATATTTGAATAATTCATCATAAAACCAATAGGACCTTTCATATCCAAATTAGAAACTTGGCTAACAATATATGCTCTTTTTTTACCCACTTTTCTTATTAATTTGTGTATAATTAAATTATCTAAAGGATTAAAATGGTTACTTGTTATCATAGCACCAGTTTTTGTTCCTTCAATATTTTCTAATCCTACAATTTTAGTATCATAATTAAGTACTGCTGTTCCAAATGATATTACCATTTCTGCCATTTTAGTTTTTATTTTATATGATAATTTATCTTGACTTTCAAAATATTTTTTAATAAGTTCTTCTTCTCTTTTTGGTGTTATATTTGGGTCTCCAATTTCTACTTTTTCGTTATATTTTTTTTCTTCTATTGCTTTTTCTATATTTTCAATAACTTTTTCTTTGCTTCCACCTATTATCATATGCGTATTTGCTCCCCTTTTTCCATTAACTTTTTAAACGTAATATCATTTTCTGCCATTTTACCTCCTCTGCTAACTAATCTTTCTAAGCATTCTCCATCTGATTGTTTTTGCTCATCTGAATAATTATTTTTGTTTTCAATTATTTCATTATAATATGTACTTTTTTTTGCATAATCCCAAAAATAATCTTCATATTGTATATTTTCATAACACCATGGTTTTTGGAAAAGATTATAATGTATTAATTTTGGATTGGACAAAGGCTCTTTTCCCTCTGTTGGCATAGCATCCCATGTATTATCTATATATAATATTTTACCATTACACATTGCATTTAAATAATCTTGATCTGGTGCAACACAATCAAAGTGATATTTGTTTAAAAGTGTTAAAAATCTATTACTAAATTTTTTCTCTCTCATAGCTTTTAAATTCATTAAAAGTACTCCTGAGTTTATATATTCATGTCTATTTACTCCTATAGCCTCTTCCATATAATTTGCAAGTTCTGGAATGTCAACAACTGACTTATCTGCACATGCTCCTATAAGATTATTTCCTAATTCTATATTATAAAGTTCTGAAATGTCACCTCTTACTACTATATCACTATCAATATAAATTCCTTTATCATATTCAGGAAACATATCTGGAATAAATAGTCTAAAATATATTGTAAGTGTAAAATAATCACATCTTAGTCTATTTTCTACTCTATCTGTAATAGTTTCAAGCCCATCTTTCATATATCTAAACTCGATTTCAAATCTATCCTTTTCTAAAGATTTGAGCTTTTTTATATTTTCTTGGCTTAATTCCTGATGTAAAATAAAAATTTTATAATTATATTTGCTTGATGCATTTTCTATAATTGACTGAATTGCAACACTTAAATATGGAGCATAGCTATTATCTATCGTAAAAAATATTGGTATTTCTTTTTCTATCATAATTCTACCTCCTCTTCTACAAGTTGCATTTTTTGCATAATGTTTTTATATTCTTCTAATATATCATCATATTCATAAATTTTTAATTCATTATGAACTCTATCTATGTTCCATGGTTTAATTGTAAGTGCATGAAAAAATGGAAAAAATCTAAAACTTGTTGTAAAGTGTTGAAAAATTGTATCTTTGTGTAATTTTCTTTGTTCATTATATTTTCTATTCTCAATTTTCTTAAATTTTGTAAGCTTATTTATTGCAGATTGATCTGGCATAAACATTTCTTTATTTTTACATAGCTCTCTACATTTTCTAAATAATCCTGTTTTTCTAATTTTATCTAAATTAATCAATAATACTCCTGAATTTATATAATCCATTTTAAATATATTATTTCTAAAGAACCATTTCCCATAATGGTCTAATACTCCTACTAATTCATAATTTTGTAAATCTTGATTATAAAACTTACTACAGTCTTTCCTGCATATAACATCTGTATCTAAATAAAGTATTCTGTCATTTATCTGTGTAATTTCATCTACAAATAAGCGAAGCATACAGTATGGTGTAAATCTAGTTTCCATATTTTTTACTGGGGGTTCTTTTTTAAACATATCTGTAATATTAATTTTTTTTATATCATTTTCTTTTTTTACTTCTTTTACCTTTTTTTCCAGATAGTCAATAATAGAATTTGAAATTTCTTTATATTTTTTGCTTTCAGTTTCCATATTCATGGTTAATACATAAATATGTAGTTCTTCTTTTACATTTTTCAATAGTGAAAGTACAGAAATTACTAATCCATTTTCAATATTTTCATCCCCACAATACAAAATGTTCATTTTCTTACCCCTTTTCATACTTTATATATTCATATGTACTATTTTTGCTTCTTTTTACCATACATTCATATATTTCTTTATGAATTTTTTCTTCATTTTCTCTCTTATTCAAATTCTTATCTATAGTAAATGGTCCATCTATAAATACTTTTATTCCTGGTTTCTTTCCAAATTTTCTTTTATAATAAGTAGTCGTCATGCAAAATGATACAGCATTACAATAAACAGGATATTTAAATGATGTTTTTGGAAATGGTCTTATTTTTGTATAATATGGCCATACATGTGCTTCTGGATATATTACAACACATTTTTTTTCTTTTATACGTCTTACTATTGCATTAAACAATTTTTCATTTCCTTTAACTGAACTTGGTATAGGTAATGCTCCTAGCATTGGAAGTAATAGACCAATTCCAGCAACTCCCAAATTTGACGGACTTACTACAACATATATCCTTTTATTTTTACAAGCAAAAGCTGGAATGCAAATATCTCCAATTGGTTGTGTATGGTTTCCAAATAGAAAATATCCTTGATTTTTATATTTTTTTAATAGATTTCTATTTTCTATTTTTACATGTAAAACAAATTTATAATAAAAAATTCCAATAACATATGCTAACATATACACTATTTTTGAACATATTTTATAAAACCAATTGTCATGTATCCATTTATAATCATCTTTTAACCTATAATCTTGATTTTTGCTTTTTACTAAATCATCTTTAAATGTTTTATAATAATAAATTTTTTTATCTTTAAACATAATTCCCCTTATTCAATCAATACTTCATTTGTTTCTTTTTCGATAGGTAATTTTATATTTATTATAGTTCCAACATCTTTTTTACTTTCTATTTTAATTTCACCTTTGCATAATTCTATAATTCTTTTTACAATTGCAAGTCCTAATCCACTTCCTTCTTCTGAATGTGATTTATCTATTTGATAGAATCTAGTAAATATTTTCTCAAGTTGTTCTTTTTCTATACCTATTCCATTATCTTTTATTTTAATATTAATCCAATTTTCTTTTTCCACTAAACTAATATCTATACTACCGTCTTGATTTGAAAATTTTATGGCATTATCTATCAAGTTAACAAAAACCTGAAATATTAAATCTTCATCTCCATAAAAATATTTTTCTTCCATACTTATATTAAAGGTTATATTTTTTTCTTTCCACTTAGGCTCTAAAAGTGAAATAGCTTTTCTTATTTGCTCTGCTAAATCTACTTGTTCTTTGTTTGTTATCCTATTTTGATTTTGTAATTTAGAAAGTTTAAGCATATTTGTTGATAATTTTGAAATCCTTTGACTTTCTTCTCTTATAATTTTTGCATATTCTATTCTTTCTTCTTTAGTTATATTATCATCTTCTAATAATTCTGCAAATCCCTGTATTGAAGTTATTGGAGTTTTTATTTCATGCGATACATTATCTATAAATTCTTTTTGCAGATTTTCTATACTTTTCAAATCTTCAACCATTTTATTAAAGTTATTAGTAAGCTCTCCTATTTCATCTTCTCTTTTAGTCTCTAGTTTTATATTAAAATCTCCAGATGCAACCTTTTTAGTAGCTTCACTGAGTTTTTGTATCGGTATAAGCATTTTCCTACTAAATATTCCTACAAGAATACATACAACTAATACTACATTAAATATTCCTATTAAAGCAGCTGTTTTAACAACTTTATTTAAATATTCAGAGCTTATTTCATTTGCTAAGTCTCTTGAAGTTAAACTAACTAAAATCTCTTTATTATTAAAAAATATACCGATTTCAATTAATGATATAATCTCTGCAAATAAAATAATAACTATAACTGCATAAATTAGTCCTCTTTGTATAGAATTTTTCTTTCCTATAATTTTTTGTAACATATTTACTCCTTCTCATGTATTATAGCTTTGTATCCGACGCCTCTAATTGTAACAATTTCAAATTCATTTACATCATGCATTTTCTCTCTAATTCTTTTTATGTGTACATCAATTGTTCTATAATCTGATTCACTTTCTAGGCCCCATATTTCTTCCATTAACTCTTGTCGTGTAAATATAGTATCAGGTACACTCAATAGTTTATACAATAATAGGAATTCTTTTTGGGCAAGAATATATTCTTTTTTCTTTTTAGTAACACTCAACTGGTCATAATCAAGAACTAAATCTCTTATTCTTATTTTTCTTTCATTGGTACTTTGACATCTTCTCAAAAGTACTTTTACTCGCAAAATAAGTTCTTCCATATTTATTGGTTTTACCATATAGTCATCTGCTCCAAGTAAAAAGCCTTCTTTTTTATCTTCTATATCTCCTTTAGCTGTTACCAATAAAATAGGTATTTTATATTTAGCTTCTCTCAATTCTTTTATAAGTTCAAATCCGTCCATTTCTGGCATTAGAATATCACTTATTATTAAATCAATATAATTTTCATCTAATATCTTTAAAGCTTCATTTCCACTAATAGCTTCATATGCATTATAATTATTCTTTTTTAAACAAGTTGATATTAATTTTCTTAGATTTTTATCATCTTCTACTACTAATATATTAAACATTTAACTACCTCTTTATTATTATACTACACTAATTATGAATTTTAAATGAACTAATTAATTTTCCCTCTAAATGAAATGGCATCCTCTCTTAGTAAATTTATGAACTATTCTATTTATATTAAAATTTATTATTAGCAAAAATAAATAGCCTGTATCCTTGGATACAAGCTATTTACAACCATTTCTTTAATGGTGGGCAGGGAAGGATTCGAACCTTCGTACTCAAATGAGAACAGATTTACAGTCTGCCGCCTTTAGCCACTCGGCCACCTACCCTTATATAAAAAATGGTGCTCCCTCAAGGATTCGAACCTTGGACCCACTGGTTATGAGCCAGTTGCTCTGACCAACTGAGCTAAGGGAGCATGTGCTGTTTACTTAGCACAGATTAAAGTATAAACTATTTTTAAATAATTGTCAATAGTTTTTTAAAAAAATTTGACTGTCTCCATTCAAAATTTTATTGCAACAATTTTATTTTAGGTATATTTTTATATTTTCTTGAGTTTTTATTTTTCATTTTAAATCTCTATTTCCTTATAATTAGTAACTAATTTTGCCCCTTCTTTTATTAAATTATTTGTTCCAACTGAATTTATTGAATTTATATTACCTGGTACTACATATACATCCTTTCCTTGTTCTAATGCAAAATCTACTGTTATTAATGTTCCACTTTTTTCTTTTGCTTCTATTACCAGAACTCCTCTTGACATTCCACTAATAATTCTATTTCGTGCAGGGAAATGCATTTTATTTGGCTTTGTACCTATTGGATACTCAGAAATAATACATCCACCTAATTCTATTATTTTTTGCTCTAGTTTCTTATTTTCTTTTGGATATACCATATCTAATCCATTCCCAACAACAGCTATAGGTTTTCCATAATTACTTAAGTTTTCCACACATTGATAATTATTTTCTAAAAGTTTATAACAATTTCCAATATGTGAATAACTATCCACACCCCTAGCTAAACCGCTTATTACATTTATACCCATTTTAGATAAATTATACCCAAAATAATTAGCTACTTTTTTCCCATATTCACTTGCCTCTCTACATCCAATTATTGCTAATCCTTTGTTATTTAATATTTCTTTATTTCCTTTTACATATAAGCTAATTGGTGGGTCATATATTTCTTTTAAAGCCTGTGGATAAAATTTATCCACAATTGTAATAATTTTAACATTATTTTTCCACATATAAGAAATATGCTTATCTACCGCTTCTTTTACGTTTTCATCTAAAATGTTATCTACAGTTTGCTTTCCCAATCCATATGCTTTTAACAATTCACTTCTTTTTAAGTTATATATTCGTTTAGGATTTTTATATATTTCTAATAGTTTTTGCTTTCTCTTATTCCCTAAACCTTTTATTAAACTAAACCATATCCAATATCTTTTATCTTCTTCCATGAATTCCTCCTTAAAATAGAAAAAGAGCATTATTAAAAAATAATGCCCCATATTTTTTATAAATCTAAAATGTTGAATTTTCATTATATTGTTCTTTTGTTGCTTTTATTATATTATTCATAAGCATTGCCACTGTCATTGGCCCAACTCCCCCTGGAACCGGTGTTATATAGCTTGCTTTCTTTTCTACATTTTCAAAATCAACATCCCCAACTAGTTTTCCTTCTTCATTTCTATTTATTCCCACATCTATAATTACCACTCCATCTTTTACCATATCAGCTGTTACAAACTTTGGTTGTCCTATTGCTGAAATAATTACATCTGCTCTTTTTGTATGTTCTTCTAAGTTTTTTGTCTTTGAATGGCATACTGTCACTGTTGCATTCTGTTGTAAACAACATTGTATAAGTGGTCTTCCTACAATATTACTTCTTCCTAATATTACCACATCTTTACCATTTAAGTCAATATTATATTCCTCAAACATCTTAATTACACCTAAAGGAGTGCATGATACAAAAGTATCTTCTCCTATGCAAAGCTTTCCTACGCTAGAAGGAGTAAAACCGTCTACATCTTTTATATATGTTATTGCTTTAAATGCTCGATTTATATCCAAATGCTCTGGTATAGGACTTTGTAATAATATTCCATTTACAGTTTTATCTTGATTTAATTTCTTTATTAGGTCTATTAAATCTTCTTGTTTTGTATCTTCCTCTAAAAGATATTCTTGATATTCTATACCAACTTCATCACATGCTCTACTTTTATTTCTTACATATACTTTTGAAGCAGGATCATCACCTACCATTATAACTGCAAGTTTTGGTGTGATTCCTTCTTTTTTTAATTCATCACATTCTACCTTCAAATTACTTCTTATTTTTTTCGCTAACGCTTTTCCATCTATTATTATCGCCATTTTTATTTCTCCCTAAATTTTAATTTTTAATATTCATCTCTTTTATATTCAATATCTTCCATATGTGGAAACATCTCTTTTACTCTTTTTAATGTAAGCATAAGCATACGTGGTTGTGGGTTTTTCTTATGCTCTGATATTAATTTTTGTGTATAACAATTATCTGCTGTTTTAAATAATAAATATCTATTTCCTACATACGTATAATATATTTGATATCCATCTCTTAAATCTACCCACATTTTTTCGAAAGTATAATCTTCCATATATCCTCCTTGTATTTTAAAGATGTGTCCCAAATTGCACATTTTTATGCAAAAGGAAACGTCCCTATTTTATCATTTTTTCAAATTCTTCTTCTGATAATATTGTTATTCCTAGATTTCGTGCTTTTGTTAATTTACTTCCTGCTTCTTCTCCTGCAATTACATAGTTTGTTTTCTTAGATACTGAACTTGATGTCTTTCCTCCGAATTTTTCTATTATGTTGCTTGCTTCTCCTCTTGTATATTTTTCTAAAGTTCCTGTTAATACAAAAGTCTTTCCTTCAAATCTATTGTCTTCTCCTTCTTCTTCTATATACTTCATATTAACTCCTGCTTGTTTTAATCTTTTTATTAAGTCTATTGTTTGGTCTTGTAAGAAAAATTCTATTATGCTTTCTGCCATTATTGGTCCAATATCTTCTACTAAAGCAAGTTCTTCTGATTTTATATTCATTATTCTATCCATTGTTTTATATCTTTTAGCTAGTACTTTCGATGCTTTTGTTCCTACATGTCTTATTCCAAATGCTGTTATTAATCTATATAAATCATTTTGTTTACTCCTATTTATACTATCTATTAAATTTTGTGCAAATTTCTTTCCATTTTTCTTAAGTGATGCAATATCTTCTAGTTTTAATGTATATATATCCGCCATGTTACTAATTAAGCCTTTATCTAATAATTGTTTTATTATTGCTTCTCCTAATCCATCTATATTCATTGCTTCTCTTGATGCAAAGTGTACTAAATTTCTATATAGTTTTGCAGGACATTCTATTCCTGTACATCTTACTGCTGATTCTCCTTCTTCTCTTATAGTTTCTGCTCCACATACAGGACAATACTTTGGCATCTCAAAGTCCTTTTCTTCTCCTGTTCTTTTGTTTTTCTTTACTTCTACTATTTCTGGTATTACATCTCCTGCTTTTTGTATTACTACTATATCTCCTATTTTCAAGTCTTTTTCTTTTATAAAATCTTCATTATGAAGTGTTGTTTTTGATATTGTTGATCCTGCTACTTTTACAGGCTCTATTATTGCCATTGGTGTTATTACTCCTGTTCTTCCTACTTGGCATACTATGTCCTTTAATTTAGTTTCTTTTCTTTCTGGTGGATATTTATATGCTATTGCCCATCTTGGAGTTTTGGCTGTTGTTCCTAATATTTCTCTAAATTTTAAGTCATCAACTTTTACTACCGCTCCATCTATATCAAAGGTTAGTTTTTCTCTTTCTTTTCCTATTTTCTTTATTGCTTCTTCTATTTCATTCTTATCTTTACAAGGAATTCTTACTGGATTTACATTAAATCCTAGTTTTGCTAAATATTCTAATTCTTCAAAATGCGAATTAAATTCTTTTCCTTCTATTTTTTGTACATTGAATATATAAATATCTAATGGTCTTTTTGCAGTAACTTTACTATCTAACTGCCTTAAAGACCCTGCTGCTGCATTTCTTGCATTTGCAAATAATTCTTCATCTTTTTCTTCTCTTTCTTTGTTCATTTTTTCAAAGTTTTTCTTTGATATAAATACTTCTCCACGTACTGTTATATTTATTTTTTCGTTTAATTCCATTGGTATTGTTTTTATTGTTTTTAGATTTTGTGTTACATCTTCTCCAACTAATCCATTTCCTCTTGTCGCTCCTCTAACAAATTTTCCTTCTTTATATTCTAATGCTGCTGATAATCCATCTATTTTTGTTTCTACTACATATGTTCTATTTTTTATATTATTTTCTTCAGCTTTTTCGTTTGTTTTTTCTATATATTCATTTACTTCTGCTATACTAAATACATCTTGTAAACTTTGTAATGGTACTTCATGTGTTACTTTTTCAAATATTTCTTTTACATGTCCACCTACTTTTTGTGTTAAAGAATTTTCTGATTTAAATTCTGGATATTCTTTTTCTAAGTTACGTAATTCTACCATTAACATATCATATTCAAAATCTGATATTTCTGGTTTATCTTCATCATAATATTTTTTTGCATGATACTCTAATTGCTTTCTTAAATCTTCAATTCTCTCTTTTGCTTCTTTTTTATTCATTTTAGCACCTCTATTTTGCTTTTTTATTTCTTTTCTATTATATACAAATTTACAAAAAAAATAAAGGAATTTTCATAAATTCCTTTATTTATATTTCTAAATTAATTATGTATTGTAATCTTCAACTCTTGCTAGAATTATTAATCTTGCACTACTGTCATCTGTACATGTTGATAATGATACTTCTGGTACTCCTCCTGTATCTCTTTGATAGAATGATGTGTCTGTTTCTGATGTTTCGAATTTATCATAAATTGTATATGTTAACTCTACTCCAGAGTTGTCTGTTATGTATATTTTATCTCCTATTTGTAGCTTCTTATTATTTGAGAAGAATAATCCATTCCTATAGTTATGTCCTATTATTACACTATTTCCTACTTGATTTATTCCTGCTCCCCATTGGAATGCTACTGATGTTTCAATTGATTTTGTTGTTACTGTATCAAGTATTGGGTAACTAAAATCTATTGCTGGAATTTCCATTGTTCCTAAAACTCCAAATCCTTTATAAGTTTTTGTTGTTGAACTTGTTCCTGTACTTTCACTTTGTATATCATTAAGTGGGTTTGTTCCATCACTTGTTGTATTTCCATCTGCAACTGTAGTATCGTCTGAATTTATTTCTCCTTTAAAATCTTCTACAAAATCTGCCGCATCATTCGTTATTAAATAATTTTGTATAAAATCATATGCTAAAAATCCAAGCAATCCTATAATTGCTACTATTACTATTACTAAAATTACTGTTAATACTCTACTATATTTACTCTCAAACATAACTTTTACCTCCGTACACTTTTCTACTTCTTATATTATAACATATATTTATAAAAAAATAAAGATAAAAGCAATATTTTTCACACTACTATTTTTTAAATTTTTACACTAATTTTTCTCCCATTTTTACACCTGCAAGTAAGTGAAAATGTAAATGCATTACTGTCTGACCTGCATCTTTTCCGCAATTATTTATAACTCTATATCCTTTTTCTGCTACACCTAATTCTTTTGCAATTTTTTCAATTGCCATATGAATTTTACCAATTAACACTTCATCTTCTTCTGTTATTTCATTTAAACATGAAATATGTTTTTTAGGTACTACCAAAACATGTACTGGTGCTGCTGGTTCTATATCTTTAAATGCATATACATATTCATCTTCATATACTTTATTTGAAGGTACTTCTCCTTTTATTATTTTACAAAATAAACAATCTTCCATACTAAAACCTCCTACAAAAATCTATTCATCGATTAATACAGCTTTTATTCTTCTTACTCCTGATGAACTAGACTCTTCTTTTTTTATTTTAAATCTTCCAAGTTCACTTGTGTTATTAACATGAGGTCCTCCACATAATTCTTTTGATATATCCCCTATTGTATATACTGTTACTATATCTGGGTATTTTTCAATAAACATACATTCTGCACCTGATTTTATCGCATCTTCTTTCTTCATTTCTTGTTTTGTTACAGGTAGACCTTCTTTTATCCATTTATTCACTAAATCTTCTATTTGTTGTTTTTCTTCTGGCGTTAGTTTATGATCACAGTTAAAATCAAATCTCATTCTATCTACTGTTATATTTGAACCTCTTTGATGAGCATCTTTTCCTATTATTTGCTTTATTGCTGCATTTAATAAATGTGTTGCTGTATGATATTTTATTGTCTCTTCTGTAGTTTCTGCTAAACCACCTTTAAATTTCTGCTCTGAACCTGCTCTTGATTTTTCTTGATGTTTTTTAAACAATTCATTAAATGCTTCTATGTCTATTTCATATCCATTTTCAGAAGCCAATTCCTTTGTTACTTCTGGTGGAAAACCATAGGTATCATATAATTTAAATACTACTTCTCCTGGAATTGTTTTTGTTCCTTCTAGTTTTCCTATTGCTTTTTGGAATTCTCTTTCTCCATGAGCTAGTGTTTTTACAAATTTATCTTTTTCTTCTACTATTACTTGCTTTATTGTTTCTCTATTTTTAACAAGTTCTGGATACATTTCACTTAGATTATCTACATAGATGTCTATTAATTCTTTTAATGTTTCCAAATCTATTTGTAGTTTGTTCATGTGTCTTATCATTCTTCTTATTAATCTTCTTAATACATACCCTCTATCTAAATTGCTTGGTCTTCCTCCATCTGCTATTATCATCATACTTGCACGTAAATGTTCTGCAATTATCCTTCTACTTTCTACAATATCTATTTTTTGTACTTCCTTTAGTTTTTCCATAACAGAACTAAATAATTCAGTATCAAATGGTGTTTCTTTTCCTTGTAATAGCATTGTCATTCTCTCTAAGCCAAGTCCAGTATCTACATTTTTTTGTTCTAATTTTCTATATCCATTTGCATCTTTAAAATATTCCATAAATACATTATTCCAAATTTCTACATATTTGCCACAATCACAACTTGGTTGACAGTCTGATCCACATGCTGGTTTTCCTGTATCATAGAACATTTCCGTATCTGGTCCACAAGGTCCTTCTTCTCCTGCTATCCACCAGTTATTATCTTTTCCATAATAATATATATGGTCTTCTGATACTCCTGCTTTTTTCCAAGCATTTGCAGCCACTTCATCTCTTGGACAGTCTTCATCTCCTGCAAAACATGTAACATATAATTTTTCTACTGGAATTTCCAACTCTTTTGTTAAGAATTCAAAACTCATTGCTATTGATTCATCTTTAAAATAATCGCCTAATGACCAATTTCCAAGCATTTCAAAGAATGTTAAATGACGATTATCTCCTACTTCTTCAATGTCATTTGTTCTTACACATTTTTGATAATCTGTAATTCTTTTTCCTTCTGGATGTTTTTCTCCTAATAAGTATGGTACTAATGGTTGCATTCCTGCTGTTGTAAATAATACAGATGGGTCATTTTCTGGTATTAATGGTGCAGATGGTATAACTGCATGTCCATGTTTTTTAAAATAATCTAGATATTTTCTTCTTATTTCTATTGCTTTCATCTCTATCTCCTATCTATTCTTAACTCTAATATTAAAATTATACTCTAAAACTAGCAAAAAATCAAGGAAAAAATGATATTCTTCATTGTTTTTTATTTTTAATTTATATCAAGTTTTTTATCTTTACTCTTTTTAATACATTAATATTTCTTTTCTATACTTTTTCCATATTTTTTTCCATATTTTTTTCTTTTAACACAAAATATAATACATTATATTTTTATATATGATTCTATTGTTTTACATAATTTATTATGTAAAAAATTCTGTTTGTTTAATTTTTTGTTAAAATTATATTGAATTTTACAAAGTTTACAAGGAGATTACAGTGAAATTTAAAAGATTGAAAGATTTAAGAGAAGATAATGATTTGTTTCAAAAGGATGTGGCACAGTTACTTGGAATATCTCAGCAATACTACTCAGAATATGAAAAAGGTAACAGAACAATACCTATAGCACACTTGATTACATTAGCAAAATATTATGGAACCTCAATTGATTATATAGTAGGCTTATCAGATATTAAAAATATACACCATAAAAAAACAAGCTAATAATTTTACATTTATAAAATTATTAGCTTGCTTTATTTTTTTATATATCCATTTGTGTTCCTAAAAATGTAGCCGCAGATTGTGCTACCTTTTGCTCAACTTCATTCATTTTCTTATTAGCCTCTTTAGACATAAGAATAACAGTTCCAATTGTATCCCCATTAGAAATTATAGGATAAACTATTTGTGCATTATTTTTTCTTTCTGGATTCTCATTTTTTGTAATAGGCATTGCAACATCACTATTATCTTTACTCATATATATCTCTTTATCTTCCATTAATTGTTCTAGTTCTGGACTTACATCTTGCTCTAAAAATTCTTTTTTAGACCCACCAGATACAGCAATAATTGTATCTTTATCAGTAATGCAAGCAATATGTCCTGTTGTTTTTGATAAAGTTTCAGCATAACCAACTGCAAATTCTGATAACTCTCCTATTGGAGAATATTTTTTTAGTATAATTTGACCTTCTCTATCCGTGAAAATTTCTAAAGGCTCACCTTCTTTTATTCTTAATGTTTTTCTTATTTCCTTTGGAATAACAACTCTACCTAAATCATCTATCCTTCTTACAACTCCAGTTGCTTTCATAATATTCCTCCTCTTATTTTAAGCTTTTTGTTTATAATCTTATTATTACAAAAAAGGAAAAAAATATTCATTATATTTAAAAATAAAAAAAGACCTAAATTAATAGGTCTAATCTGTATCAAAAAATGTCGGAAAACAAACAAAGGAAATTATTTCTAACTATTTTGTTTTATCTCTCCTGATTCATAATATTCTAACAACTGTTCCAAATCACTAATTTCTCCTTTTAATATTTCACCAATATCAGTATCACCAACACGTTTTCTTTCGACACCCTTTTTCTTAACAATAATCTCTGAAATAATATCTTTTTCTTCTTTAATTGCATTTTCAACTGATTCAAATGGCTTGTTTTGACTAAGAAGTAATCCATAAGAATTATATGTTAATACATATCCAGCATTACCAGTTTTTGCTTGGTAACTTTTAGCAAATCCTCCATCTATTACTAATAATTTTCCGTTTCCTCTAATTGGACTTTCTCCATCTTTTGCCTTTACTGGCATATGTCCATTTACAATATGAGATTCTTTCAAATCCAAATTAAATTCTTTTAAAATCTTATCACAAATTTTTTCTTCATAAGTTAGAGTATAATATGGATTTTTTCTTTCTTTGCTCATTTCTTTATCTTTAACAAAGTAACTTTCAAAAGTGGCCATCTTATCTTTACCAAAAAATGGTGAATCTGGTGATATCCATAAATACCACATAATATCTATCATTTCACTTTGGGTACAGTCTCTATTTACCCATACTTTATTCACAGTATCATTTATTTCATCTAAATATTTTTTTCCTTTCATTCTTTTTCCTAAAAATTCTACTTCTTTAAATTCTCCTTCTTCAGTCATTGGAATACAAGCATGAAATAGTAAATTAGAATTAAATATAGTATATAATTCACCTTTTTTATATAAAAAATCTATATGTTCGTTTAATTTTGGACTATTTTTAAATGAATCACAAAGTCTTTCCATTACTTCTTTTTCTTCTTCAGTTAATTCATATATATTATCTTTTATTAAAGTTGGAAAGTTAGTATCATTTATTTCATATTTCTTACCATCTATTTCTACATAACCTTTTTCCAAATTCATTTTATCAAGTAATAATCTATTATTTAAGTGATATTCTGGATGTCTTTTTATAATTTGTCCTTCCAATTTAAATTGTATTATTGTTATAGCTTTATGTATTTTAGCTATATTCATTTTATCACTTTCATCATATTTAGTTTCATCAAATACTTTTGGGAAGAAATTTTTACAATTATCATTTTTATATGTTTCCATAGCAAATGTTGATAATGGTCGTATATTTATACCATAGCTATCTTCTAGTATTCCTATATTATTATATCTAGCACATATTCTTACAACTGTAGCAATACTTGCTTCATTCCCTGATGCCGCTCCCATCCACAATATATCATGGTTTCCCCATTGTATATCAAGACTATGGAATCTTTTTAATTTTTCTATTACTAAATCAGGTCTAATCCCTCTATCAAATATATCTCCTATTATATGAAGATGATCTATTGACATTCTTTTAATCAAATTTGATATTGCTATTATAAATGCTTCCGCTTGATTCAATCTAATAATTGTACTTATTATTGCTTTATAATATCTTTCTTTATCTTTTTCATTACCAGCTTGTGAATTTAATAATTCATCAATTACATATTCAAATCCACTTTTTATTGCTTTTCTAACTTTAGATCTAGTATATTTTGAGCTAACATTTTTTGCTACTTCAACCAAACGATGTAAGGTTATATTATACCATTCATTAATATCTTCTTCCTCTTCTTTTATTAGTTTTATTTTTTCTTCTGGATAATAAATAAGAGTTGCAAGTGTTGTTCTTTCCTTCTTATTTAACGTATTACCAAAGATATCATTTATTTTACTTTTTATAATTCCTCCACCATTATTAAGAATATGCTCAAATGGAGCATATTCACCATGTATATCACTTAAAAACATTTCTGTTCCTTTTGGTAGATTTAAAATCGCTTGTAAATTTATAATTTCTTCTGCAACTTCATATATATTTTTGTACTCTTTACTAAGTAATTTTAAATATTTCTTTTTGTTGTAATTATTTTCTTCAATATTCATATTTAACTTTCCTTTAGTTTTCTACTTCTTCTGCCTCTTCTAAATCTGATTTTCTTGGTAGAAAGCTTACTTTATATTTTCCAAGAATATAACCCAAACTATCTGAAAATTCTTTAAGCATAACTATTTTTATTGATGGATCTTTACCTTTTAAATAGTCATCAATTATTTGTTTTAATTGTTTTATATTTTTCATTTCAGGCTCTATTTTTTTAGGATTTTTTTCCGCTCTATCTATAAGTTTTTCTTTTATTAATACTATATCTTCGTTACTTGCACAAGATATCCTTTGGAACAATTGGAATGGATCATAATATTTAAATATTGGAACTTCCATACATTCCCTATCAAATTTTTCATAAAATTGTTCCATCTTCATTGGAATACATTTCATTACTTCTTCTGCTTTTTCTTTAAACATCTTATCATGTAATTGGTCATTTAACATATTAAAATGTTTTAATATATCTTCCATATCTTCAGCAACTTCTTCAATTGCAATCTTTCCTAATTCTTCATCTACATTATCACAGTATTTAGAATTAAGTGAGGCTATATTCATCCCATTAAAGAATACACTTTTTAATGTTTTCAAATCATATTCAATCAAGCCTTTTCTTGAAAAATAACTAAAATATGCAAATATTTTCACAGTATCTATTAAAGTTAATTTTCCTTCTTTTACGTCTTTCATTATTTCATTTATTACACTATCAAATTGATCATCTGATATTTTCCAATATTCCTCTGTAAGTAATCTTTTATATCCTGGTAAATTTTCTGTATCTACAGTGTTACGTATTGTTTCCATGTTTTCTTTAAAAATTTTCATATCAAATATACGTGTTCTTATATAATATTCTATAAATTTAAAGAAACGATATTCTGATTTAAAATTATAATAATAATTGTTATCAAATTCTTTAATATAGAATTGTCTATTATCCATAAGTATTCTTGATGATACTAATATTGATTTATATTCTTCATTATCTTTTATATTTATAAATTTATCTTTTGTTACTTTTCCTGCTTTTATTTCAAAAGATATAGCTATTGTAAATATTAACATTGTCTGCATAACTCTGTGGTTTGTATTTGGATATGATTTATTAACCATCTCATAAATTTTCTTAAAATCATTTAATGCATGTTTTAAAATTCTTAGGTTTCTCGTTCCAGATTTATTAAATGTTGATATTATTAATCCTGTATTTTCTCTTAAAAAACGAATTAAATCTGGATTATTCTCATATCTCATAAGTATTCCATTTATTATATAATCAAACTTAGGAGCATATTCAAATGTTTCTCCTATTAATTTTTCTTTTATTCTTTCATAATCATTTGCTTTATCAAATACATGCTCTATTTTATCTTGAATTTTTTCTACTAAAGGTTTGTCAATATTATTTAATTCATCTTGTTTATCTAAAAGATATGTTGCAATAAATGTTTTCATTTCTAAGTTAGAACTTTTTAATTTAGTAGATAATTCTTTCTCGTTACATATAATTATTGTTTTTATATGGTCATGTTCAACAAAGTTATTGATATAACCTAAAATATCAATAACATCTACATTAGCTCTTTCCAAATCGTCAAAACAAAGTACTTTGTCATCTGTTGAAAAAAATTCTGCATAATCAACCTTATCTCCATTTTGAGTTACACCAAAAAAATTTGCCATATCTATTCCAGTTTTTGCATATTCTGGTATAGTACTTTGCTCATTTGCATCCATGAATCTCCTTAAATTTTTATCCATTAATTGTGTTGTTTCTATGAATATCTTTTTACTTATTTCCTCTAGGTTTGATATACCGTATAAAGACATATAGATAGTTGTATATCTTTTTCCATTTAATTGCATAGACTCTATCTTTTTTCTTATTTTATTATTCCAGAAATGAGTTTTTCCGAGAACCCCACTCTCCATTTATCATAACTGCATAATCAGTATAATCTGACCTTATATAATCTAAGATACTTTCAACTAAGTCTTCCATTATATAGTTCCTCCTTTGTAATATTTGTAAATCAATTTATAATTTAATCTTTAGCTAAAGTAAAAATACCTATTTTTTGAGGCATTGCTTTCTTTAATACTTTAGCACATTCATTTACAGTACTACCTGTTGTATATATGTCATCTACTAATAATATTTTCTTTTTATATAAACTTTTTTTATCAATTAATTCATATACGCCTTGTATATTTTTTATTCTATCTTCTCTATTCAATTTACTCTGTTCTA
Source organism: uncultured Clostridium sp. (assembly GCA_964596175.1). GTDB lineage: Bacteria > Bacillota > Clostridia > TANB77 > CAG-508 > CAG-269. The sequence continues at coordinate 10,430 of CAZQTH010000007.1, read as the reverse complement.
TTGTATTTTTAGTTTTAATAAGGCATCTTGTTTCTAATTTCATATCAGTTTTATTAGATATTTCTTTTGCTATTAATTCGCTTTGATTATATCCTCTCATTTTTAACCTATTTCTACTAATTGGAACTGGAATTATTGTATCATATTTTTTTACTTTTTCAAAGAAGTTTTGATTTTTTAACAAAAAATTTACAAACGTTTTGTATAAATATGATTCTTCTTGGAATTTATATTTTAAAATTATTCTTCTTATTATTCCCTGATACAAAAAAATATATAAATGTTCATCAAAATATTTATTATTTTCTTTATTATTTTTTATATATTTATCAACCCCAAAAACAGTCTCCGTTTCTAATATCTTTTTACATTTATTACATAAAAAATCTGGATTTAATTTTCCACAAATACCACACTTTGGTGGATAAACTAAATCTAATAATCTTTCTATTTTCATTTTCTTTTCCTTTCTTAAAATTTTCGAACTAATTTATAATAATTTTTTTGAGTTTAAAATTTGAATATAAATTATTTTGATTTAAAATCTTTAATTAATATTATAATTTATTTTAATTATAATATCAAATTAATTTAGAACCAATTTTAATAACCAAGAATTCTTAAGCCACTTGGTTATTATAATTATTTGTATAAAAGAGTAATTTTACGGTTTTTTATTTCAATAAACTTCTCTTCTTTTAAGTGTTTTAATTCTCTGAACATTGCTGACCTATTAATTGCAAGGTAATCTGCTAAATCTTTTAATGAAAAAGGTAAATAAATATTTTTTAATCTAGTTTTCCTATGTTCCATTTCGAAATATTCAAGAAGTTTATCTCTTATTTGTTTTTTCTCTAATATTTTTATTCTTTCATTCTTTTCTTTCATCTTTGCATTTATTATATCAAATAAGTTTCTAAGAAATATATTAAAATAATTATGAGCTAAATTTGATGGATTAATTAATTTATCATAATCAATAACTAATACTCTACCATCTTGTTTTGCTATTATTTGGTAGTTTTCACTATTTGTTAAAGATATATTAGTACCAAATACACTATCTTTATAAAGGTTTTCTATTATAATTTCATTTCCATTATATTCAATATTTAGTATTTGAGCATGTCCATCTAAAATAATCCCAACAATATTTTCATTTTTTATTGTAGGTAGAATTTCTTGATTTTTATTAAATTTATAGATATGAACTCCTAATAAATCAAATAGCTTGTTTATTTGAAATTTTGATAAATTTTCAAAAGGACTATTCATATAAAATCACTCCCAAAAAGATTTTAACAAAAATTTTAAAAAGGTGCAAGTGCAACTTGTACATTTAAATAATTATATATAATATTTAAACATAGAAATAATAAAAGGAGGTATAAAAGAGGTGAAAATAGTAAAAAGAGATGGACATATAGTTGATTATGATCCTGAAAAAATTAGAATAGCAATAGGGAAAGCAAATAATGAAGTTAAGGGAAAACAAAAAGTTTCTAAGGAACAAATTGAAGAAATAATTCAATATATAGAAGAATTAAATAAAAAGAGAATATTAGTTGAAGATATACAAGATATTATTGAAGAAAAATTAATGGAATTTGATAAATATCAATTAGCAAAAAAATATATTACATATAGATATACAAGAGAATTGGTAAGAAAAGCTAATACGACAGACAAAACAATTAAAGAATTAATAGAAGGAGAAAATGAATATTGGAATAGTGAAAACTCAAATAAAAATGCAGAAGTAGTAACAACACAAAGAGATTATTTAGCAGGAATAACAAGTACAGATATTACTAGAAGGTTTTTACTTCCTGAAGAAGTTGTAGAAGCTCATGATAAAGGAATTATTCACTTTCACGATGCAGATTATTTTGCACAAAATGCTTTGCATAATTGTGAATTAATTAATATAGATGATATGCTACAAAATGGTACAGTAATAAATGGTGTTATGATAGAAAAACCTCATAGATTTATAACAGCTGCAACAATTGCAACTCAAATAATTTTAGCAGTTACATCTTCAAGTTATGGTGGAGCAACAGTGTCACTTACACATTTAGCTCCTTTTGTAAGAAGTAGCTATGAAAAATATTATAAAAAGTATAAAAATAGAAATCTTAGTAAAGAAGATTGTGAAAAGTTTGCAAAAGAAGATACTAAAAAAGAAATTGAAGATGGCGTTCAAACTTTTAATTATCAAGTAAATTCTATGACAAATACAAATGGTCAAGCACCTTTTCTATCTGTTTGTATGTATTTAGGAGAAACAGATGAATATAAAGAAGAATTAGCAATGATTATTGAAGAATTTTTGAAACAGAGAATATTAGGTTTTAAAAATGAAAAAGGTGTTTATATAACACCTGCATTTCCAAAACTTTTATATATATTAGAAGAAGATAATATACATGAAAACAGTAAATATTGGTATTTAACAAAACTTGCTGCTGAATGTACATCAAAAAGAATGGTTCCTGACTATATTTCTGAAAAAGTAATGAAAGAGTTAAAGAAAAATGAATTAGGTAATGGTGAATGTTACCCATGTATGGGATGCAGATCTTTTCTTACTCCTGATAGAACAATGAGTATAGGAAATATTGCAAAAGCTAAAAACTATGTTAAGGGAAAGGGAAAATATTATGGAAGATTTAATCAAGGAGTTGTTACAATAAATTTACCTGATGTTGCTCTTTCTGCTGATGGTAATATGGAAAAATTCTGGGAAATATTTGATGAAAGATTAGAATTATGTCATGTTGCCTTACAAATTAGACATAAAAGATTAAGTACAGCAACTAGTGATGTTGCACCTATTTTATGGCAGAACGGTGCATTAGCAAGATTAGACAGAGGAGAATCAATTCATGAATTATTACATCATGGATATTCTACAATATCTTTAGGTTATGCTGGATTGTATGAATGTGTAAAAGTTATGACTGGTCACTCTCATACAGATAATGGTGAAGGTAAAGAATTTGGTTTAAAAGTAATGCAACATTTAAATGATATGGCTAACAAATGGAAAAAAGAAGAAAATATAGACTATTCTGTATATGGTACACCAATTGAATCTACTACATATAAATTTGCTAAATGTTTAAAAGAAAGATTTGGAACAATAAAAGGGATAACAGATAGAGGTTATATTACTAATTCATATCACGTTCCTGTATTTGAAGAAATTGATGCATTTTCTAAATTGAAATTAGAAAGTGAATTCCAAAAATTAAGCCCAGGTGGAGCTATCTCTTATATAGAAACACCAAATTTACAAAATAATTTAGAAGCTATAATAGAAGTTATAAAATTTATATATGATAATATAATGTATGCAGAGCTTAATACTAAATCAGATTATTGTCAGAAATGTGGTTATACAGGAGAAATTTTAATTGATGATAATTTAGAATGGTATTGTCCAAATTGTGGTAATAGAGATCATAATACACTAAATGTTGCAAGACGTACTTGTGGATATATTGGAACTAATTTCTGGAACAAAGGAAGAACACAAGAAATTAAGGAAAGAGTTTTACATATTGATAATAAGGTGGCAGATTAATTATGAGATATAATTTAATTAGAAAAATGGATATTTCAAATGGACCAGGTATACGTGTATCAATATTTATGCAGGGATGTCACTTTCATTGCAAGAATTGTTTTAATCCTGAAACTTGGAATTTTGAAGGTGGTAATGAATTTACTGATAGTACAATTTCTAAAGTCTTAAATTTATGTGATAGAGATGAAATTAGAGGTTTATCTATATTAGGTGGAGAACCTATGCATCCTGTTAATATAGACGGAACTACTAAACTTGCAAAAGCTTTTAAAGAAAGATATCCAAATAAAAATATATGGATATGGTCTGGTTATAATTTTGAAAAAGATTTAAAGGATAAGGAAATTTTAAATTACATAGATGTCTTAGTTGATGGAACATATAAAGATGAATTACATTCTCCTGTGCTTAAATGGAGAGGTTCAGAAAACCAAAGAGTAATTGATGTAAAAGAATCCTTAAAAAAACATAAAACAATTATCTTAGAAACATAAAAACAAAATTCAGAGAATTATTTTATAAACACATATAAAATAATTCTCTTTTAAATATTACTCTGATTTCATTTTAAATTCTAATCCAGTATTTCTCTTTTTACTGTCTATATTTTGTATCATAAACTCTATTACTTTTTCATTTCCTATTACTATTAATAATTTTTTTGCTCTTGTTATTCCTGTATATAATAGATTTCTGGTTAATAATATTGGTGATGATGGTGGTACTACCATTATTACTACATCAAATTCACTTCCTTGTGCTTTATGTATTGTAATTGCATAACTATGTTCTATTTGGTCAAGTTCTGAAAATTCATACCATGCTTGCTTTTCATCATCAAATTTAATTTCTACTTGTTTTTCTTTATCATCAACTTCTACTATGGTACCTATTTCTCCATTAAATACTCCACTTCCTATTTCTTTATTTTCTATTCCACCCAGTTTTCCCGTTTTCTCTCTTTCCCAGTAAATATCATAATTATTTTTTATTTGCATAACTCTATCACCAACTCTAAATATAGCACCCATACTTGCTCTTTCAGGTAAATTATTTAAGTTAGGATTTAAGTTTGCTTGTAATACCTTATTTAATTCTCTTGTTCCAAGCATACCTTTTTTAGTAGGCGTAAGTACCTGTATATTTTGGAAAAAATCATAATTTCCGTATTTTTCTAATCTCCCTGTACATAAAGATACGACTTGTGCTAACATTTTTTCTTGAGAATTTTCTTTTATAAAGAAAAAGTCTTCATTCATATCCTCTTCTTCTTCATTTTTATTTAAAAACTTCTCTCCTTCATTTACTCTATGTGCATTTACTATTATTTTACTTCTTGCTGCCTGTCTAAATATTTTATCTAATTTAATAGTTGGTATTTCTTCAGAGTTTATTAAATCTTTTAATACAGATCCCGGTCCTACTGATGGAAGTTGGTCAATATCACCTACTAAAACTAATTTTGTTCCCTGATATATACATTTTAATAGATAATTCATTAAAAACATGTCCATCATAGAAACTTCATCTACTATAATAACATCTGCATCTATTGGTGCTCCTTCATATTTACTAGTATTTTTATATAAACTGTCTTCATCTATTTTTCCTATTTCTAACAGTCTATGTAATGTTGACGCTTCTTTCCCTGTTGTTTCTGTCATTCTCTTTGCTGCTCTTCCTGTTGGTGCAGCTAAAATTACCTTTTTTCTTCTATCTTCATATATATCAATTATATTTTTTATAATCGTTGTTTTTCCTGTCCCTGGTCCACCTGTAATTATTGTCACATTATTTTCATTTACTAATTTTAACGCTTCCTTTTGCTTTTTTGATAATTCTATACTAGATAGTTTTTCTACTTTTTTTAATTCCTTATCTAATCCTGTTATTTTCTTCATATTTTTAGAACTTTGTAATCTTTTTATTCTAAAAGTAATTTCTTCTTCTGTATTGTAAAATGCAGATGAATATACATATTCCAATCCATCGTCTCTTTTTTCTATAACTATTTCTCCTTTTGTTCTCAATGTAATTAAAGCATCTTCTACATTATCAGATGTTATATCTAATAAATTTATTACAAATTCAATTAAATTGTCTTTTAATACACAAGAATGACCATTATTTGTACTCCTAATTAACCCATACTTAATTCCACTTGTTACTCTTTTTTCATTATCATAACTAATACCTAAGTCTAATGCCATTTTATCTATTTGTTTAAAATCTACTCCTCTTGCTATATCAATTAATATATATGGGTCTTTTTCCATTTCTTCTATTGCGTTTACACCATATAAATCAAAAACCTTTTGAGCATGTTCTGCTCCTATTCCAAACCTTTCTAAAAAACCTACTATTTGCCACACTTCCCAATTTTCTATAAAGCTTTCAGACATTTCTTTTGCTTTTTCTTTAGATATTCCTTTTACTTCTGCAAGTCTTTCTGGATTAAACTTAAAAATAGATATTGTTTCTTCCCCAAATTTTTTTATTATTCTTTTTGCTAAAGCATCTCCTATTCCTTTTATCTTTCCATTTGATAAATATTTTTCCAATGCTGCTAAATTCTGTGGCATTATTTTTTTAAATGTATCTACTTTAAATTGTCTTCCATAATCTTTATGTTCTACAAATTTTCCAATTACTTTTAATGTATCTCCAATATTTACAAAAGGCAAATAGCCGACAATTGTCGTTATTTCTTCGTCGGTTTCAAATTCTGCTATTGTATAACTATTTACTTCATTTTTATATATGATAGTTATTACCTCACCTGTTATTTCCATCTATTTCTCCTACTTCTTTCTTTAATTAACATTCTTAGTCTAACACAAACATTTATTTTTTTCAAGCAACCTAACTATCATCTACACTATCCATTATTTCTTTACATTCTTTCCAATTAACTACTTCTAAACATTCATATTCTTCTGATAATCTTTTTACTATTTCTTTAGTTGAATCTTTTGATTTTAAATCTGTTATTATTATATTTTTTACATAATCATCTCTTCCATATAACATTTTAAATAATGTAGATCTTAGAAAACCTTCTATTTTATCTTCTTGGTTTTTTACTGCTATTATTACATAAATTCCGTCTGATTTGAAGTTTGTATATGTACTTAAATATATTATGTTTTTTATTATCTCAAACAAACCATAAAGTGCTAATGTCCAAAATATCACATTTATTATAAACTCCATTTTTACCACCTATGGTTATTATATTCATCTCTTATTTTTTTGACACAAAAACAAGACTATATTCTAGACTTATTTATTCTTGCCATATAAACCACCTTATTTTTATTGAAATTGATAAAATTATACATATTCTTACTATTATTCTACTAAAAACTAATACTAAAAACGATGATGTAAAAACTATCTTTGAGGAATATTTTAGAAAAAAGAAATAGACTTTTTATATTAAATGAAAAAAAAACTAAGTAAATAATTTCACTTAGTCTTTTATTATTAACACTATATTAATTGTAATATTGCAACTTCTGCTCCGTCTCCTCTTCTAGGCCCTGCTTTAACTATACGTGTATATCCACCTACGTTTTTACCAGCATATTTTGGAGCTATTTCATTAAATAATTTTGATGGTAAATCTATATTGTTACCTTTTTCATCTTTAACTTTGTTTAAAGTTTTCATCATTTTTCTTCTAGCATTTAATCTAGATGGCATATCTTTTTGTCTTTGTTCAGTTGTAGTTTCTTTTACAACTTTAAGATACTCTTTACCATTTTTGCTTTTAACTAATTCTGTTTCTTTATTTCCTTTAGAATCTAGTTTAGCTTTTACAACTTTAACATCTACCATTTCAAAATTATCTTTTTCTTTTATTGCTAAATCTATAATACTATCAGCAATTGACTTAACTTCTTTAGCTCTAGGTAATGTTGTTTCAACTTTACCATTCATAATAAGGTCAGTTGTTAAAGTTCTTAATATTGCCATTCTTACGTCTGTTGTTCTTCCTAACTTTCTATTAGTTGCCAATTTTTTCACCTTCCTTTATTACTATTATTCGTCTTCTTTAGCAAAATCTAGTCCTAGTGAATGTAATTTTGCTGTTACCTCTTCCAATGATTTCTTTCCAAGGTTTCTTACCTTCATCATTTCATTTTCAGTCTTATTTGTTAAATCCTCAACTGTTCCAATTCCTGCTCTTTTTAAACAGTTAAATGATCTTACAGATAGTTCTAATTCTTCTATTGTCATTTCTAAAACTTTTTCTTTTTTAGATTCTTCTTTTTCTATCATAACTTGTGTATTTTTAGTAGCTTCTGATAGATCTATAAATAATTCTAAATGTCCTGTCATAACTTTAGCTGCTAAACTCAAAGCTTCATGAGCTTTTAAGCTTCCGTCTGTCCAAACTTCGATTATTAATTTATCATAATCTACCATTTGTCCAACTCTAGTATTTTCTACTTGATAATTTACTTTCTTAACAGGTGTATAAATTGAATCAATTGGAAGTACAGATATATCTTGATTTGTTTTTTTATTCTTATCAGAAGAATTATAACCTCTTCCTCTATCAGCTGTCATTTCCATTCTTAAACTTCCACCCTCAGAAACTGTTGCTATATGTAATTCAGGATTTAATATTTCAACAGTACCATCTGTAATAATATCTGCTGCTAATACTTCTCCTTCACCTTTTTTATCAATTCTTAAAACTTTTTCTTCATTATCATCAAATTTTAATCTTACATTTTTTAAATTAAGAATTATATCAGGTACATCTTCTACTACATTATCAATATCTGAAAATTCATGTAATACTCCATCAATTTTCACACTCGTTATAGCACATCCTGGAAGAGATGAAAGTAAAATTCTTCTTAGTGAATTTCCTATTGTTACTCCATAACCTCTCTCTAATGGTTCACATACAAATTTTGCATAATTATTTGTATCATCTACCTCTAGACATTCAATATTTGGCTTTTCAAATTCTATCATTTTTACCTCCTAATATTCGAGAATATAACTCAAACTTTTTAAAACTAAATAGTTTTTTCTCCAGTAAAATTTAAAAGTTCTAATTAAATATTTTTTATTACTTCTAACTATTATTTTGAGTAAAGCTCTACTATTAAATGTTCTTCTATTGGAATATCAATATCTTCTCTAGACGCTAATCTGATTACTTTACCACTTAAGTTTTCAGTATCTTTTTCAAGCCATGCTGGAACTGGTCTTTTTGCTGATTCTTCAGCATTTACTTTAATTGTTCCGTTATCTTTTTTATTTTCTCTTACTGTAATTACATCTCCTGCTTTTACTAAATATGATGGAATATTAACTTTCTTTCCATTTACTTCAAATTGTGCATGTGTTACAAGTTGTCTTGCTTGAGCTCTTGATGCTCCAAAACCTAATCTATAAACAACATTGTCTAATCTACTTTCTAGTATTTGTAATAATTCTTCACCTGTTACACCTTTTTTACTAGAAGCCATTTCAAAATATTTTCTAAATTGTTTTTCTCCAACTCCGTAATATGCTTTTGTTTTTTGTTTTTCTCTTAACTGTGTTCCGTATTCAGAAAGTTTTGCTCTTCTTTGTCCATGTTCTCCTGGTGCATAATTTCTTCTTGAAATACTACATTTATCAGAATAACATCTATCACCTTTTAAGAACAATTTTTGTCCTTCTCTACGGCATCTACGACATTGTTCGTCTTTATATCTTGCCATTTTTATACTCCTTTCTTTTAATTACAAGGGTCTTTTTCTCTTTTCCCTTTATTTTTATCTCTTTCTTAATTGATTTACAATAAATAACTTTTACATTAATTGTCTATAATGCTTAAAAATTATTTATAAATTTCTCACTAACAATTAATTAAACTCTTCTTCTTTTTGGTGGTCTGCAACCATTATGTGGTATTGGTGTTACATCTTTGATTGCACTTATTTCTAGACCAGCTGTTTGAAGTGAACGAATTGCTGCTTCTCTTCCTGAACCTGGTCCTTTGACAAATACTTCTACAGATTTTAATCCATGTTCCATTGCAATTTTAGCTGCTGTTTCAGCAACTTGACCTGCTGCAAATGGTGTGCTTTTTCTAGATCCTTTATAACCTAATTCTCCAGCACTTCCCCATGAAATAGTATTTCCTTGAGTATCTGTTATTGTAACTATTGTATTGTTAAAACTAGAATGAATATGAGCTGCACCTTTTTCAACGTTTTTTCTATTTCTTCTAGCTACTTTTTTTGTTGTTACATTTTTAGCCATTTTGCTTTATCCTCCTTATTCAGAATTGTTTTATACTTTTATAAAATTCTATTTTCTAAAACTTATTATTTTTTACTTTTGCTTACTAATTTTCTTGGACCTTTTCTTGTTCTAGCATTTGTTTTAGTTCTTTGTCCTCTAACTGGTAAACCTCTTCTATGTCTTAATCCTCTATAGCATCCAATTTCTGTTAATCTCTTGATGTTTAATGCTACTTCTCTTCTTAAGTCACCTTCAACAACATAAGATTCATCAATTACTTTTCTTATATCATTTACTTGGTCATCAGTTAAATCTTTAACTCTAATATCTGGATTCACTCCTGCTTTTTCAAGAATTTTTCTAGAACTTGATACTCCTATACCATAAATATATGTAAGTCCTATTTCAACTCTTTTTTCCTTAGGTAAGTCTATTCCTGCTATACGAGCCATATTTTTTTGCACCTCCAAATTTTTTTGTTTTGCTTGTCTAAAAATAACTTAAAAAGTGAAATGCCACTAGTGTTTACCCTAGTCAATTTAAGTATTTATAGACATATATATAAACACAAATTAGATAATGT
>CAZQTH010000006.1:21188-48244 GCA_964596175.1 uncultured Clostridium sp. | reverse complement strand
AAGAATTTGAATGTAGTTATAAAGTAAAATTTTATCAGTAAAGGGAGAGGATATTATGTTAGAAAATAAGTATAATCCAAAAGATTTTGAAGAAAAATTATATAAAGAGTGGGAGTCAAAAGATTATTTTAAACCATCAAGCAATAAAACAAAAGAAGCTTTTTGTATTATGATGCCACCACCAAATGTAACAGGTAAACTTCATATGGGACATGCTTTAGATGGAACTATTCAAGATATATTAATTAGATTTAAAAGAATGCAAGGATATAGAACATTGTGGCTTCCCGGTACAGACCATGCTGCAATATCTACAGAAATGAAAATAGTTCAAAAATTAAAAAAAGAAGGAAAAACTAAACAAGACTTAGGAAGAGAAAAATTTTTAGATGAATCATGGGCATGGACTAAAGAGTATGGAGGAATCATACAAAAACAACAGAAAAGATTAGGATGTTCATGTGATTGGGATAGAAATAGATTTACTTTAGATGAAGGAATGTCAGATGCTGTTTTAGAGCAGTTTGTTAGACTTTATAATAAAGGATTAATTTATAAAGGAAAAAGAATGGTAAATTGGTGTACAAGTTGTAAAACATCAATTTCAGATGCAGAAGTTGAATACAAAGAAGAAGCATCACATTTATGGCATATTAGATACAGAATAACAGGAACAGATGATAAATACATTGAAGTTGCAACAACTAGACCTGAAACAATGTTAGGAGATACAGCTGTTGCAGTTCATCCTACAGACGCAAGATATAAAGATTTAGTTGGGAAAACCTGCATATTACCTATTATGAATAAAGAAATCCCAATAATAGCTGATGAGTTTGTCGATAAGGAATTTGGGACAGGATGTGTTAAAATTACTCCTGCACATGATATGAATGATTACCAAGCAGGTTTAAAACATAATTTAGAAGTTATTGAAGTTTTTGATGAAGAATTCAAAATGGGAGACTTAGTTTCAGAATATAAAGGAATGGATTTATTAGAAGCAAGAGAAAAAATAGTTCAAAAATTAGATGAATTAGGTGCTTTGGTAAAAACAGAAGATTATGTTCATAATGTAGCTAAATGTGAAAGATGCAAAAATACAATAGAACCTAAAGTTTCAACACAATGGTTTGTTTCTATGAAAAATTTAGCTAAAAGAGCAGCTGATAATGTACGTGAGGGAGATACTAGGTTTGTTCCAAAAAGATATGAAAAACAATATTTTAATTGGTTAGATAACATTCAAGATTGGTGTATCTCTCGTCAATTATGGTGGGGACATAGAATTCCTGCATATTATTGTGATGAATGTGGAGCTATAAATGTTGCTAAAACAATGCCAGAAAAATGTGAAAAATGTGAATGTACACATTTAACTCAAGATGAAGATACATTAGATACATGGTTTAGTTCTGCTCTATGGCCATTTTCAACACTTGGTTGGCCTGATACTAATACAGAAGATTATAAAGATTTTTATCCAACTCAAGTTTTAGTTACAGGATTTGATATTATAACATTCTGGGTTTCAAGAATGATGTCACAAGGATTAGAACTAACAGATAAAGCACCATTTAAAGATGTTTTAATTCATGGTATCGTGAGAGATAACCAAGGAAGAAAAATGTCAAAAACACTTGGAAATGGTGTAGACCCTATAGAGGTTATTGATAAATACGGTGCAGATGCATTAAGATTTTCCGTACTTTCTGGAACTACAATGGGAAATGATATTAGATATATGCCAGAAAAACTAGAACAAGCATCTAATTTTGCAAATAAGATTTGGAATGCTGCTAAATTCATTATTATGAATAGAGCAGAAGAAGAAAAAATAATAGAATATGCAAATAAAGAAGACAAAAAAGATTTATCATTAGAAGATAGATGGATACTAAATCAATTAAATAAATTAGTAAAAGAAATAACAATAAATATTGAAAATTATGATTTAGGTGTAGCAATTGATAAAATATATAACTTCATGTGGAATGAATTTTGTGATTGGTATATTGAAATGGCAAAAATAAGTTTATATAACGGAACAGAAGAAGAAAAAATAAAAACTTCATATGTATTAGATAAAGTATTTAGAACATGTATAAAACTATTACATCCGTTTATGCCATTTGTAACATCTAAAATTTATGATAATTTAGTAAAATATGATGATAAAGATTTAATGATATCTTCTTGGCCAGAGGTAGAAAATTTTGATTATGAAAAAGAAGAATATATAATCGAAAAAATGAAAGAATTAATTGTTGAAATTAGAAATATAAGAAGTACTAAAAATATTCACCCAAGTAAAAAATCCAAATTAATATTTGTAACTAAAAAATATAATAGAAATATAGAAGAATTAGAGAATATTCTACTAAAATTAGGATATGGTAGTAGCATAGAAATAAAAGAAGATAATAAAAACATTCCGAAAGATAGCATTAATATAATAGTAGAAGGAATTGAACTTTATATGCCTTTAGAAGGGCTGATAGATAGAGAAGAAGAGAAAAAAAGGCTAGAAGAAGAAAAAACAAGATTAGAAGCAGAAGTTACAAGATGTGAGAAGATGCTTTCTAATCCAGGTTTTGTAAATAAGGCACCAAGAGCAAAAGTTGAAGAAGAACAAAATAAACTAAAAAACTATAAAGAAATGCTTAATAAGTTGCTAGAAAAATTAAAGTAACATAATATGACAAAAAATTAAAAATGTGATATAATAATGTTATGTACGAGGATGTACATATTGTCAAAAAGTTAAATCGTAGAAAGGACTAAAATGAGTACAATCCAGCTAATGATTAAGGATGTCGGAAATGAAAGCTTGAAAGATTGGGTTATTGCTATCTATGATCCAGCAACAGAAAAACATTCGGAAGATTTTTATTTCTTTAAATCAAGGCTAGGGGGGAGTGATAATACTAATTGTTTGCTAGTAGGAAGTCTTGTAAAAGACAATCAGTTCGATGAAGAAGTTCGACCTTACCTAACTGCTCTTTGTGAGAGTGATACTATTCAGGTATTAGTCGGACAGTATATGTATTCCAAGAACAAAGATAAGGTTGATAAATTGGTTGGATACCTCAAATTGATAAAGTCTTACCTGAATCACACGGTTGGAATTCTTCTTTATGAAAAATGGGAAGATGAAGAGACAAAGTGGAGAAAAGTTGAGATAATTACGGTTTAACTGTAAAAGTAGAGATAAATATCTCTATATAATAGGAGAGAAGTTCGCTTCTTTCCTATTATTTTATTATGTTATTATGCTATGTTTGATAATATAAGTTTACAGAAAGTGACAACTTTTGAATTTTATGATATAATAGTAAATAGGTACATAATTTGTACTAGTATACGAAAAAGCCATTTGAAGGAAAGGAAGAGTCATGAACAAGGTGCAAGTTGTTATCGAAGACGTAGTAGATTCTAAGTTAGGTATTATTGGTCTAAAATTTAGGTCTAACGATGGCAAGCTTGAAACTCCTAGATTTCTAATTAATGTCAAGCAAGCAAAGTCCTATACTAAATGGAAAATTACTATGACTGAAGAGTTCGAAGGTGAGGAGTTAAAAAAGCTAGAGAAGATGTTCGAAGAGGCTATTAAAATTCCTGAGTTTGAAATCGTATTTGGGGAAGAATATAAGAGTTCTGAAATTGATGGTGAACTTCTTTGTAAGCTTATACAACTTACAATTTGGGTTGAAACCATCACATGTAGCAAACCAGAATTTTCTGCCTCAGATAATGACATTTCCGTAAATGTTTCTGGAGCAAGGAAGATAAATGTTGTAATGGCTTAATCGTAAGATAGAAACGATTGTTTCTATAAGGAGAGGAGGAGTAAATTTCCCCCTCTTCTTTTTTTGTTGGAAACTTTGTCGAAAAGTTCTGTAAAATCGACAAAACTTCTTATTTTTTACTCTTGGAAAATAATGGAAATGATATTATAATAATCGTTGTAAATTTTTAGAAAGGAAGGAGATATATGGAGTCAAAATTTTATGAAAAAGACAAGCTATTAGTCTTAAAAATCACATCAGAGATTGACGACCATAATGTACAAGAGATAAGGAGGAGAGCAGATTATGAAATGGAAAGATATATGCCTAAAAAAGTTATATTTGATTTTAATGGTGTTACTTTCATGGATAGTAGCGGAATTGGATTAGTTATTGGAAGATACAAATTTGCTAATATGATAGGTGCGAAACTAGGAGTAAGTAATTTAACCTCAAGTGTAAGAAGAATTTTTGATATGAGTGGAATATTAAAATTAATTCCAACAGTAGAATTAAATTAAAGTGAAAATGGGGACGTTTCCTTTTGTCCAAAAATGAGCAATTGGGGACATATTATTAAAGGAAGTGTCCCAGATTGTGCAAAAATGGACAAAAGGAAACGTCCCCATTAGAAAGGAAGGAAATATGTATAGTAATGAGATGAAATTAGAATTTATTAGCAAGTCTTCAAATGAGGCCTTTGCAAGAATAGCTGTAGCAGCTTTTGCATCACAGTTAGATCCTACAATAGAAGAACTTGCAGATATAAAAACTGCTGTATCAGAAGCAGTTACAAATAGTATTATACATGGTTATGAGAAAAAGCAAGGAGTTGTTAAAATATCTAGTTGGCTTAAAGAAAACGAAATTATAATAGAGATTTCAGACAAGGGAAAAGGAATAGAAAATGTAGAAATGGCAAAAGAGCCATTATATACAACAAAACCCAATTTAGAAAGATCAGGTATGGGATTTACTATAATGGAGAATTTTATGGATAAAATGGAAGTTGAATCAGTTATGGGGTTAGGAACTAAAGTTACAATGTCCAAGATTATAAAACCAAAAGATGATAAAGAGGAAAATGAATTTAAAATGCTAATGACAAATTCTTAAAAAGAAAAGAGGAGAATATGTACGAAAATGATAAGAAATCTATAATAATGGCTCAAGAAGGAGATAAAATTGAGTTAGAAAAACTTATTGAATATAATAGTAGACTTATTTGGTCTATAGTAAAAAGATTTCAAGGAAGAGGGTATGAAAAAGATGATTTATACCAAATAGCGTGCATGGGATTTATAAAGTCAATTAAAAGGTTTGATACTAATTTTGAAGTAAAACTTTCAACATATGCAGTGCCATATATGATAGGAGAAATAAAAAGATATATACGTGATGATGGACCGATTAAAGTAAGTAGAAGTATTAGAGATTTGGGAATTAAAATAAGAGAATTACAAAAAGAGTATTTTTACAAAAAAGGAGAAGATATAAGTATAGAAAAAATAGTAGAGGAATTAGAAGTATCTAAAGAAGATATAGTATTAGCAATAGAAGCAACAAGAAAACCAGAGTCTATTGAAGGAAATTCATCTTCTAATTCTAAAGATGAAAAATTTATCAATATGATTGATAGATTATCTACAAATAAAGATGAAGAAGAGATTATAACAAATAAAATTGTATTAGAAGAATTAATTGAAAATTTAAATGAGAGGGACAAGAAGGTAATTTTACTTAGATTTTTTAAAGAAAAAACTCAAGCCCAAGTTGCTGAAATTTTAGGAGTAACACAAGTTCAAGTATCTAGGATAGAAAGAAAAGTATTAAATAGTATGAAAACTAAGTTGTGCTCATAAAAATAGTATAAGGGTAATTTTAGGAGTGGTAGAATGAAAAAAGTTTTTATCTATTTTTTTGTATTTTTATTAATATTCTTTTTGCTTCCAGCAATGCTTACTAAAACTGATACGGGAGTTTCAGCAAAAGTTCCTGAAAGTACAACAGAGGAAAATATAGAGGAAGCAATTGACGAAGCATATGAATATAAGGAATATGGAACAATAAAATTATTACATCAAGATACAGGTGAAGTTGAAGAAGTTGCATTAGATACATATTTATGTAATGTTGTATCTGCTGAAATGCCTGTTGACTTTGAATTAGAGGCTCTGAAGGCACAGGCAGTTGTTGCGAGAACATATACTATATATAAAATACAGAATAAAAAACATGATAATGCTGATATTTGTGATGATTCTAATTGTTGTCAAGCTTGGATATCAAAAGAAGATAGACTAGCTAGGTGGGATGAAGATAAACGTGAAAGCAATTGGGAGAAGATAGAAAGTAGTGTAAATGAGACTAAAGGAGAAATAATTACATATGAAGGAACTCCTATAAATGCGTTTTTTCATTCAAATAGTGGAGGAACAACAGAGCTTCCTGTGAATGTCTGGGGAGGTGGAACGGAATATCCTTATTTACAAGTGGTAGAAACTGCAGGAGAGGAAGGATATACACAATACAGTTCAGAAGCAACTTTTACACAAGACGAATTGATAGAAAAATTAAAAACAAAATATGAAGATATTACAATTGATTTCAATAATGAGGATGATTTGAAAATTTTAGAATATACTGATAGTGGAAGGGTGAAAACTGTTAAGTTTGGAAATTATGAACTTTCAGGTACAGAAACCAGAAGTTTATTTGAATTAAAATCTACTAATTTTGAGATAATAAAAGAAGACGGAAATATTAAATTTTCAGTTAAAGGATATGGTCATGGAGTTGGAATGAGCCAAACAGGAGCAGATAGTCTTGCAAAACAAGGACAGACTTATGAAGAAATAATTAAACATTTTTATGTAGGTGTTGAAATTCAAGAAGTAAATTCTCTATAAAAAATTATCCTAAAATGTATAATCTCTTCAAAATAGGAAATACTTGTATTAATAAAAATTTTAAGGAGGATTAATATGAGAAATATGAGAAGAGATAATAAGGTGAAAAATAATAATAAAGATGTTTTACAAAATAAAATTATAATGTATTCTATTATAGGAGTTGCAGTGCTTATTGTTATTCTAGTAGCATTTCTTATGTATAGTAGATCTTTAAGTGAAGAAACACAAGATAGTGTAATAGATTTTGAGGATATGGCTAGTATAACAAGTGATAATACTACAAATAATACAATCACAGAAAGTGCAAGTACAGAAATAGGTAAATCAGTTGAAGAAGTTCAAAATGAGACTATAAATAATGCAAGTAATACAAATGATACAAATAATACAACGTCAAATATACAAAGTTCAACTAATACAAATACATCATCAAATATCAGTACAACACAAACAAATGCAAGTGAAACAGAAGAAACTGAAGTTGAAAGAGAGTTATCTTTCCAATGGCCTGTTGAAGGTGAAATTATGAAAGTATATGCTAAAGATAATTTAGTATATTCAGAAACTCTTCAAGAATGGACTACACATTTGGGAATAGATATTAAAGCTGATAAGACTACTGTTGTAAAAGCATCAGAGGCAGGTACGATTAAGACTATTAAAAATGACCCAAGATATGGTTTAACAATTACAATTGACCATGGAGATGGTTACCAAACAGTTTATGCTAATCTTTTAAGTTCTGAGTTTGTAGTAGAAGGCGAAGAGGTAGAAAAAGGGCAAAGTATAGGTACTGTTGGTAATACTGCAACTTTTGAGATTGCAGATGAATCACATTTACATTTTGAAATATTAAAAGATTCAGTTCAAATAGATCCAAGTACTCTTATTCAATAAGTTACTAATTAAAAGTAAGAGTTTTTGCAAGTTTTTAGCTTAAATTTAAAAACTTGCTTATTTTTTGTAACTAAAATCTAATTAACTTTTTTATTTCTTCGAAAAAACGTTTGACATTCTTTTGTTTGTATGATATTATGTGTGCATAATAGAAAATGGGAGTGATAAATATGCAAAGAAAAAAGAAACCAGAATTAAATAAAAGAGAAAAATCAATATTAAGATTTATTGAAAAGCAAATAATGACACAAGGGTATCCACCATCAGTAAGAGAAATAGGAAAAGCAGTAGGTTTAAGCTCAACAGCAACAGTACATGGATATTTAAAGAAATTAGAAGAAAAAGGTTACATAAAAAGACAAGACAAAAAAGGAAGAACTATGAGACTTTTAAAAGGTGGTTCAGGAGAGTCAAAAGTGACATCAAGCAAAGATTTCTATACGCAAAAAGAATTAGTAGAAGTTCCTATAATTGGTAAAATAACAGCAGGAGAGCCAATTTTAGCAGTAGAAAATGTAACAGATACATTCCCAATTCCAATAGATTTTGTCGGAAATTCAGAAAGTTTCATGTTAACTGTTAGAGGAGAAAGTATGATAGAAGCTGGTATTTTAGATGGAGACTATATATTAGTAAAAAGACAAAACACAGCAAATAATGGAGAAATAGTAGTTGCATTAATTGGAGATGAAGCAACAGTAAAAACATTTTATAAAGAAAAAGACCATATTAGACTACAACCAGAAAATAGCACAATGGATCCAATCATTGTACCAAATTGCGAAATACTTGGAAAGGTTGCAGGAGTATTTAGGAAAATGTAAATTTTTTGTTAAATATATAGAATAACATTGACAAAATGACACCATGTCACATATAATAAGATATGGTGTTATTTCATGTATAAAAGGAGGAGAAAAATGCTAAAAGTATTAAAAAATCTAAAGGATTCTTTCTGGGCAGTTATAATAATTATTTTATTGCTAATTGTACAGGCACAAACAGATTTAAAATTGCCAGATTATATTTCAAAAATAGTTAATGAAGGAATACAATCTGGTGGAATTGAAACAGCGGTGCCACAAATAATTAGTAAAGAAGATTTGGAAAATATTTTAATCTTTTCAGAAAATGATGATGAAATAATTGAAAACTATACTTTAGTAGGAGAAACTCCAACTAAAGAACAAGAAAAAGTATTAAAAAATTATTTAGGAGAAGATTATAGTATGGAGCCGGATACAATATATGTATTAAATAATATTGATGAAGAAAAAGAAGATGAGCTATCTAGCATTATGGCAGGTCCATTAATGGAGCTTTCAACAGTAACAAGTGAAGACACAGAGTCACAAATAAAAGAAGCTCTTGTCCAAAATGCGTCAGATGAGGAAAAAGCTATTCTAGAAAATATGAGTATTCTCGACATAATTAAATCTATGCCAGAAGAGCAAAGAAGCACAATTTTAAGTGAGTTTACAGAACAAATTGATGAAATGCAAGATTCAATAAAAGAACAAGCAGCAGTAGCTGAAGTTAAGAATATATATAGCAATTTAGGAGTGGATACAGATAAACTTCAAAATAATTATATTTTAAAAACTGGATTACAAATGCTTGTAGTTGCATTAATTAGTATGGTATCAGCTATTATAATAATGCTTCTATCTGCAAGAGTAGCAGCTAAACTTGGAAAAACTTTAAGAGAGAAAGTATTTAAGAAAGTACTTAGTTTTTCAACAGGAGAGTTAAATAGTTTTTCTACAGCATCGTTAATTACACGTAGTACTAACGATATTCAACAGATACAACAGCTAATATCAATACTATTTAGAGTTGTTATTTATGCACCAATTATTGGTATTGGTGGATTTTTTAAGGTACTAACAAGTAGTGATAGTTCAATGGCTTGGATTATAGGTGTTGCAATACTTGCGGTTTTATTTATTGTAGTCACATTGTTTATTATTGCTATGCCAAGATTTAAGAAGTTACAAGAGTTAACAGATAAACTAAATTTAGTATCAAGAGAGATATTAAGTGGACTTCAAGTAATTAGAGCATTTAATACAGAGAAAAAAGAAGAAAAGAGATTTGACAGAGCAAATATAGATTTAATGAAAGTAAATATATTTGTAAATCGTGCAATGTCTATAATGATGCCAGCATTAATGTTAATCATGAATGGAATAACAATTTTAATTGTATGGGTTGGAGGCAACAATGTAGATCAAGGTATAATACAAGTTGGTGATATGATGGCATTTATCCAATATACAATGCAAATAGTTATGGCATTTTTAATGATTTCAATGATATCAATCATGTTACCTAGAGCATCAGTTTCAGCAAACCGTATAAATGAAGTTTTAGAAACAGAGACAAGCATAAAGGATAAAGAAGAAACAAAGAAATTTGATCCAAATAAGAAAGGATTAGTAGAATTTAAAAATGTATCATTTAGATATCCAGATGCAGATACAGAAATTTTAGAAGATATAAACTTTACAGCAGAACCAGGAAAAACAACAGCAATTATAGGAAGTACAGGAAGTGGAAAATCGACAATTGTAAATCTTATCCCAAGATTTTATGATGTAACTGGCGGAGAACTTAGAATTGATGGTGTAAATATAAAAGATGTATCACAAAAAGATTTAAGAGATATTATAGGACTTGTTCCACAAAAAGGATTGTTATTCTCTGGAACAATAGAATCAAATATAAAATATGCTGATGATAATATGTCAAATGAAAAAATGTATAAAGCTGCAGAAATAGCACAAGCAACAGAATTTATAGAGACTAAAGAAAAGAAATATCAAGACCCAATATCACAAGGTGGAGGAAACGTATCAGGAGGACAAAGACAACGTATTTCTATTGCAAGGGCACTGGCAAAAGATCCAGAAATATTTGTATTTGATGATAGTTTTTCAGCATTAGATTTGAAGACAGATGCAGCTTTAAGAGAAGCTTTATCTGAAATAACACATGATAAAACAGTTATAATAGTAGCACAAAGAATTAGTACAATCCTAAATGCAGACCAAATTATAGTGTTAGAAGAAGGTAAAGTTGTAGGAATAGGAACACACGATGAACTTATTAAAAATAACGAAACATATAGACAAATTGCCTTATCACAATTGTCAGAAGAAGAATTAGACAAGAAAGGAGGTAATTAATATGCCAGGACCAATGGGAGGACCAGGAAGAAATATCTCTACAGAGAAAGCTAAAGATTTTAAGAAAACTACTAAAAAATTAATAAAAGATTATTTATCAAAATATAAAATAGCATTAATCATTGTAATGGTTTTTGCAATAGGAAGTACTATATTTACAATTGTTGGCCCTAAAATATTAGGAAATGCCACAACAGAAATATTTAATGGATTAGTAAGTAAACTATCTGGTGGTTCAGGAATTGATTTTGAAAAATTAGGAAAAATATTACTTGGTTTGCTTGGATTATATTTTACAAGTGCTATATTCTCACTAGTCCAAGGATTTACAATGACAGGGATTTCACAGAAACTTACTTATAGAATAAGAAATGATGTTATTAAAAAAATAAATAAATTACCGATGGATTATTTTGATAAGAAGACACACGGTGAAGTGTTATCAATAATAACAAATGATATTGATACATTAAGTATGAATCTAAACCAAAGTATTACACAAATAATTACATCTGTTTGTACAATTATAGGTATATTAATTATGATGCTTTCAATAAGTTGGCAAATGACTTTAATATCACTTGTTATCTTACCAATAGCGGGAGTACTAGTAAAAATAATTGTTAGTAAATCACAAAAATACTTTAAAGAACAACAGGATTATTTAGGTCATGTAAATGGTCAAGTTGAGGAGATATATGGTGGATTAAATATTGTAAAAGCGTTTAATGCAGAAGGTAAGGCAGATAAAGAATTTGAAAAAGCAAATAATACATTATATCATTCAGCTTGGAAATCACAATTCTTGTCAGGTTTAATAAATCCTGTAATGAACTTTATTGGAAATATTGGTTATGTTGGGGTTTCGGTAGCTGGTGGATATTTAGCAATTAATGGAACAATTACAGTAGGTAACATTCAGAGTTTTATACAATATAATAGACAATTTGTACAACCAATAAACCAAATTGCACAAATTTCTAGTATGCTACAATCTATGGCAGCGGCAGCTGAAAGAATTTTTGAATTTTTAGAGCAACCTGAAGAAATAGATACATCAAAAGGAAATATTGATACATCAAGAATAGAAGGAAACATAGTATTTAACCATGTAAAATTTGGATATAATCCAAATAAAATAATTATTAATGACTTTAATTGTAGTGTAAAAAAAGGACAAAAAATTGCAATTGTAGGACCTACAGGAGCAGGAAAGACTACAATGGTAAAACTTCTTATGAGATTTTATGATGTAAATAGTGGAGCAATTTTAGTTGATGGTCATAATATTAAGGACTTTGAAAGAGGAGAACTTCGTAAGATGTTTGGAATGGTTCTTCAAGATACATGGTTATTTGGAGGAACTGTAAAAGATAATATTAAATATAGTAGAGAAGATGTATCAGATGATGAGGTAATTAGAGCAGCAAAAGCAGCACACGTTCATCACTTTATAAAAACATTACCAAATGGATATAATTCTGTTTTAAATGAAGAGTCAAGTAATGTATCAGCAGGGCAAAAACAATTACTTACAATTGCAAGAGTAATTTTAGCAGATCCTAAGATATTAATATTAGATGAGGCAACATCTTCTATTGATACAAGAACGGAGATACAAATACAAGATGCAATGGATAACTTAATGAAAGGTAGAACAAGTTTTATTATTGCCCATAGATTATCAACTATAAAAAATGCAGATTTAATATTAGTTATGAATCATGGAGATATTGTAGAGCAAGGGACTCATGAAGGATTACTTGCAAAAGGTGGATTTTATAGTGACCTTTATAATTCACAATTTGAAGTTGAAGAAGAAGCTTAAAATATAAATGCTTAAGTATAAAATATCAAAAATACTTAAGAGATAAAGTATATGATGATTTATAATCATGTACTTTATTTCTTATAAAAAATGCTTATAAATAGATGAACAAAAAATATTATGTTTATAATTTGAAATAATGCAACTGCAATCCCATTGGCTTTAGACGATAGGTAGTTTACCAATAAATATAATAGGTAAATATAATTAGAAAAATAAAAATTACTATTTATTTTTCTAAAAATATGTGTTAAAATATACCAAGTAAAGGAGAGTAATAAAAAATGACTATGCAGGAGATAACAGAATACTTGGATAATAAAATAAATAATGATGAAAATATATTAAAAATAACATTTTATGAAGTGAGAATAAAATTTAATTTATCAGAAGAAGAAACACAGGAATTTTTAAGACTATGCAAAACTAGACTTGAAAATTTAGGATATCAAGTGTATTTTACAGGTGCTAAGTATATGTATTTAGGAGAGAATAAAGAAGTGCAGACAAATGAATTAATGGTAGCTATAAAAGAAAATATAGAGTAAAAAGAAGCCGTAAGCTTCTTTTTTCAAATAATATGTTTTAATTACTTACTTTATTTTCTATAAATTCAACAAAATTTCAACAAAAAATTGACAAGAAAAATAAAATATTTTATTATATAAGTATATAAAATATAAGAGGAGGTATTTTTTATGGATGAAAATGAAGTAAAACAAGAAGAAAATATTGAAACAAATACAACAAATACAACGAGTGAGGATAAGAAAATAAATGTATGTGGATTACTTAGTTTTATTTTTTCATTAGTAGGATTATTTATATTTGGATTTCCACTAGGAGTAGCATCTATTATTTTAGGAATTATAGGGATTATTAAATTTGATAAAGAAAAACAAAAATTTAAATGGATGGGAATAGTAGGATTATGTGTAGGGGTATTTGATATAATTGGAGTATTGCTATCAATAGCAATGCTAGTATCACTATTATAAAATTAGACTAAATATTATAAGTGAGGATATAACTTTTGTTATATTCTTTTTTTCTTGAAAAAATATTCTACAAATGATAAAATGGCTAAAGAAAACAAAAAGGAGAATAAATATAATGGAATGGACCAAGGAGCAAAAACAAGCAATAAACGAAAAAAATTCTAATATATTAGTTGCAGCAGCAGCGGGAAGTGGTAAAACTGCAGTTTTAGTAGAAAGAATAATAAAAAAAGTAGTAGAAGAAGGAATTGACATAGATAAATTATTAGTAGTAACATTTACGAATGCTGCAGCATCTGAAATGAGAGAAAGAGTATTAGATGCAATATATAAAAAAATAGATGAAAATCCCAATGATGAAAAATTACTAAGACAAATAACATTATTAAATAAAGCAAGTATATGTACAATAGATTCTTTTTGTTTAGAAGTTGTAAGAAATAATTTTTACGAATTAGATAATTTATCACCAAATTTTAGAATAGCAGATACAACAGAAATAGAATTATTAAAACAAGAAGTAATAGAAGATATTTTTGAAAAAAAATATAATGAGGAAAATGAAGATTTTACAAGTTTAGTACATACATATACAAGTTATAGAGATGATACGCCTTTAAAAGATTTGATATTGAAAATTTATAATTATATTCAAAGTAATCCTTTCCCAGAAAAGTGGCTAAATGAAAAAATAGAAATGTTTAACATAGGAGAAAATCTAGACAAGGATTTTTCTGTAACACAGTGGGGAAAAATCCTATTAGAAGAAGTAAATGATGAATTAATAGATGGAATTTCATCGTTAAAAGTTGCAGAAAAGCTTCTTTATAAAAATTCTAATCTAGAAGGATATTTAAGAATAGTAACTCATGATATAGATATGTTAAATACTTTAAAAAACACTTTAAATAATTGGGATAAAGCATATGAAATAAATAGTATGTTAGAATTTATACCATGGAGAGGAAAAAGAATAGACTCACTAGAAAAAGATGAAGCCAAGAGTATAAGAGATACAGTAAAAGAAAATTTAAAATCACTTAATAATATTTTTGTTTGTGACTCAAAAACGGCAAACCAAGATATTTTTGACATGTATTCTATTTTAGTAAAATTAAAAAATATAATATTAGAGTTTGAAGAGGAATTTTCAAAAAGAAAAAGAGAAAAGAAT
Source organism: uncultured Clostridium sp. (assembly GCA_964596175.1). Classification (GTDB taxonomy): domain Bacteria; phylum Bacillota; class Clostridia; order TANB77; family CAG-508; genus CAG-269. The sequence continues at coordinate 33,459 of CAZQTH010000006.1, read as the reverse complement.
ATTGTGGATTTCCATGATATAGAACATTTTGCATTAAAGATATTAATAAAAGAAAAAAATGGAGAATTTATTCCATCAGATATTGCAAAAAAATACCAAGAAAAATATGAAGAAATTGCAATTGATGAGTACCAAGATAGTAATTTAGTACAAGAATATATATTAAATTCTGTATCTATAAAGAATAATATTTTTATGGTAGGAGATGTAAAACAAAGTATTTATAAATTTCGCCAAGCAATGCCTGAATTGTTTATTAGTAAATATAAAAAATATAAAATTAAAGAAGAAAAATCAAATAAAGATGATTTAAAAATACAATTATTTAAGAATTTTAGAAGTAGAGAAAATATCTTATATTTTACTAATTTAATATTTCAAGATATTATGAGTGATTATTTAGGTGATATAGAATATAATGAAGATGAGTACTTAAATTTAGGAGCAGATTATCCAAAAGGAGAAAATGATTTAAATACAGAAATTGATGTAATTGATTTAAAAGAAGATGAAGAAGAAATAGTATTAGAAGAAATAGAAGATGAAGATAGAATAGAAAATGTGGAATTAGAAGCAAGATTTGTTGCAAATAAGATTAAAGAATTGATAGAAAGTAAGTTCCAAGTATGGGATAGAAGAGAAGAAAAATATAGAGATATTTCTTATAAAGATGTGGTAATTTTACTGAGATCTACTTCTCTTACTGCTCCAGTATATGAACAAGAATTATTAAATTTAGAAATCCCAGTCTTTTCTGATAGTTCACAAGAATATCTAGATTCAATTGAAATACAAACAATAATGTCCTTATTAAAAATAATTGATAATCCAATGCAAGACATACCGCTTGTATGTGTTTTAAGATCATATATAGGGAAATTTACAGATAATGAATTAGTAAAAATAAGGTTAACAGATTCTTATGATAATTTCTATACTTGCATGCAAAAGGCAATATTAGATGTAGATAAAAAATTAAACGAAAAAATCCAGGAATTTTTTGATACCTTGGATAAATGGAGAAAAGAAAAAGAATATTTATCCTTAGATGAGTTTATTTGGAAAATCTATAGTGATACAGGTTATTATAATTATGTTGGTCTTATGCCAAATGGAAATCTAAGACAAGCAAATTTAAAGATGTTGTTTCAAAAAGCAAAGGAATATGAAAGTGCTAATTTTAAAGGATTATATAATTTTATAAACTTTATTGATAAACTAAAATTGTCTAGTGGAGATATGGGTTCTGCAAAACTCATAAGTGAAAATGATGATGTTGTAAGAATTATGAGTATTCATAAAAGTAAAGGATTAGAATTTCCAGTAGTATTTTTATCAAATACTGGAAAACAATTTAATCTAAATGATTTAAAAGAAGATGTATTACTTCATCAAGAAATGGGGATAGGAGCAAAATACATAGATTATGATAAACAGATAAAATATAATACATTAAGTAAATTAGCTGTTGGAAATAAAATTTTGTTAGAAACACTTTCTGAAGAAATGAGAGTATTATATGTAGCATTAACAAGAGCAAAAGAAAAACTATTTATGACAGGGGTAACAAGAGATTTTAAAAAAGATTTAGAAAAAATAGATTCCAAAATAGAAAGATACTCAAAACAAAATGGAAAAATAAATCCAATTGTAATTAAAAAATGTAAAAAATATTTAGATTGGATTTTACTAGTTTATCAATATGAAAAAAAATTATGTTCTAATAAAGTTAATTTAAATATATATAAAAAGAAGGATTTATTAAAAAGTTTAAAGAAAATAAATAATGAAGAAATTGATGTTTTAGGAGAGTTAGAAAGTAAAACCGTAAAAAAAGAAGAATTAAACGAAATAAATAATATTTTAAATTATAAATATCCAAATAAACTAGGTACAATAATACCAACTAAAACATCAGTAACAGCTTTAAAAAACCTTGAAACAAATAGAAAAATAAGTAATATGAATAATTTAAACAAAGAAGTGACTTTACCTAAGCCTAAATTTCTAAAAAATAAGGAAGAAATAATAACTTCAGCCATGAAAGGAACTTTAGTACATCTTTGTATGCAAAAATTAGATGAAAGAGAAATTTATAATTTACAAAAAGTAAATGAGTTAATAGAAGAATTAGAAACAAAAAAAATTATAACAACTAAAGAAAAAGAAGCTATTAATCCAAATAAAATCTTAGAATTTACTAAATCTAAAATATGGAAAGATCTAAAAACAGCAAAAGAGGTTGAAAGAGAAAAGCCTTTTTATATAAATGTTCCAGCGAAAAAAATTTACAAACAAGAAACCAATGAAAACATACTTGTCCAAGGTATTATTGACCTTTATTATATTGATAAAGATGACAATTTAAATCTTGTAGATTATAAGACTGATTATGTTGAAGTAGAAAATGAACAAAAATTAGTTGAAAAATATAAAAAACAACTAGATTTATATAAAGAAGCTTTAGAAGAAACATATAAAAAGAAGGTTACAAACATTTATATTTATTCAGTATATTTGAATAAAGAAATAAAAATACCATAATTTCTAACTGTGGTATTTTATACTACAGAAGTATATAAAATATTGAAATTCTGAATAAAAAGTCTTATAATTTGAAGTTAAGATAAGAAATAATAAAAGAAAGGAATTTGTTGAAAATTTGAAAATTAAAAAAGAAGAAATAACAAGAAATAATAGAAATAACAATACTGATGTAAGAAACATTTTAATAGGTGGAGCTTGGCCATATGCAAATAGTTCATTGCATTTAGGACATTTAGCAGCTTTATTACCTGGAGATATTCTAGCTAGGTATTTCAGAGAAAATGGAGATAATGTTGTATATGTTTCAGGAACGGATTGTCATGGAACTCCAATAACACAAAGAGCAAGAAAAGAAGGGAGAACGGCTAAAGAAATTTCTGAGGAATATGATAAGGAGTTTTCTAATACTTTTAAAAACATGTATTTTTCATATGATTTATATGGAAAAACAGAAGATAAATATCACAAACAAGAAGTTCAAAAAATGTTACAAAAAATGTATGATAATGGATATATTTATGAAAAAAAAGATAGACAACCATTTTGTAATAAATGTAATAGATTTTTAGCTGATAGAGAATTAACTTTGATATGTCCTTCTTGTGGGGCAGAAAGTAAGGGAGATCAATGCGACTGTGGCTGTATCCCTACTGAAGAAGACTTAGATGGAGCAACTTGTGTTGAATGCGGAGAAAAAGTATGTTTAAAAGAAAATCAGAACTTATATGTAGCTTTGTCTAAATTACAACCACAGATTGAACAATATTTTTTAGAAAAGTCTAATAATTGGCGATTGAATTCCAAGAAAGAAACTGAAAAATATTTAAAAGAAGGGCTAAGAGATCGTGCAGTTACTAGGAATCTTGATTGGGGTGTAGATGTACCAATAGAAGGATATCAAGATAAGAAAATGTATGTATGGATAGAGGCTGTTTTAGGTTATGTTACAATGGCACAAAAGTATTGTAATGAAAACGGACTTGACTGGAAAGAATTTTGGAAAAATGATAATAATAATAAAATATATATGGTACATGGTAAAGATAATATAACTTTTCATAGTATTATTTTACCATCATTACTTTTAGCTATGGATGATAATTACAAACTTCCTGATATTATGGTTTCATCTGAGTATTTAAATATAAATTCTGAAAAAATATCAAAATCTAAGGGCAATGGAATAACTATCAATGATATGATAAAAGATTACAATCCAGACACATTAAGATATTTCTTGATAGCTAATGGCCCAGAAAGAAGAGATAGCAACTTTTCCGTAGAAGACTATATTACAATCCATAATTCAGAAATAACAAATAAATATGGAAATCTAGTCAATAGAACTTTAAAATTTAAAGGATTAGATTATGTTCCTGAAGGAGTTATGGATACTGAAATTACTAAGTTAATAGAGCAAACTTATCAAGAGGTTGGAGAGTATATAGAAAAAGCAGAATTTAAAAAGGCTACGTTAGCTATTATGAATTTAGTAGAAAAAGGCAACAAATATTATGATGATAGAAAACCATGGGAGCAAAAGAAAAGTAATATAGAAGAATTTAATAATACAATATATACTTGCATAAACTTGATTGCGAATATATCAAATTTATATGAACCATTTATGCCAAATTCTTCAGAAAAAGTAAGAGAATATTTAGGAATTAAGGAAACTACTTGGAAAGTAGTATCAATTTTACCAAATACTAGAATAAACCATCCTAAACCATTGTTTTCAAGAATTTAATAATAAGGACTAGGAGAAGAACTTTAGAACTTCTGCTTTATCTAAAGCTCGAAGAAGGAGAGTCTAAATAAATCCTCCTTCTTTTTTTAAATGGACAGAGAACATTCAGAAATATAAAAAAATATAAATATTAAACTTATTTTTAGGTTTATCGTCCATTTTGTTTTCTAACAATAAGTAAATAATATTTACGAAAATGCGTATCTTACTATAAATTGACATAATTTATAGTAATTGGTTGAAAAGTGGCTTAAAATTTGGTATAATATAGATATTAAGTGGAAAGGTAAGGAAAGATAGATGGAAAGATTAAAAACTTTTTTAATATATGCACTAATAATAGTTGGTTTCTTTTTATTTTCAAATTTTATAATTGATGTTGGTTTGAATTCGTCTTATCATGATATTGAAAGAAGAGATAACACATCACAAGTAGAAATAACAGAAGCACAAGCAACATTAGTAAATGGAAAAATAAAAGGAACAATAAATGATGATGGTGATGATAGTTTAACAGGAAAATATGTAGAAATAGATTTATATTCTTCAAGAGATAATATAGTAGGAAGAAGATATATATATATAGAAACAACAGATGTAAAAGAAACTCAAGAATTTAGTATATATTTTGAAGCAGAAGATATAACTTCATATTCAGTAGCAATAGTTAATGAAAAAGAAGAAGGAGAACTTGAAATTATACCAGAAGAGTGGACAAAACCAGAGATTGTTATAGCAACTATATTTACTTTACTTATATTTTGGGGATAGTTTTATATTGTGGATTTATAAAAGAGAAGCAACCGCTTCTCTTTATTTGTCTCTAGGATTAACATATAAAGTTTTATAATTTGTATAAATAACCATACCAGGCTTTGCACCTTTTGGTTTTTTTACATAACGAATTTCACAAGTGTCTACTGGTACACTAGACGAAAGCCTAGCCTTACTATGAAAAGCTGTAATTTCAGCACATTTAATTAATATATCATTTGATGGTTTCTTATTATTTAATAAAAGTACAGCATGGCTTCCGTGAATATCTTTAGTATGAAACCATATATCATTTTTCTTCGCAAATTTTAATGTTAAATAATCATTTTCTTTATTATTTCTTCCAACCAAAAGGGTAAAACTATCAATTGTATATTTTAAAGGGTTAAAGTTTGTATTTTTATTTTTAGTAAGATTAGATTTTTTGACTTTATTTTGTTTTCTTTTTTTCAAATTATTAGTTTTTTCTCTAAAAATATTATTTTCAGAAATTTCATCTAAAATTTCGGCGATTTCTTCAATAGAAGAAGCAGATTCTAATTCATAAACAACACTTTCAATATAATCCAATTCTTGTATAGTTTCATTCTTTTGAATAGTTACAATTTCTAAAGCATTTTTTAATTTATTATATTTTTTAAAATATCTTTTAGCATTAATACTAGGTACGTATTTTTCATCTAAAGGAATTATAATTTTTTTGTTATTATCATAATAATTTTCAAGTTCAATCTCTTTTAAATTTCTATTAGGAATTTTATATAAATTGGCTGTTATAAGTTCACCATAAAGTCTATAAGTATCCATATTCTCACAATCTTTTAGTTTGTTATTTATATGTTCTAGTCTTTTGTTATACTTCTTTAATGTAGATAAAATTAATTTTAAAACATTATTACGACTAACTTTTAATTCTTCAGAAGTTTCTTTATCATAATAAAAATCATCAATAGCAAAATTAATTGAAAAACTTTCTTTATTAGAATCATCAGGAATAAGAAAATAATCATTATTATATAATTCAATTTTTAATTTTAAAGAATCAGTTTGGTAGATAATATCTTTTAAATAATTATAAACATCTTCTAACGTGTTTAAATTATATTTTTTCATAATAAAAGAAATATACTTCTTACTTATTCCATTATAAGTATTACTAATATTTATAGGATATAGCGATATGTCATTTACATCTATAGATGATTTAAAATCTTCTAAAGTTTCTGATAGAAAATCTTTTTTATTAATTTCAGGATAGATATATTTAATATGTGGTATAACGATATGAGTTGCATTTTCATTATTAATATGTCTTAAACTATCTATAATAATATTTTGATCATCTAATAAAATTATATTACAATGTTTTCCCATAAGCTCAATTATTAGTTTCTTATTGATAATATCATCAACATCATCAAAACCTTCAAATTCGATTGTTATAATTCTTTCTAAAGAATTAGTAATAATATTTTTTAGGCGTAAACCAATTAAATGCTTACGCAAAACCATACAAAAATTAGGTGCTGTTTTAGGATTCCTTTTTGAATGTGTTGTAAGATTTACTCTATAGTTTTGAGGGTTTGTACAAATATTTAATGCATAATTCAAACCATTTAAATAAAAGCCCAAAACAACAGTATTTGAATCAGGTTCAAATATCTTATCTATTCTTGCTCCAGAAAGAAAGTTTAGTTCTGAAGAAATTGCTTTTGTTATAATTCCGTCAAATGCCATAATAATTCTCCTTCTTAATTTTAAAATAACATAAAAATTATATCATAAAAATACTAAAAAAGCTATTGCTAAGATATATTTAAAAGTATATAATATAAAAAAACAAAATAGAGGTAATAATGGAAAAATTAGAAAATCTATCAATAGAAGAAAAAATAGGACAAATGTTAATGGTAGGAATAGGCGATCCCAAAGATATTAATAAAATAGAAAATTTAATAGTAAAATATAAGCTTGGAGGAGTACTTTTATATAAAAGAGATTATAAAAATTATAAAGACTTAAATGAGCTAGTAAATGTATTAAGAAGTTTGGGAAGAAAAAATAAAATACCACTTTTTATTGCAATAGATCAAGAAGGTGGAAGAGTAAATAGAATGCCAGATGAATTTCATAATTTACCTTCTGCAAATAAGCTTGCAAAAGGAGAATTAGTAGAAGAAGCGAGTGAAATAACTGGAGAAATGCTTCAAAAAACAGGATTTAATTTTAATTTTGCACCAGTTTTAGATATCAAAAGATTTGAAAACACTCAAGCAATAGGTGATAGAGCGTTTAGTGATAATATAGAAATAGTTACTAGTTGTGGAATAACATATATGAATAAAATGAAAAAATATCATATAGTTCCAGCTATAAAACATTATCCAGGGCATGGAGCAACTAAAAAAGATTCACATTCAATATTGCCAGTAATAAAAGAATCAAGTGAAAAACTTGAAAAAGAAGATTTAAAGCCGTTTAAAAAAGCAATAGAAAATGGAGCAGATGTTTTACTTGTAGGACATTTAATAGTAAGGAAAATAACACATGGTTATCCTGCATCTATGTCAAAGAGTTTTGTTAGAAAACATATAAGAAAGAAAGCTAGATTTAATGGTGTAGTAATAACTGATGATATTAGGATGAAAGCAATAAGAATATTATATGGAACAAAAAGATCATTGATAAAGGCTTTTAAAGCTGGAAATGATATAGTCTTATTTAAATATAATTCAGGTGATGAGATTCTACTTGATAAAATAATTAAACAAGCAAAACGAGGAAATATCAATACTGCAAGAATAAATAGAAGCGTGAGAAGGATTTTAAAAGTAAAAGAAAAGTATGAAATAGAAAATGAAGAGATACCTTATTTACAAGAGTTACCTAAAGATATTAATTTAAAAATAGATAACATAAAAGTAAAGGGGAATGTGTATGAAAAAGGTTAGAAAAGTAATAATTATCTGTATGTTTTTACTCTTATTTTTAATGATTGGAAATAAAAGTAATGCAGCATCTGGCAATTTAAAGTTAAATAGCTTGAATTTTGATGTGGAAATTTTAGAAAATGGAGATATGAAAGTAACTGAGACTTGGGATATAGATATAGAGAATACAAACACATTATATAAGACATTTAAGACAGATAGTAATAAATATCTAGACATAAAAGATGTTACAGTAGTAGAAACAACAGATGGAATAAATAAAAATTTTACAGAGACCAGTAAGATTTCATATCATGTAGATGAAGATTATTATTATGGATTAATAAATAATGATGGGGACTTTGAAATTGCATGGGGAGTAGGACTTGATGATGAAGATGATAGAAGAACATATGAAATCTCATATACAGTAGAAGGAGCAGTTGCTAAATATACAGATTATTGTGAACTTTATTGGCAGTTTGTAGGTGAGGATTTTGAAATAGATGCTAAAACTATTACAGGAACAATAACTTTACCAGACAATGTGGAAGATATAAATGAAATAAGAGTATGGGGACATACACAAGGGTTAAATGGAGAAATATATGCAACTGATAATAATAAAATAGAATTTACAGTAAATAACTTTGAAGCAGGTACATATGTAGAAATAAGAACATTATTTCCAACAAGTATTATAACTGAAGAGGTGCAAAGAACATATGACTACTCTGTTTTAGAGAGTGTTTTAGAAGAAGAAACTATATGGGCAGAAGAAGCAAATAGAACAAGGCAATTAAAAAATTTCTATGTAATTTTATTTTATGTCGTATTAGTAGTGTTTAGTGTATTAATGATAATAAATATTATTAGAAAGGTGAAGTTAATAAAAACAAGAAAAGAGAAAAAACCAAGTGAAGAAATTATTTATTTTAGAGAAATACCAAGAATAGATGCTTCACCAGCAGAAGCGTTATATTTAGAAAAGGAGATAAAAACTGATATACAGACAAATGACATTGGAAAAGTTTTTTCAGCTACATTACTACAATTTTCATTAAACAAATTTATAAAAATAGAAAATATAAAAAATAAGAATGGAAAAGATGAAATTTCCATTAAATTACTTAATAAGGAAGGTATATTGAATTTAGAAAATAAAGATGAAAGAGCTATTGGAAAATTTTTAATATCAGCTTTTGAGAAACAAAAAAATGAAGTATTAACAGTAAAAGAATTAGAAAAGTTTATAAAAAGTTCATCAAGTGCTAGAATACTCAATTTACAAGAAGATATAAGACAAGGAACTTATATAAAATTAATAGATAAAAAATTAGTTGATAAAGAAAACAAAGAAAGATATGGTAAAGAGACAGAAATTCAAGCATTATATGTTTTCTTAATTATAGTTTTTATATGTATGTATTTCGTATTTGTGGAATGGCTTGGATATTCAATAATCGCAGGATGTGTAACTTCTATAATTATATTATTCTTGAATATATTAGTAACAGGAATAGATATTTCTAAAATAGAAGTATTTACACAAGAAGGAATAGATGAATCTGCTAAATGGAAAGGACTTAAAAAATATATGGAGGAATTTTCATTACTTGATAAAAGAGAAGTTCCTGAGATTGCAATATGGGAAAAATTTATGGTTTTTGCAACTGTGTTTGGCATTACAGATAAAGTTTTAAAACAATTAAAAATAGTATATCCAGATGTTGAAAATACAATAAATATAAATACATATCCATATATGTATTTAATGATACATACTGATTTTTCAAGAAGTTTTTCAAATGCAATAAGTAATTCAATGTCATCAGCATATACTTCTGCCTCTGGTGGAGGTGGAGGTTTCTCCGGTGGCGGTCGGAGGAGGCCGGAGGCCGGAGGAGGTGGAGGAGGAAGATAAATCTTTCACCAAATAATAAGAAAGGATTAAGAAGCATGGAAGAAGAAAAAATAAAAAGAATTTATGAGATTTTAGATAATATACCAGAAACTGAAAAAAATAAAAACATAATAGAAGATATAAAGCAAGAATTGTTAAATAAAAATTATATAACAGCTTTTAAAAAGATAGAAGAATTGAGCAAAAAATCTGATAGTGATGAAGAAGATGAGGAAGAAGTAATAGAAGAAAATCAAAATGATGACAATATTTATCCTAAAGAATTAAGTGATGTTAATTTAGAACGTACTTTTGTAGGGATATTATTAAATAATCCAAAGCTTATTGTAAAATATTTCTTTCCTTTTGAAGAGTGCTATTTTGAAGATAATGATTCTTTAAATGTATATAAAAGTATATTGTTTACAGAAGGTGCAGCATATAGTTCAGAGGATGCAAAAAGAGGCTTTAATTTTGCAAGAGACAATGAAGAAGTATATAACTTTAAATATGAATTAAAAGCTAGTGTAAAAGATCAAGAATATGATATGGAAAAAATATACATAGAATTAAAAAAATTATTTATATTGAGAAAAAATTATTTAGCTATTCCTATTAAAACTATTCAGGATAAAGTAGTTGAAATAACACAATACAAACTTTATGATAAAATGTCAGCCGAAGAAGTAAAAAGTGCTATAGAACAAGTAAATGCAACTGAGAAATTTAAACGTACTGTTCTAAATAAAAATCTTACAACTTTCTTAGAGTCAGGAGATAATAATTTAAGAAATGGTCTACCGTTACCTTTTCCAATACTTACAAGCGTTTTTAAAGGAATACGAAAAGGTGAAACAATGGCGTTTGCTATGCCTTCAAATGCTGGTAAAAGTAGATTTACAGTTAATGTTGCGACACATGTTGCCCTAGTCAATAAAAAGAAGGTACTAATAATTTCAAATGAAATGTCAGAAGAAAAAATGAAATTATGTTTAATAACAACGATAATAAATAATAATGCAATACAGGAATTACATGGTGTTCATTTAAGTAAAACAGAAGGAGAATTACTAGAGTTTAAATTTAGAGCAGATGACCCTAATAAAGTAGAAACAGATAATGAAGGTTTTATTTTGAGAAAACCAAAAGAAAAACAAGAGGATTTTATTAAAAGATTAACAAAAGAATCTGAAGAATTTAGAAAAACAGTAAAAATTACAGATTGGGTCAATAAAGAGATTAAGAATTCTATTTACTTTATTAATATAACAGATCATACAAATGATGAATTACAAAAAGTTATTATGAACTATTATTATAAAGAACAAATTGAATATGTATTTTATGATACATTAAAAACAGACACTGCAAACATTGGTATAGGAGAAGAATTAAAAAAGACAACAACAATTTTATCAAATTTAGCACAAAACTTTAATTTATATATTTATTCAACACTACAATTAGCAGAAAGTAAAACACTACCTGTAAATTTAGACGTAAATGATTTAGCAGTAAGTAGAACAGTGAAAGAAGTTTTAGATACACTTTGTTTAGTGAAACAAATAAATAGAGAAACACTAGAAGATTATGAATATTCTTTAAATGAAGTAGATACTAAATTTTTTAATCTTAAAAAATTTGATAACCCTGATGTTAGATATTATGCATGTGTCGTAGATAAAAACAGGGCAGGAGCTAAGCCAACTCTATTGTTTAGATTGAACTTAGCATATAATGTATGGGAAGAACTTGGATATTTACGTTTAAAACAAAATCCAGAAGAAAAGAAATAATATTGAGTAAATTAATTATATAATGGAGTTTGGGAAGGTGAAAGTGAGAATATATTTACTCCAGTTCTAAAATTTATAATGAGCCAATTATATAAGAGAATTAAATAATGTTTAATAAAAAACTTCTTTTGTACTAGAGGAAGTTTTTTAAATTGATTTGCTTTTTTAAAAAATGTATGCTATTATTAGGAAGATTTTTTATTTATAATTTATTTTTTACTTAATATTCTAATATGTTGCTAAATTTTTAAAAATAAAAATTTTAAATTATTTCAATGAAGTACTTTTTCATAATAGTTTATATCATTTAATTTGATTTTCAAGTTTTCAAAATTTAGTATTGACTAAAGATAAATTTAGTAGTAAAATTGCAGTACCAAAGATGATAGAGATTAATAATAAGAATTAGTTTTGTAGTCCTTTATAAAAGCAGAAAGGAGGAAAACATATGGAAGAAAAAATCCTTAAATTACTTACTAATATGTCTTCTGACATAAAAGAAATGAAAAGTGATATTGCAAATATACAAGAAGAACAAAAAGAAATGAAATTAAGTATTGCAAATATACAA
>CAZQTH010000006.1:0-21088 GCA_964596175.1 uncultured Clostridium sp. | reverse complement strand
AAGAGCAAAAAGAAATGAAATCAAGTATTGCAAATATACAAAAAGAGCAAAAAGAAATAAAAGCAAATATCACAAACATACAAAAAGACCTAGAAAAAGTAAAAAAAGACCTAGAAAAAGTAAAAAAGGGACAAAATAAAATGAGAATAGTTGTTAATTCTTTAAAAAGTTCACAATCTGTGATTGTTAATAATTTATTATTCGTAAGAGATGTTCAAGAGAAAATGCAAGGAGATTTAAGTATAACAAAAGAAAATGTAGCAAAAATATTAGAAGTACAAAATGAAAAAAGTGATGTATTAAAACTAAAATTAGTAAAATAGTAAATAAAATAGTAAAAAATAAATTAAAAGACAAAATCATATAAAACTTCTTTTATTATATTGTAGATAAAATATAAGTGAAAGAAGTTTTTTTAATTAAATCTATTAGTGGATAATTATTTAGTCTTATGTTAAAATATGAGTGAAAAGGGAATTTGGAAAGAGGATAGTACTATGAAAGAACTTGAATTCTACAATAAAATAAAGAATTGGGATTTTAGCAAAATAGAATATGAAACAGAAAGATTGACTAATTGGAGTATGTATGAAATATTAAGGCAGAAAGTTACAGAAAGCTCAAAAATATTAGATTTAGGAACAGGTGGAGGAGAAAAAGTAATTGATGAATTCCCAGAGGCTTTAGAAATAATAGGGACAGATTTTTCACCAGAGATGATAAAAACAGCTAAAGAAAATTTAAATAGATCCAAAAGGAAAAATATTAAATTCAGAATTATGGATAATCTAAATATGGATACAGAAAAGAATTATTTTGATATTGTAACAGCAAGAAATACTTGTATTGATGCAAAACAAATATATAAAACATTGAAAAAAGGTGGATTATTACTTATAAGAGGAGTAGATAAATTAGACTGTTGGCAGTTAAAAAGATTGTTTAATAAAGGACAAGCATTTAATGATATAAAACCAATAAGTCAGATAGACTATGAGAATATATTAGACGCAGGATTTAGAAATGTTGAACTAATTCCTATATACGAAAGAGAATATTATAAAACTAAAAAAGATTTGTTAACATTACTGTTAAAAACTCCAATATTAAATAATTTTTCAGAAGAACATGAGAATAATATTATTATAGAGAATGATATAGATATAAAAAAATTAGATGAATATATAAAAAACAACACAACTGATAAAGGAATTTTGCTCAGAAGAAGGTATTATGGTATAGAGGCTTATAAATAAAGAATATTACAAGAAATAGGAGATTGAAATGAAAGTAACTCGTGAAAAAATTATAGAATTTATTAGACCATATTATGAAATATGCATAATATGTGGCATATTGAATTAGTAAAAAAGAAAGTTGATGAGATCATTTCAACTAGTAGTTACGAAATAAATTATGAAGTTTTAATTTTGGCAATGTATTTTCATGGGTTTATTTATAGTAATAAAGAAAAAATAATTCACTGGCTAAAAGATAACAACTATAGTGAAGATGAGATAAACTTAATAATAAAAATTTCTTGGGAATCTCAAAGAAATCAAGTACCTGAAACAATTGAGGGAAAGATTTTACACGATGCACATGTACTTGAAGGAGGCAAAACATATCTTGTTGTAAAAACTTTAATAACAGGTTCAATAAGAGGACAAACTCTTCAAGAAACTTTAGATTATATGAAAGATAATGTATTAGATAAAAATAAGTGTTATTTGAAGGAAACTATTCCTTTATGCAAAGAAATGAATAAATATGCAAATGATTTTTATGAAGAGACAAAAAATGGGATTTCTTAATTAATAAAAAATGTATAAAAATAATAAAAATTAACAAAATAAAATCTCTTTCATAATATATAGAAATGAAAGGAGTTTATTTTTATGAATTATGAATTATTAGAAAATGGAAATGTAAAAATAGGTGAAAAAGCACCGAATTTTGAAGCTACATCTACTTTTGGTACAATAAGCCTAAAAGATTATGAAGGTAAATGGTTAGTATTATTTTCACATCCAGGAGATTTTACCCCGGTTTGCACAACAGAAATGATTGCATTTACTAAAGCACATACATATTTTAAGGAGATAAATACAGAATTATTAGGATTAAGTGTAGATAGTAATAGTTCGCACTTAGCTTGGGTTTATGATATATATTGTAGAACAGGAATAAAAATATCATTCCCAATAATAGCAGATAGAAATGCAATAATTGCAAGAAAATATGGAATGATATCAAATGAAATGAGTACAACAGAAACAGTCAGAAATGTTTATATAATAGATGATAAACAAGTGGTGAGAACAATACTAATTTATCCTATGAATGTAGGAAGATTTATACCAGAAATATTAAGGACAGTGAGAGCACTTCAAATGGCAGATTGTATGGGAGGAGCTACAGCAGCGAATTGGATGCCGAACCAACCAGTAATAGTACCAAGTCCACAGACGTATGAAGAATTAGAAAATAGGATAGAATATATAAATAAAAGTAGAAGCGGAATAAATTGGTATCTAAGTTTTGAACAGCCAAGAGATAAATGCATAAAAGAAAATAATAAAAATTAAAATAAAGGAGATGAAGAAAGATGTTAAATAATATAATTGGAAATACACCAATGATAAAAATCATGTGTGAATACAATGGTAGGCTAATAAATGTATTTGTAAAATTAGAATATTATAATTTAACAGGAAGTATTAAAGATAGAGTAGCTTATTACATAATAAATGAAGCCAAAAAAAGAGGGGAATTAAAAAAAGGTCAACCAATAATAGAAGCTACAAGTGGAAATACAGGCATTTCACTTGCAGCTTTAGGTAGTTTTTATAAACATCCAGTATATATTTTTATGCCAGACTGGGCAAGTAAAGAAAGAATAGCATTAATGAAAAACTTTGGTGCAAATGTAACTTTAATATCTAAAGAAGATGGAGGATTTATAAATTGCATAGAAGAAGCTAAAAAGTTAGCAAAAGAAAAAAATGGTTTTTTATCAAATCAATTTAGTAATCAAGATAATTATAGAGCTCATTATGAAACAACAGGAAAAGAAATAGAAGAAGAATTGGAAAAATTAGAAGAAACAATAGGAGGTTTCATTTCAGGAGTAGGAACTGGAGGAACTTTAATGGGAATAGGAGATAGACTAAGAAAAAAATATAAAGATATAAATATATTTGCATTAGAACCTGATAAAATGCCAATAATATCTAAAGGAGAAATAATTAGTCAACACAAAATAGAAGGAATAGGAGATGATTTTGTTCCAGAACTATTAGATAAAAGTAAAATAGATGAGATAATACTAATAAATGATGATGATGCAATAAACATGTCAAGAAAAATAGCAAGAGAATTAGGTCTTGGGGTTGGAATTTCATCAGGAGCAAACTTAATTGGAGCAGTACTTCTTGCATCAAAAATAGAGAAAAATGTTGTAACAGTGTTTGCAGATGATAACAAAAAATATTTAACAACTGATTTAAGAAAAGATATTGATAATAATGAAAAATTTATATCAAATAAAATAAAACTATTAGGATATAAATAAAAAAATTAAAGATAGATTTTAAAAGTCTTATTTTGACGAAAATGCCTATCATCATTTAATCAAAACACTTGACATATTTTTAAAGAAGAAATAAAATAACTACATATAAAGAAAAGTTTAAAGGAGGAATTATTATGTTAGTTACAACTAAGGATATGTTTGAAAAATCAATGAAAGAAGGCTATGCAATAGGTGCATTTAATGTAAATAATATGGAAATAATACAAGGAATTGTTGATGCAGCAGCTGAAAGTAAATCACCAGTTATATTACAAGCATCATCAAGTGCAATAAAATATGCAAGAATAGGATATTTGATGAAAATGATAGAGGCAGCAGTAGAAGAACACCCAGAAGTTCCAATTGCAATTCATCTAGACCATGGACCAGATTTTGAAACGGCTAAAATGTGTATAGATAATGGTTTTACCTCTGTTATGATAGATGGTTCAAAATATGATTTTGAAGAAAATGTAAGATTAACAAAACAAGTCGTTGAATATGCACATTCTAAAGGTGTTGTTGTAGAGGCAGAACTTGGAAAATTAGCAGGAATTGAAGACGATGTGAATGTAGAAGAAAAAGATGCTATGTACACAGATCCAGACCAAGCTGAAGAATTTGTTAGGAGGACAGGATGTGATTCTCTAGCAATTGCTATTGGTACAAGCCATGGTGCTTACAAGTTCAAAGGAGAAGCAAAACTTAGATTTGACATACTAAAAGAAATAAAAGAAAAAATACCAAACACACCAATAGTACTACATGGAGCTTCAACTGTTATTCCAGAATTAGTTGATATGTGTAATAAATATGGAGGAGACATTCCAGGAGCAAAAGGTGTACCAGATGAAATATTACATGAAGCAAGTGTGTCAGGAGTTTCTAAAATAAATGTAGATACAGATTTAAGATTAGCAATGACAGCAGGGATAAGAAAAGTATTTGTAGAAGAACCAAATGCATTTGATCCAAGAAAATACTTAACACCTGCAAGAGAATTAATAAAACAAACAGTAAAACACAAAATGATAGATGTTTTTGGATCAAGTAATAAGATATAAAAGAAAAAATACTGAGGTTAAATGATTAATCTCAGTATTTTTGTTTCATAGCTTGTTCTATTTTTCTTTGAGCATCCTTTTTTGCAATATCTTGTCGTTTATCATATAGCTTTTTACCTTTACCAATGCCTAATTCTACTTTAACCAAATTTCCTTTAAAATACAAACTAATAGGAATTAAAGTATATCCTTTTTGTTTTGTTAAACCAAATAATTTATTTATTTCTCTTTTATTTAATAATAATTTTCTATCACGCAAAGGATCCTTATTAAAAATATTTCCTTGTTCATATGGACTAATATACATTCCAACAATAAAGACTTCACCATTCTTGATGATAGCATAACTATCTTTTAGATTAGCTTTTCCATTTCTTATAGATTTTATTTCTGTACCTGAAAGAACAATTCCTACTTCTAATTTATCTTCAATTGTATAATTGTGATAAGCTGTAGGATTTTTTGCGATTAATCTTGTATTCATGATTATTACTCCTAACATTAATTCTATACAATAAATATTATAACATAAATATATAAATAATGCACCTTAAAATTAATTTAAAGTGCATTTAAAATATAATAATATAAATTAATCATCATATTTAGAGGTACGTATTTGATTTGCATAGTACCAAACTAAAGCGACTATAGCTATTGCTACAATTCCCATAATTAACCAAGTCCATGCTGTAGCTGTCATTCCCATAAATGTTGGAGCTTCTGCATCAGTAGAAGTTCTGGTAGCAGTATAACTATTATCATTTGTTTCACCATCTGTAGTTCCCATAGTATTTGTAACAGAATCGGAAACATCATTTGCTTCTTCTTCCATATCTTCAGTTGCATTTTTTGTAGAATTAGTTACATCACCAGCAGCATCTTCAACAGCATTTTCAACATCACCAACGACATTTCTTACACTATCTGTAGCATCTTCTAACATATTAGTAGCATCATCTGCAAAACACATACTAAAAGTAAAGAAAATGTTTATAAGTAAAATGCAAGTGCTAATTATTAATTTCTTATTCATAAAAGGTTCCTCCTATTAAAAAATTAAAAACAATATTTTCCATAATTATAGCCTATGAAAAATAAAATATATTATTATTATTTAAAATTTTAAATAAAATATACATAGAAAATATAAAAAAATAAAAGCTTTATAAAAAATAAAGCTTTTAAAATTCAAATTATCAATTATTATTATTTTTTTAATCTAATCAAAATTGCAATAGCAAGTAAAATAAGTAAAATACCAATTACAATCAAAAGTATATTTAATATATTTGTTAATCCCAATTCACTACTACTTTCTGATAAAGCATTAGTAACTGTAGTTGTTGATCCACTAGTTGTATTTGTAGTGTTTGATGTGTTTGAACTTCCAGTAGATGATGTATTTGTAGAACTCGTATTTGAAGAACTTGTATTTGTAGTGTTATTTGATGAATTAGTATTAGTGCTACTTTCGTTAGTATCGTCTGAAGTATTCGTTTCATCAGTTGTATCAGTATCTGTTGAGATATTAGAAGTTAAGTCAGAACTTAGATTCAAATCAACAGCATAAGAAGTATTTAGAAAAAATAACAATAAAACAATACTTACAATAATTATAATAAGTTTTAAACTTCTTAATTTTGACATATTAAACCTCCTATTGAAATAATAATATTTCATTTCTTTCGTTTTACAAAATATATAATATCACAAAGGATAAATACTGTCTAGTAAAATCACAAAAAATTCAAAAATATTTGCTATATGTTGAATAAAACAACATATTAATTTATATTACTATAAAAGCAAGTTGATTTTTACAGTAAAATAAAGTAGAAAAGGAAGGGATAAATTAAGTAGCTAGGAAAATGTTTAAAAGCAATATGAAAGATATAATAAAATATACATATTTAAGCACGAAAGAATTAAAATTGCAAAAAAGTATAAGAATTTTTGTATATTAGAAACAAAATAGAAAATAACGACTAAGATATTTTATTTAGTTATTTTAAAGTATTGCAAAAGAAACAATTTAATGGTATCTTATGTCAGTATTAGCAAGTAGTGAAGAATTATTACCATCAATAATAGCAACAGTAGGAGTTATGGGAATTATCTATGGAGTATATTTCTTAGCTACATATATAGGAAGTAAAAATATAATAAAAGAAGAACAATATAAAAGATTTAGAATATATTCTTACTTTAACTAGAAACGGATACGATATGTATAAAGAGGCATTAAAAAATATGCCTCTTTAAAAAATGAAACAAATAACAATGGTAAAAACAGAAATAAATGATATAAAAGTGATGAAGCTTTAAATGTGGTATTTTTTAAGATTTAATTAATTGTTTTATTTTTAATTATATGGTATAATATTGTCGAAGTGGAGATAAGATATAAAATTAGGAAATAAGTGAGGATGTCGTCGAATAGAAGATACAGAAATTTTTTATATGAAATGGTAGTTTTTCCACTTTATAGTAAAAGTACAGGCATTTTTACAAGACAAGTTATAAGTATTATTTCATATATTTTTCTATTAGAATTCCTATGTATATAGATTTATAAAATAATAAAAATAATTTTTGGGGATAATTGAAGCCTTTTAAGGGGGAGAGTTTTTTGGAAGAAAGTTTAGCACTCATTAAGTATGAAAAATTATCCACAAAAGATAAATTGATTATGTATTTTTTAATATATTCATTTATAGGATGGATTTTAGAGACTTTTTATGGTATGTTGACATTAGGAAAATTTGTAAAAAGAGGTTTTTTATTTGGACCAATTTGTCCTATATATGGATTTGGGGCAATAATATTTATACTTATTTTTGATGAACAAAAAGGACATAATTTAAAGAAATTCTTTATATCAATGATAGTATTTTCAATATTTGAATTTGTTGCTTCTTGGATTTTGGAAATGATATTTCATCTAAGATGGTGGGATTATTCAAATGCGATTTTTAATATCCAAGGTCGTATTTGCTTAAGTTTTTCTATTGTATGGGGAATAGCAGGAGTAGTATTTTCAAATTATTTACATCCATTTATAGAAAAAAATGTAGATAAAATACTACAAAAGATTTCAGTTTCAATGCAAAAGATTACAATTTATTCACTTTCTTTTGTATTAATAGTTGACTTTGTGTTATCTAGTATTAGATATATAAATTTTACAAATTTTATAAAATTTTAAAGAGTAGCTAAAATGCTACTCTTTTTACATTGTATTACTACTAGTTATTTCGTTTGATCCTGTAGACTGATTAGTTTCCGTAGAAGTTTCACTTTCTGGTATAATTAAAGTACTCACATCTAATTCTCCTAGAGTATAATTTAATATATCTAAACTAATTTGAGCAATAACTTCAGCAGAATTTGTTATATTTTTAGTGAATATTCCAACTAAGTAAGTTTCCTCACCATATACAATTCCATAATCATGAACATATCCATTATAGCTTCCATATTTATGTGCAACATCATAATCAGTTATATATTCTTTTAAATACATTCCCATAGAGGATTGTTTCATATTTTCAATTAATTCTTGATAAGAATCTTGATTTTCATATAAATAATTGATTACATCATAATAAAATCCAGCAGAAGCAATATTAGTGCTATAAAATTCTTCTGGAACTGTTTCATCTGAATATTTAGTAATAGCTCGTCTTGTATTAGAATATCCTAAATTACCAATTAAAATATTTACAGCCGTATTATCACTATTTATAATAGTCTGTTCTAATAAAAATCCAAGTGGGACATAATCACCTACTGAATATAAAGAAGCAGTAGAACCTCCACCAGCTTCATAATCTCCTTGTTCATAAAGTAGAGTGGATTGAAGAGTATAATCACCTGCATTTATTTCATCATAGTAATACATAGCAATAGGAACTTTTACAGTGCTTGCAGCTGTAAAATACCAATCTTCATTATAGAAATAATATTTTTTCTCATCTATATTATAATAGAAAAAAGAAAAATTATTTTCATTAAAACCATATTCCGACATCTCGTATTTAATCAAAGTCTCTAAATCCTCATCTTCTGAAGGTTCTATAACAACAGGTTCTGGTTCTGTTGTCTCTTCAGCTAAGATTGTACTTTCTGATTCATCTCCAGAAGAAGCTGTGTTTTCTGTATTATAATTTAAAATATTAAAAATAATACAAAGTATAATTAATGAAAATAAAACAAAAAAAAGTGATTTTTTAAACTTTGTTTTTCTGTAAGATCCAGATCTTGAGTATTTTCCTTTTGTCAATAAAATCATCTCCATTTCTAAATTTTTAAATTAAATTATCATATAAATCTTAAAAATAACTTAAATATAAATTCATTATATCAAAAAAATTAAAAAATAAGTATAATTATTTTATTTTTTTTAAGATAATTTTAAGGTTCATTTTTTAAAATATGAAAAAATAAAACAGGAGGGCTAAATAATGAAGAATAAAAAGACAAAGAAAGTAATCATTGTAATAAGTATGATTGTAATTTTTATTTTGGGGATTTTAGTAGGAAATTTTATAGAAAAAAATAGAGAAGATGAATCATCAAGTGAAGAAGAAACAACAAGAATAGTAGAGGTAGAAGTTGGAACACAAACGATTGAAAACACATTAACAGCTTCAGGAGAGATACAATCTTCAGGAACAGAAAATTTATCATTAGATACAAGTAAATATTTTGAAACAATGTGTTCAGAGGAAAATGATATTGTGAAAAGTGGAGAAAACATTTTAGAATACACAGATGGAACTTATTTAGTTGCAACATATGATTGCATAATTAGTTCTATATCAGTTCCAGAGACAGGAAGTAAATGTACTTCTAGTAATTATATACAAGTGGAAAATATTTCAAGCATGACAATGAATCTTAGTATAAGTGAAAGTGAAATAAATAAAGTGGAAAAAGGCCAGGAAGTAGAAATTGAACTATCTGCAATAGAGGATACAACTTATCAAGGAACAATTACTTCAATAAGTAGTGTAGGTACATATTCATCTAGTGGAACCACATTCTCAGCAGTAGTAACATTTGAAAATGATGGAAATGCAAAACCTGGAATGTCAGCATCTTGTGAAATTTTACTAGAACAGGCAGAAGATTGTATTGCTGTACCAATTGAAGCTGTTCAAACAAAAAATGATGAAAAATATGTAGTAGTTGTAAATGAAGACGGAAGCACAGAAGATGTAATCATAGAAACAGGAATATCAAATGATTCTTATGTTCAAGTAACTTCAGGACTAGAAGGTGGAGAGAAAATCCAAATGACAGAAATAGTTTCTACAACTGATAGCAGTGTTAATACGGAAAATATGGATAGAGGCGGAAATTTAGGAGAAGAAATGCCTTCTGGAGATATGGATATGCAAGGAAGAGGTATGGGAGGAGAAAATCCAGGAGGATAGAAAAGGAGTTTTTATTATGAGTATGATAGAACTAAAAAATATTAGAAAGAGTTTTTTTATGGGAGAGTCTGAGATAAAAGCAATTGATAATATTGATTTTAAAGTAGAAAAAGAAGAATTTGTAGCAATAATAGGACCTTCTGGATCAGGAAAATCAACACTTATGAATATTTTAGGTTTACTAGATACACCAGATTCCGGAGATTATAAATTAGATGATTCTTTAATTAGTAATTTAACAGATTCAAATTTGGCTAAAATGCGTAACCAAAAAATAGGATTTATATTTCAAAATTTTAATTTATTACCAAAAATGAATGCGTTGGAAAATGTAAAACTACCATCAATATATAAAGGGACTTCTTTAAAAGAAGCAAACAATCTAGCTTATGAATATTTAGAAAAAGTTGGACTAAAAGGAAGAGAAAAACATTTACCAAATCAACTATCAGGAGGACAACAACAAAGAGTTGCAATTGCAAGAGCATTGATAAATAAACCAGAAATAATTTTAGCAGATGAACCAACAGGTGCTTTAGATTCAAAAACTAGTAATGAAATAATGGATATGTTAGAAAAACTAAACGAAGAAGGACAGACAATTATTTTAATTACACACGACAGTAAAGTTGCAAGCAGAGCTAAAAGAATAGTCAGGATTTCAGATGGAAAATTATATGAAGAAGGTGAGGCATAAGTGAAATTTTATAGTATTTTGAAAACAGCAGTGAATAGTATTATACATAATAAACTTCGTTCAATACTTACAATACTTGGCTTAGTAATAGGAATTGCTTCTGTAATTATATTAGTAGGAATAGGAACTGGAGCAAGTACTTCTGTAACAGAAGAAGTCCAATCTTTGGGGAGTGATATTCTAACTGTTTCAATTACATCAGATACCAAGACTTTTAGTTATGAACAGATGGATGAAATAGAAGAATTAGAAAATGTAGAAAGTGTTGCACCATATAAAAATATAAGTGCATCAGTTACAAGAAATAGTTCTTCAGTTTCACAATCTAGTATTATGGCAGTAACAGATAGTTATCTAAATGTTAATAATGTAAACTTAAGTGAAGGAAGGAATATATCTATAATAGATATAGAAAATCAAAGTAAAGTTTGTATTATAGGAAGTGACATTGTAAGTTCTCTATTTAGCCTTACAGACCCAATAGGTGAGAGTATAAAAATAGATGGAGATAATTATACAGTAATTGGAGTTTTGCAAGAACAAGGAACTTCTATGGGAAATAACATTGATAGTCTTATATTGATTCCTTTCTCATCTGCTAAGCATTTGGGAGAAGATACAAATATAACAGAACTTTATATCAAAGTGGAAAATGAAGATAATATAGATTTTACAATTAATGAAATTGAAAATTATATAAGGCAGACTTTAGAAATATCTAGTGATTATTATAGTGTTTCTTCACAGGATTCTGTATTAGATACAATGGAAAGTATAAATAATACATTATCATTACTATTAGCTGGAATAGCAAGTATTTCTCTAATTGTAGGAGGAATTGGCGTAATGAATGTTATGCTTGTATCAGTAACAGAAAGAACACAAGAAATAGGAATTAGAAAATCTTTTGGAGCTAAAAAAATAGATATATTATTACAATTTTTAGTAGAATCATTGGTATTGAGCATTTTAGGTGGAATTATAGGAGTGACAATGGGATTATTAGTAGGAAATTTTGCTGAGAATTTTGACTTTACTTTTTCACCTAGTTTAGGAATAGTAATAATATCTTTCTTATCAAGTGCTATAATTGGTCTGATATTTGGAATATTTCCAGCATATAGAGCATCTAAATTAAATCCAATAGAGGCATTAAGGAATTAGAAAGGAGGAATTTAAATGAAAAAAGTAATTATTATTGTATTAATTTTATTATTAATTATACCTATAATATCTTTAGCACAAGAAACAAATGAAGAATACTTTATAACAAGTGAAAATTATGAAGTGGCTATAGGAGAAAGTTTAACAATAACAATTGATTTGGCTAAAATACCATATGAAGATTTTATTTTTACTTTAAACAGTAGTTTAGACTTAAGTGAAATTGAACTAGAAGATGATGTAGAAGTTGATGTTAATACTGATACTAATGGGTTAGAAATTAGTATAAATAAATCCCAATTAGATTTAGAGTATATAACATTATCATATATGATATCAGAAGATATAGAGGTTGGTACAGAAATAGAGTTTCTTGGAAGAGTAGAAGAAAAAGAAACAGGGGAATATAAAGAAAATATATTAACTTTTTATATTATAGAGAAAAGTGAAGAGGAAACAGAAGTAACCGAAGAGTTAGAAGATGAGAAAATAGAGTTAAATGAAGATAATAAAACTTTTTCTGAAATGAATGAAAGTAGTAATAATTTTAATCAAGAAAGAACAGCTTCTGGAGAAACAAACACAACAATGACAGAAAGTATTAGTGGAATCTCTGTAGCCAATAGTTCTTTAAACCAGGAGACAGAAAGTGTTACTTATGAAGGAGAAAGCAATAATTATTTAAGTAGTTTAGAAATAGATGGTTATGACATATTACCTGATTTTTCAAAGACTTGTCAGACTTATTTCATAGAAGTCGGAAGTGATGTAAGTAGTATTACAATAACTGCAACAGCAGAAGATGAAAATGCTAAAGTTACTTTATATGGAAATGAGGATTTATCAGAAGGGGAAAATAAAGTGTTAGTATCTGTTACAGCAGAAAATGGAACAGTAAGGTTTTATAGAATTTATGTAACGAAAGACGCTTAAAAATGAAGGGAGAAAGCAATGAGAAAAAGAAAACTAAATTTTATTATAGTTTCTTGTATTTTTCTAATTATAGTAATAAGTATTTTTCTTTATTTTATTATGAGGGAAAAGAATGAAGATTATAGTACTGATTATTCAGAAGTAGAAGTAATTAGAACTGATATTGTAAATTCAATATCTAGTAGTACATATGTAACTACTGCTTTAGAAGAAACAAAATCTCTTCATAATACATATTATTTTGAGGAAATTTACTTTGAAGAAAATCAAGAAATAAATGCAGGGGAAAATATATTAAAATATACTAATGGAGAATACTTTGTTGCACCTTATAATTGCGTAATTACACAAATGTCTCTTCCAGATACGGGAGAGATGTGCACAGATAAACATTATTTAGTACTTCAGGCAACAGATACTTTACAATGTTCGACTTCAATTGATGAAGATGAATTAGATAGTATATCAGTAGGACAAGAAGCTACTATAGAAATTGAAGCTTTGGATAAAGAATTAACAGGTTATGTTGTTAGTATTAGTAATACTGCAGATTATTCTTCTTCAGGTTCAACATTTGAAGTTACTGTTGAATTTCAAAATGACGGAGAGATTTTGCTTGGTATGTCTGTAAAATGTGAGATTATTTTAGAAAAGGCTGAAAATGCTATAGCTGTACCTATAGAGGCAGTAACAGAAGAAATGGGAGTTAAATATGTAACAGTAAAACAAGAAAATGGAGAAACTCTGGAAGTTCAAGTTGAAACAGGAATAGAAAACGATGCTTATATAGAAATAACAAGTGGATTAGAAGAAGGAGAAATTGTATTAATAGAAGAAACTACAAGTGATGAACAAGCATCTCCGAACCAGATGACACAAGGAAGAGAAGGAACGGAAATGCAAAGAGGAGGAGAAGGATTTTCCGAGAGTTTTGAAGGTAGTCCGCCTTCTGATGTTTCAGGAGGTGGAGGAGATCAGCAAATGGGAATGCCTGGAGACTAATAATGATCAATAATTAATAAAAATTAATAAAATAGCCATAATAATATTATAAAATATAAAGGAGGCTATTTTATGGATAAAGGTCAAAAAATTAATTGTACTGTCAGTAGTTGCAAGTATAATAATAGGAACAACCAAGAATGCAGATTAGAACAAATAATTGTAACGCCGATTGAAAATTGTGACACAAAAACAGCTGATGAATCAATGTGTGGTAGTTATAAAAATAAACAATAGAAATTAAAAAAGAAGTAAGAAAATATTTTACTTCTTTTTTATTTATGTAGAAAATTATATATGATTAAGCTATATAAAGAACATTAAAAAAAATAAAATTATTTTTAAAAAGTGTAAAACTATTGACTTGGAGTTAACGCTAGATGATAATATATAGAAGAGTATTTAGGAAATCAGTGAGAAATGGAGTGATTTTATGGAATCAAAAAATAAAAAAATTAGAGTAATTGTACCTACAATTATCATAATATTAGTAGTTTTCATTATTTTAATATTTTTCTTTGTTTATAATGGAGAACAAACTGAAACCAATGAAGCAGTGACTGAAAACATAGTAGAAGAGAATATTAGCATAAATGAAAGTGATGTATTAATTGCAGAAGTAGAAGAAGACACACCTTGGGAATGGCAGTATGATACATTAGAAAATCAAAATATTGATAGAAGTATAATAGAAAATATACATTCAACAATTGACCAATATCCAATAAATGCAGAAGTTATTGTAAGAAATGGAGTTATAGTAGATGAATATTATAAAGAAGGATATGATGAGACAAGCGTATTTACATTACAATCAACATCAAAAAGTATAACATCTGCAATATTTGGAATAGCAATGGAAAAAGGTTATATTGATAGTGTAGATACACCTATATCTACATATTTTCCTTCAATATTAAATGATGGAAGTGAATATAAAAGTCAAATAACAGTATGGAATTTATTAACACATACAACAGGTTTAAATGTTAGTGATACAGGAAATTGGACACAGTGGATTTCATCTGATAACTGGGTAGATTATGTATTAAATAGCAGTGCAATCTCAAGACCAGGAACTACATTTAATTACTTTACAGGAAATACTCATCTATTATCAGCTATAATACAACAAACAACAGGGAGGACAACACTAGATTTCGGAAAAGAATTTTTATTTGATCCGCTAGACATTGACAGTGTAGAGTGTACAACAGATTCGCAAGGAATTTCAGATGGTGGTAATGGTTTTGCAATGAATGTATATGATATGGCAAAAATAGGACAATTGTATCTAAATGAAGGTGTCTGGGAAGGTGAACAAATAATTCCACAACAATGGGTTTATGATTCAACAACGGTACAATTTGAAAGAAGTTCAGGTTCAGCAGATTATGGATATCAATGGTGGGTACGTACATTTGGTGATAATGATTATCCTGCGTATTTTGCACAAGGGCATTATGGACAATATATTTTTGTAGTACCAGATTTAGAGTTAGTTGTTATTATGACAAGTCATTATGAAGGAAGCACAAGTATTTATTGGCAAATGATGAACAGTATTACAAATGCATGTAGCTAATTAATCATACTTCCATAGAAATCATACAACCGATTTTAACCCATTATCTGTATAAATATATATTACAATTTATCAGTATAAAGGAAAACAATTGTAAAAATTAATATCTTATGATCTAAAATACATTAAAAAATATAAATAATTTTAAATAAATAAAAAAATAAGAGAAAAAATGCAAGAAAGATTAGAAGTTAGGAAAAAATTAATTAGTAAAACGTATTTAAGAAAAGTAAATAAATATGAGCTTTATATTTATTATGATAATGAAGATTACTATATTTCTGTGAAAAAAATAATAAAAATAGAAAAGCCTTTTATATTAGATGACGGATTATGTCTAATTGATAATGGTTATTATATAGTAGAAGTAATACCTAAAAATGAAAATTATTCAATGAGAGTTTTTGTTAATAGAGAAAAAGAAATACTAGAATATTATTTTGATATTAGCTTAAAAAATGGTATTGATGAAGAAACTAATATTCCATATTATATAGATTTATACTTAGATATTACTATTAACAAAAAAGGAAAAATAAAAGTTTTAGATGAAGATGAATTAAAAGAGTCTTTAGATAAAAATGAAATTACGAGAGAAGAATTTGATTTAGCAAATAAAACAAAAGAAATATTATTAGAAAATATAAAGAATAGGAACAATAAATACATGAACTTGGATATAAAACAGTATATTACTATGTAGAGAGCAAGTAAGTGTAGAAGAAAAGTTCAATAAAACCTTTTTAATAGTCTCTTTCTTTTTTATAAGAAGGAGGCTATTTTTGCTAAAAAATAAATTATTTATCTAAAAATCGATACTATAATTATTGAAAAATATAAAATAATATTATAAAATAAAATCGAAATTATGCGAGTTCATATAGATATTTGGTGAAAATAGAAAAGAGTATAACCCTAAAAAACATAAAAATCATTATGTTTTAATAAATATACTTTAATTTTTCAATTGATTTAATCTATAGAAATTAATTGAAAGTATATATAAATCAATAAAAGATAAAAATTAAAGAAAATTAAAGATTTTAAAAGATAATCTTTAAAAAATCGGGATAGGAGAAAACAAATGAAAAATACAACAAATCAAGCATTTAGTGAAGTATATGATGTTATTAACCATATGAATAAGGAAATGCAAGAAAAAATACCAAAAAGTTTTATAAATTTAATAAAAGAAACTAGAGATTTAGATTATGAATTTAATATAGATTATACAGTAGATATAAAAAAACAATTATTAAAGGAAACTAAAATAATACTTTCTATTATTTATAGAGATTATTTATGTAGTCAAGAAAAAAGGAAAAAGTTATTGGATATAGACTTAGAAGAAATTAAAAAAGAAGAAAAGATATTACAAGACAAATATAAGATTGACTTTGAAAGCAGAAAAAAAGAAAAACTTCAAAATGAAGAAGAGATAAAAGATAAAAAACAAGAAGAGAATTTGCCTTTAAAAGTAGAAAAAGAAAAGTGGTATATAAGGATAATTAATTTTATAAAAAAGATATTGAAAAAATAAATTAGAGGTGTACATATGCAAAAGGAAGATATTGATGAATTTATAGATGTATGTTTTGTAGGAGACAAAGCTGATATAGATAGACAACTAAATTTTTTAAATAGAATGGGAATACATGATCCTGAAGCACTTACAGTTGAAAAATTTAAAGAAACAGTAAAACAGATTGCAGAAAAAATAAGATCAAATAGAGAATTGGTGGAATACTTGAAAACAAAAGATAAAGAGACATTAGGGTTAATAGCACAATGGATTCCAGAAGTTTTTGATGAAGAATATTTAAAAAAGATGATAGCTGAAAAAGATGAATATGGAATAAAGTCTATTTATTCTTTGGCTATACAAGCAAATCAAGTAAATAAAAAATTTATAGAAAGTGGAAAAGAAAACGGTTTTTCTAGCAATGATATAGTAGAATTAGTTTTATATTTAAATGATAAAGAATATACAAAAGAGATAATAGAAAGAAGGCAAGAATATGGTCTTAGTAGCTATGATGTGGCATGGTTAGTAAAAAGTATAAATGATATAGAATATACAAAAGAGATAATAGAAAGATGGCAAGAGTATGGTCTTAGTAGCAATGATATAGTAGAATTAGTTTTATATTTAAATGATAAAGAATATACAAAAGGAATAATAAAAAGATGGCAAGAGTATGGTCTTAGTATCTATTATTTGATAGATTTAGTAAAAAGTATAGATGATACAGAATATATAAAAGAAATAGTAAAAAGAAGGCAAGAATATGGTCTCGATAGTGATGATTTGAAAAAGTTATTAACAAGAATAAATGATACAGAAATTATAATAAAAGAAATAATAGAAAAATGGCAAGAATATGGTCTTAATGACGATGATTTATCAAGCTTAGTATTAATTATAGATGATAAAGAATATACAAAAGAGATAATAGAAAGATGGGAAGAGTATGGTCTTGATGGCTATTATTTGGCAGAGTTAGTAAAAATTATAGATGATAAAGAATATACAAAAGAAATAATAGAAGTATGGCAAGTGTATGGTCTTAGTAGCAATGATGTGGCATGGTTAGTAAAAATTATAGATGATAAAGAATATACAAAAGGAATAATAAAAAGATGGCAAGAGTATGGTCTTAGTATCTATTATTTGATAGATTTAGTAAAAAGTATAGATGATACAGAATATATAAAAGAAATAGTAAAAAGAAGGCAAGAATATGGTCTCGATAGTGATGATTTGAAAAAGTTATTAACAAGAATAAATGATACAGAAATTATAATAAAAGAAATAATAGAAAAATGGCAAGAATATGGTCTTAATGGCGATGATTTATCAAGCTTAGTATTAATTATAGGTGATAAAGAATATACAAAAGAGATAATAGAAAGATGGCCAGAATATGGTGGCTTTAGTAATGATGATTTGACAGATTTAATAATATTTGTAGATGATCCAGAATATACAAAGAAGATAATAGAAAGATGGCCAGAATATGGTTTTAGTGGCTGGCAGTTGACATATTTAGTAGATATTGCAGATGATCCAGAATATACAAAAGAGATAATAGAAAGATGGACAGAATATGGTCTTAGTATCGATAATTTGGCAGTTTTAGTAGATAGTATAGATGATACAGTAGAAAAATTAGAGATATTAAAAAAACTAAATGATGTAACAATAACTAAGACATATAGAATGAAATATGCATCACCACAGTTTATAAAAACACATTTGAAAGAATTTTTAGAAATGGAAAAATGTGATGATAAGGAAGAATTAATACTTGAAATGGCAGAAGAAAATGAAGATATATTAAAATCAAATTATGATATTATTACTGATAAATATATACAAATACTTGGAAAAGATAAAGTAAACCTAATTTCTTGCTATCCTTACATAGCAGAAAAAGTCA
Source organism: uncultured Clostridium sp. (assembly GCA_964596175.1). Classification (GTDB taxonomy): domain Bacteria; phylum Bacillota; class Clostridia; order TANB77; family CAG-508; genus CAG-269. The sequence continues at coordinate 2,188 of CAZQTH010000006.1, read as the reverse complement.
AGCAATTAAGTAAAGGAGAGCTAACAATATTTGGAAGAGCTTTAGACTCATATTTACAAAAAACAAATGGAGAAGAATGGACACCACTTGCAAATAGAATATTAGATAATATTGCTAGTTATGGAGAATTAATTTCTAATTTAGAAGGAAATAATGGAGTTGATATAGATAAGCTTATACCAATATTAATACATCCAAATGATTTTGACATGAAAACTATTGAGGATGTTGAAAATTTCCGAGAAATAAAAAGAAAAAGATGTGAAGAATTAATAAATGGAGAAACTTTAGAAGAAAAACGAAAAGGCGTACTTTTGAAAATATTTGGGCAAACTACTTCAGAAACAAAGTTGATGATTGAAAAATTTGGTGAAGATATAGACCAAATAGGAGATGAAGATTTAAAAGCATATATAAAAAGTTTAGAAGAAATATTAAATATCAAAAATCCTAAAACATTAGAAAATATATTTGAGCAGGTAGAAGGATTGGAAACAACAAATCCATTATTTATGGAGAGAATGCTAAAAACAGAATATTGGAAACTATATAATAAAGATTTATTTAAAATAGAAAATGCCGAGAAATTGCCAGATGAAGAAAATGTATATAGTGCAGGAACAGATTTTAAAATGATAATAACATCTGTTGGAGCTTATGTTTATACTAAACCAGATAATTATAAAGAGGATTGGAATAGGCCTTCATTTGGTTCTCAACATTTTTGTGCATCATATATTAGGAATGATATGTTAGGTCATGCACCAGTTCCACATATATGTTATGGTTTTGAAGAAATGAAGGAAGATTCTTTAATGTTATCAGGACCAGGAGATATGTGGTCCTCAGGTGTGGCTTTTGAATCCATAGCAAGAAGAGGAGAACAATATTTAGCACCAGATAGTCAGATAAAAAATACATATGGGCATAATGAAATGGACTTTAGAAGAATGCAAGATGGAGAAAAAAAGCAACCAGATTATATAGTAGTATTTAAAGAAAATGGAAAAATTCCTAATATGGATGAAGCACAAATAGCCTCAAGAGATTTTGGTGGATTACCAATTGTAGTAATAGATGTAGAAAAATGCTTAGAATCTGAAAGAAGAAAAGCAGAAGAGTTATTTGAAGAATATAAAAAAACGGGAGATCCTAATGTAAGAAAGCAATTACAAGAAAAACTAAGAAACAATAGAGTAACTGATAGAGGTTTCTGTAAAGATACAGATATGGATAGAATTTTAGAAAATTCAAAAGAGCAAGAAGAACAGGAAGAAACTAAAGGAACAGCAGAAGTTTCAATGGAAGATTTAGATGAAATATATGGAGAGGTAACACCCGAGGAAAGACAAGAAGAAACAGGAAGAATAAAAGCAATATATGAGAAGATAAAAAATATAAAAGGAAAAGAAGAGGATAGCGTTGAAAAATAAAGAGGAAGAAGAAAGAATAAAAAAAGAATATGGGGATACTTCTAAAAAGATATTAGAGATAATAGAGAAAAACAAAAAAGATGAAGAAAAACAAAAAGAGAATAATTAAAGATAAAAGAAGAAATGAAACAATGAAAATTCATGCAAAAGTTTATAATGAAATGAAGGAAGATAAAAATATGTTTAAATTACATTCAGAATATAAACCAACAGGAGACCAACCTGAAGCAATTGAATATTTAAGTAAAGGCGTCATGGAAGGTAAAAAATACCAGACGCTTCTTGGTGTTACAGGTTCTGGAAAAACGTTCACAATGGCAAACATAATACAGAAAGTCCAAAAACCAACACTTGTTTTAGCACATAATAAGACATTAGCAGGACAACTATATAGCGAGTTCAAAGAGTTTTTCCCTGAAAACAATGTTGAGTATTTTGTATCATATTATGATTATTATCAACCAGAGAGTTATATACCTTCAACAGATACTTATATAGAAAAGGACTCTTCTATAAATGATGAAATAGATAAATTAAGACATTCAGCAACATTGTCATTGTTTGAGACAAGAGATGTAATAATAGTTGCATCTGTTTCTTGTATATATGGCTTAGGAGACCCTATAGACTACCAAGGAATGATGTTATCTCTAAGACCAGGTATGCAAAAATCACGAGATGAAGTATTAAAAAAATTAGTTAGTATGCAATATACAAGAAATGAAATAGACTTTAAAAGAGGAACATTCAGAGCA